>DASVSA010000274.1:0-12886 GCA_036388335.1 Longimicrobium sp. | reverse complement strand
CGTGTACTCGCTGGGCGTGGTGGGCTACCAGCTCCTGACCGGGCAGAAGCCGTTCGACTCCGAGCGCACCGCAGCCACCGGCGCGGATCTGAAGCCGATCCGCTCGATCAACCCGCAGGTCCCCGCCGCGCTGGAGGCGGTGATCGAGCGGGCGATGGACCCCGACCCCGCGCGCCGCTTCCCGGACGCCGACGCCTTCGCCGCCGCGCTGGACGGCGCCGCCGAGCCGGACGACAGCGAGACGCTGATCGCCACCTCCGCGCCGCCCATCGTGGACGACGAGCGGACGGTGATCGCCCCCGACCGGCCCCGCGTCGCGGCGGCGGCGATCCCAGTAGCGGTATCCGCGGAGCCCGCTCCCCTGCCCCGCCGCGACCCCGCGCCCGTACCCCCGCCACGCGCGAAAAAGCGTGGATGGATGGTCGCCCTCCCGCTGCTGGCGCTGGGCGGCGTGGCCGGCGTGTGGGCACTGAGCGGCGATGGCGGCGGCGGCACGGAAGGCCCCGCCCCCGCCGACTCGGCCGAGACCCGCCCGGCTTCGCCAACCGACGAAGAAGTGCCCGTCACCCTGCCGGCGGACACGTTCGGCGGCGATCCAGGCGCGGCGCAGGGCGAGCCGACGGAAGATCCGGGGGGCGGCGAGGGGCAGGTGCAGGTGACGCCCGTCCCCATCAACCCGAACGCGGGGGGTGGCGATCCGCCGCCCTTCTCGCCACCCGCGGCGCAGCGGCCCGCCCCGGCCCAGCAGCAGCCGGCGCAGCAGCAGCCGGCGCAGCAGCGGCCAGCTCCGGTGCAGCGCCCCGCGCCCCGGCCGCCGCGCCCGGTCCCGCAGCCCCGCGAGCAGCCCCGGGTGGAGCAGCCGCAGCCTCAACCGCAGCCTCCGGCACCGCAGCCTCAGCCGCAGCCGCTGCCTCCACAGCCGCAGCCTCAACCGCTGCCGCCGTCTCCGCAGCCGCAGCCCCAGCCGCCGCCGCCCACGCCGTACCCGGCGCCGCGCGACACCATCGTCATCCCCTCGCGCCCGGTGCCCCTGCCCGTGCCGATGACGCCGGAAGCGCCGCGAAAGTGATGGGGGCTCACACAGAGGCACGGAGACACAGAGAGACCTCCTCCGTGTCTCTGTGCCTCCGTGTGATTACCTGGACATGGACATGAGCAACGAACTCTCACGCGTACGCCTGTCACATCCCTCCGGCGGCACGGCGGAGGTGTATCACCACGGAGCGCACCTCACCTCGTACGTGCCCGCCGGGGGCGGCGAGGTGTTCTTCGTGAGCCGCAAGGCGCGCTTCGATGCGGCCAGCGCCATCCGCGGCGGGGTGCCGGTGATCTTCCCCCAGTTCGCGGATCAGGGGCCGCTCCCCAAGCACGGCTTCGCGCGGCTGGCGGAATGGGTGCTCCCCGATGCGGGCGAGGCGAGCGCCACCTTCGTCCTCACCGACTCGCCGGAGACGATGAACCTTTGGCCTCACACCTTCCTCGCCTCGCTCGCGGTGGAGCTCCACGACGACGCGCTGGAGATGCGGCTGGACGTCTTCAACCGCGGCGGCGAGGGGGTGGAGTTCACGGCCGCGCTGCACAGCTACTTCCGCGTGGCGGACGTGCGCGAGGCGGCGGTGCTGGACCTGAAGGGCATCTCCTTCCACGACAAGGAGCTGGACCGCGACCGCGCGCAGGAGGAGGACGAGCTCACGGTGGCCGGCCCGCTGGACCGCGTGTACCGCGGCGCCCCGGACCGCATCCGCATCCGCGACGGAGCGCGCGTGATCGTGCTGGAGAAGGAGGGCTTCGCTGACGCCGTGGTGTGGAACCCGTGGATCGAAGGCGCCGCGAAGCTGGACGACATGGACGACGACGAATACCTGCGGATGCTGTGCGTGGAGGCGGGGAGCGTGGCCGCGCCCGTGCGCCTGGAGGCGGGCGGGCGGTGGAGCGCGCGCCAGCGAATCTCGGTCGCGCCCACGGAGTCACGAGGACACTGATTTTTTCTGTGCCTCTGTGCCTCCGTGTGAGATCCAGGAACCATGGGATACGTCTACATCGTACTCGCCGCGACGCTCTGGGGAATGCTCGGCCCGGCGTCGCGCTTCGCGCTGGCGGAGGGGGTGCATCCGCTGGAGCTGGCGTTCTGGCGGGCGGCTCTGGCGGCGGCGCTCTACGGCGTGCATGCGGCGGCGCTGCGGCGGGTGCGGGTGGCACCGCGCGACCTGCCGGCCGTGCTCGCGTTCGGGCTGGTGGGGATCGCTCTCTTCTTCGCCTCGTACATGCAGGCGGTGCGGCTCGGTGGCGCGTCGCTGGCGGCGGTGCTCCTCTACACGGCGCCCGTGTGGGTGGCGCTCCTCGCCTGGCTGGCCGGATGGGAGACGCTCAGCGCGCGTAAAGGGCTCGCGCTGGCGCTGACGCTGGTGGGGGTGGCGGGATTGGCGCGCGCCGCGGGGGGCGAGGTGCGCGTGGGGGCGGGGGCGGTGCTCTGGGGGCTGATGTCCGGGGTGGCGTACGCCACTCACTACATCTTCGGAAAGCGCTACTTCCCCCTTTATCCCACGCCCACCCTCTTCCTCTACGCCCTGCCGGTGGGCGCGCTGGGGCTCCTCCCCTTCTTCCGCTTCCAGCCCGACAAGTCGCTGGCCACGTGGGGCGTGCTGGTCTTCCTGGCGGCCGTGCCCACCTACGGCGCGTACCTTCTCTACAGCGCCGGCCTGCGCCGCGTGGAGGCGACGCGCGCCGCCACCGTCGCCACCGTCGAGCCCGTCGTCGCGGCCATCGCCGCCTACCTGGTGTGGGGGGAGCGGCTGAGCGTGGTGGGCTACCTGTTCGCCGCGGTGGTGCTGGCGGGCGTGCTGCTTACGGTGGCGGCGGGCACTGACGGCGAGCCCTCACCCCCCCGACCCCCGCTCTCCCGATAACGGCAGAGGGGGACGGGGGGTGAGGGCCTTCCGTCAGCCACCGCTCAGGGGTGCCACTTCACGCCGACGTTGATGCGGGGCGAGCTGAAGTAGCTCTCCATGTCCAGCTCCTCGCCGTTGAGCTTGAAGGAGGTGATGCGGCCGCGGGAGCTGCCCACGCCCAGGTCCAGGGCGAGCTTGGGGGAGATGAAGTACTCCGCGCCGATCATCGCCGTGCCGCCGAAGCCGCGCGAGTGCATCCCGTGGCGGGCTTCGCCGACGTAGGTGAGGGCGCCCTCCAGGTAGGGGCGCAGCTCCGAGCTCTCCCTGCCGAAGCTGTAGCGCGCGCCCGCGTCGACGTACGAGTTCTGGTAGGCGTAGCCAGCGCGCGTGAAGACGGTGAAGGCGCTGCCGAGGCCGTAGCCCAGCGTGGCGCCGGCCCCCAGCTCGCTCCCGTTGAGGTTGAGCCCGAACGAGGGGCCGCGCGTCTGGGATGCGGGCCCGAGCGGGTTGGGCTCGCGCATCTGCGCGGCGGCGGCGCCCGCTGCGGCGGACGCGGAGACGACGGCGAGCGCGACCAACGAACGGAGGTTCATGGATCTCCCGAAGTGCGGGGGGGGTGGAGCGGCGGGGGCGGGCGCCCCGGCCAATGCGGGGCACGGGGCCCCGCGCAGCGCGCCACGGCGCGCGTTCGATCCCGGTCGTCTCGGCCGCGGGCTCACGGCATGGCAAAGGCGTACACGCGCCGCGCGGGGAATGATCCACGGCGTAACGCGGCGGTTCAAGAATGGAACTGCGGTCTCACACAGAGGCACAGAGACACAGAGGAGACCTTCTCTCCGTGTCTCTGTGCCTCTGTGTGAGACCGCAGTTCCTTTGCCGACCCATGCGGCCCGGCGTTTGCGCCAGGGAGCCGGCCCCGGCGGTAAACGCCCGGTATCACCGCACCCACGGAGAAGCCATGCAGGACGTAACCGACACCCAGGCGCTTGAGCAGCTTTTCGGCGCGGACGAGGCGATCCTCTTCAAGCACAACACCACCTGCCCCATCAGCGCGATGGCGCACGAGCAGATGGAGAGCTTCGAGCAGCGCCACCCCGAGGCGCCGGTGCACATCATCGACATCCACGCCAGCCGCGACCTCAGCGACAGCATCGAGGAGCGCACCGGCATCACCCACGAGTCGCCGCAGGTGATCCTGCTGCGCGGCGGGAAACCCGTCTTCCACGAGTCGCGCATGGAGATCCGCGCCGAGGACCTGGAGCAGCACCTCGCCGGCGCGTGACGGAACAGCGGTACCACGCGGAGACACGGAGACACGGAGTGGTTCTTTCTCCGTGTCTCCGTGTCTCCGTGTGAGATCGCGGTGAGAAGGCCGCCGGAGCGGGCCACGCTGGCGGCGCTCTGGCTGCTCGTCTTCTCCGTCACCACGCAGACGATGATCCTGGCGCCGATCCTTCCCCGCGTGGCGGAGCAGCTGCGGATGACGGAGGGGCGGCTGGCGTGGATCGGCACCGGGTACTCGGTGGCCGTGGCGCTGGTGGCGGTGGTCGCGGGGCCCGTGTCCGACCGGTTCGGGAGGCGGCGGATGCTGCTGGCGGGCGCCGCGGCCATGACGGTGGGGCTGGCGATGCACGCGCTTGCCGAGGGCTTCGGCTCGTTCCTGGCCGTGCGCGTGCTGACGGGCGCGGGCGGCGGGGTGCTTACCGGCGCCACCGCCGCGTACGTGGGCGACTACTTTCCGCCGGAGCGGCGGGGGTGGGCCAACGGGTGGGTGATGAGCGGGATGGCCGCCGGGCAGGTGCTGGGGATCCCGGTGGGGACGCTGCTGGCGGCGCGCAGCGGCTTCCACGCGCCCTTCCTGGTGTTCGCGGCCACCATGGCCATGGCGTGGCTGATGATCGTGCGCTGGGTTCCGCAGCCCGACGTGGAGCTGCAGCGCGCGCCGCTGGGGCCGCGCTACCTGGTGCGCCACTACCGCGCCCTCCTCGCGCGGCGCGAGGCGGCGGTCGCCATCCTCTCCAACTTCGGGATGTTCGGGGGCACGGCGCTCTACGTGCTCTTCCTCCCCACCTGGCTGGAGGAGGCGCGCGGCGCCACGCCGGGGCAGGTGGCGCTCCTCTTCGCCCTGGGCGGCACGGCCACGGTGCTCGCGGGCCCCGCGGCCGGCCGCCTCTCCGACCGCGCGGGGCGCAAGCGGCTGGTGGTGGGCGCCAGCGTGGGGCTGGCGCTGGGGATCGTGGCCACCGTCCCCATCGCGCGGGGGATGACGAGCGCCTACCTCCTCTTCGCGGCCACCATGGCGCTCTTCGCCGCGCGCGCGTCCCCCTTCCAGGCGATGATGGCCGAGATCGTTCCCGACCGCCAGCGCGGGTCGATGATGAGCCTTTCGATGGCGGTGGGCCAGGCCGGCTCCGGCCTGGGCAGCGCCCTCGCCGGAGGAGCGTACGCGTACACGGGCTTCGGCGGCAACACGGTGCTGGCCGCGGCCGCGGCCCTGGGCATGGCCGCCCTCGTCGCGGCGTACCTCCCCGAAACGGCGGGCTCACACAGAGACCCAGAGGCACAGAGATGAGGGTGCCGCAGCGGGTATAACGAGGGCGTAATGGGGGTATGAAAACCGCGATCTCCATACCGGATGAGCTCTTTACCGCGACGGACGAGGCCGCGTGGCTCGGAGCCCGGGCATCGGCGGCCGGTGCTGATCGTGCAGGCCGATCCGTATCTCAGCGAGAGCGGTCGACGGCGTTGAGGATGCGGCGCAGCGTCGCCCCGGTGGGAAGTGAGGGCTGCCCGGGGAAGATGTTCCACTGGTTGATCACCACGATCAGGTCGTCCTCGGGGACGGCGACGGGGATCTGCCCGCCGAACCCGGAGCCCGCCCACATCATCCGCCCCGGCGCGGTCGGGTTGGGGAAGAGCCACCACTTGTAGCCGTAGCTCGCCCCGCCCGGACGTCCGTCGACGTCGATGGCGGCGGCGAGCGAGGCGCGCACCCAGTCCGCGCTCACCACCTGCTTCCCCTCCCACCGCCCGCCCTGCAGGAACAGGTACCAGAGCTTCGCCAGGTCCTCGCTGGCCAGGTAGAGCCCGCCCTCGGTGTCGGCCAGGCCGCTGGGGGTGCGCTTCCAGTGCCAGTCGCGAATGCCCAGCGGCGCGTACAGGTGGCGCGCGGCGTACTCCTCGATGTCCGTTCCCGTCGCGCGGTAGAAGATGTGAGCGAGCAGCTGCGAGGCGCCGCTGTTGTAGACGAAGCGCGCGCCCGGCTCGTCGGACATGGGGCGGTCGAGGGTGAAGCGGATCCAGTCGTAGCTCCGCTCCAGCCCCACCGTGGTGTTTGCCGTGTCCGTGTACGGGCGGTCCTCGTGCCAGTCCATCCCCGCCGTCATGGTGAGGAGGTGGCGGATGGTCATCCGCCGCTTGCGGTCGTCCAGGTTGGCGATGCCGGTGGTGTCGAAGAAGGAGAGGACCGGCGTGTCCAGCGAGGGAAACTCGCCGCGCGTGGTGGCCACCCCGATCACGATGGAGGTGATGGTCTTGGTGACGGACTGCAGGGTGTGGAGGTCGCCGCGCCGGTAGTACGGATGCCACCACGAGCTGAAGTAGTTGTAAGGCCCCGTGCGGTCGTGCGAGCGGAGCACCGTGCCGACCCGCGCCGAGTCGCCATAGGCGCGGTCGTAGTCCTGGCGGTAGCGGCGGTCGTAGGCCAGCCGCCCGCGCCGGATCACCATCAGCCGGTCCACGTACCCGTGCCGTCCGGAGCGGATCTCGGCGTCGATGCTGTCCAGCACGGCGGCGTTGATCCCCACCTCGCGCGGAGTGGCCGTCGTCCAGCGCGTGGTGGGCCAGGGCGTCTGCGCCGCGAGGGGCGGCGCCGCCCCCAGCAGGAGCGCCGCGAGGGCGGCGAGGGTGGTGCGGGTGGGGAGCATGGAGGACGGGAGTGCGGGGAACGCCGAGGTGCGGGAGGTCCTTCACCATTGTGTCCCTCCGCGAGCCAATCGGCAACACCAGGACGGAGACATGAAGATGAGCTAATCTCCGTGCCTCCGTGTGAACCCCGCCGTTCAGCTCAGGCTACCTGCGGATGAGCGACCCGATCCCGGCACCCAGCAGCGCCCCGCCCACCGCCCCGATCAGCGTCCCTGCCACGGCGTTCTCACCGACCGACATCCTTCCTTCGTTGATGACGTTGTCCATCCCGTAGCCCAGCACGAACCCCACGACGCCGCCCAGCACCCCGCCCGCGACCGCCCCGGCCTTCCAGCGGCTCTCCGCGGCAACGCTCACGCGTGGAGCCGCTTGCACCGATGTCGTAAGGCGCGCATCGAAAGCCAATTGCAGCGCGCCCGTGCGCATCGGAGCACGGTCCTGCGCGTGAACCGCGGAGGCCGTGAGGACGAGCACGAGCAGCAACGCGAAGCGGAGCATGATCACCTGGACGAAGTGGATAGCCTACTGCTGATTCGATCCCGCCGCGCGCGGCCGCGCGAGCACCGCCTCCACGAATGGCCCCTTCGCCGCCGAGTACGCGGCCTTGTCCCACCCGACCGCGTCCGCCACACGCCACTTCTCCTCCGCGTAAGCACGCGCGAGCTCGGGATCGGCGCGCAGCGCATCGCGGAACGCCAGCTTCTCGTCCCAGGCGCGGGCGGGGAGCACGTACAGGTGGATCTGCGCCACGCGGCTCCCGTCGGCGTCCCGCACGTAGTAGCGCCGGCGCGGGTCGTCGCCATACGGGCCGCGGTACTCGTATCCCAGCGCCACCAGCGGCGCGATGCAGGCGTCCGCATCGTCCTCGCTCGCCACGGCGATGGCGACGTCCAGCACCGGCTTCCCCGGCAGCCCCGGCACGGCGGTGCTCCCCACGTGCTCGATGGCCGCGGCGTGCGCCCCCAGCGCCTCACCGATGCGCCCCGCCTCCGCCGCGAAACGCTCGGCCCACCCGCCATCGTGCTCCACGAGCCGCAGCGTCCCGCCCATGGAAGTCCTCTCCTCCGTGTCTCCGTGCGAGCCCTGCATCTACCGGCAGCGGAACGCGTACGCCGCCCTGGTGCCGAACGCAAAGAACCGGTCACCCTGCACCGCGAAGCCGGAGGTGATGAAGTCCTCCTCGCGGTTGACGAGGGCGGCGAGCACCTTCCCCGTGCGGCGGTCGTACACGCGCAGGCCCTGGTCGCCGGCCAGCAGCCAGTCGCCGCACGCCGCCAGGGTGCTGATGCTGGACTGGCGGCCGCCCCGGCTCCAGAGCACGCGGCCGGTCTCCACGTCGAAGGCGTGGACGCGGGTGTCGCTGGAGCCTCCGTACGCGATGCCGCCCACCACCACCAGCTCGTGGTCGATCCCGCTGCTGGGCGAGAGCGGTGTTCGCCACAGCTCGCGCCCCGTCGCCCGGTCCAGCGCGAACACGAAGGCGAGGCGCCCGGTCTCCACCGCCAGCACGCGCGAGCCCGCCACGGCGGCCGGGGCGAGGATGAGGTTCTCGTTGCGGGGATCGGGCCCCTCGTAGCGCCAGATCTCGCGCCCGGTGCGCGCGTCCAGGGCGATCACCAGCCCGGTCATGTACGAGGTGCCCGGCACACGCGTGCGCTGGGCCGCCACGTACAGGGTGCCGTCCGCGGCGGTGACGCCGTTCACCCGGGGCTGGGCGCTGGCGGGCCAGTCGGGGCCCAGGTCGGCGCTCCAGAGCACGGCCCCGTCCGCGCGGGCCAGCGCGTAGACGTGGCGGCCCCAGGTGCCCACGTAGAACGCCCGCTCGTCCAGCGCGGTGCGCGCGAAGTCGGCCTGCTCCGGCGGCCGGAAGCGCCAGCGGATGGCGCCGGTCGCCGCGTCCAGCGAGTAGACGCCGTCCGGCTCGGCCAGAAACAGCTGTCCGTCGCCCGCCAGGATGTTGCGCGCGGCCAGCGACGTATTGGTCCCGCGCACCCGCGTGCGCCACAGCACTTCCCCCGTGCGCGCGTCGAGCGCCACCGCGTCGCCGGCGATCCCGCCGAACACCCGCTCACCCTCCACGGCGGGCACGCCGTCGAACCAGTAGTCGTGCGAGTACGGCGTTCGCCAGAGGAGGGGCACGCTCCCCCACTGGTCCGGCTGGAGCAGCTCGTCGCACCCCGCCAGCAGCAGGGCAGCCGCGAGCAGAGCCAGGCGCCGGACGCGCTTCACGCGCCGAGCTCCGTCCGCACGAGCTCCGCGCAGCGCGCTGCCAGTCGCTGCTGCTCCGGGGGAGTGCCGGCCTGCGCCTGCAGCTCCAGGCACCCGGTCTCCGGCCGGACCTGGAGGAGCATCTGGGCCGCATCCTCCAGCCCGCACCTGCCGGCCTGGTAATCGAGAAGCGCCTTGCGAACCCTCGGATCGAGCACCGATGCACCTCCAGTCGTCCAGCGTTTGAGCCCAGCCGGACGGACCGGGGATGGGTGTGTACTCGGGGATCGCCGCGGCTACCCTGTTCACGACCCCGGGAACGGATCCGTCACCCTGCTTCAGATCCGTCGTGGGATAGTAAGCTTTTCCGCGACTAGGCGCGGCCGCACGAGATCCTCGATGAACTGGCTGATGCGGCGCGGCCCCACTTTGCGGTAGAGCCCGTCGTAGACCGTTTCGTCCACGGTGATCGTGAGCTTCTTCTGCACTCCACACCTCCACGGTGGGCTTACACGTGGAAGGTACGTGGAAGCTCGCGGCGGTGGCAGGTCACGGCCGCGCCACGAGGACGACCACGGCGGCGTACGCCTGGGCGGGGCAGGACTCCGCGATCGCTCCCGTGACGTAGACCTCCACCGTGTCGCCCACGCCCACCGAGGAACGGGGGATCGCCCGCGGCTCGCCAGACGGGCCGCGCTGCAGGTAGCGGGTGCGTGCGTCCACGGTGGCCGCGATGCCGCACGCATCAGGCGATCCCGGGCCCGGCCGCACCAGCAGGCGGGACGCCGTCGCGTGATGAGTAAACGACTCGACGGGCCCTCTTACGTACGGCTCCCCGGACGGCGCGTCCGGGAGAGAGGTGCGGGCACATCCGGCGAGGACGGCGAGTGCGACGAACAGCCTGGCGCGACGATCCATCACGAACTCCAGGGTGAAGGGGGAGAAACTTCATCTGCCGGAGAACGAATCCAGGGGCTGATCCCGGACCGCGACCTCAGCGGAGACGCACCGTGGGCGCCCACGCGAAGCCGGCTCGGCGTGAAATCGCTGTCTGATTGTGTGTTGTTGCTGTAAACTCCGTGCGTGTTACTCGCTGCGGTGGATCCGCGCTTGACAACGCCTATTTATAAACTATTGTAGTCGTATACCGCGAACCAATCCCGCCAGGAATCGTCCAACTCCAACTGTCCACATGAGCGCGGATGGCGCTGTGCAGAGCGCTTGCCGTGTTCCTGCGCCACCTGTTGGCTGAAAACCGCCCACCCACAACCTGGAGAAGCTGAGCAAGGAGGTCCGTAGGCCGAGTATCCTGCACGTCTTCTGCCGTAAAAAACATCTTCCCTACCTATCCCTACCCCTGGAGTAAGTACCATGAGAGCACGGCTCGCGCTGGTCCTTGCCGCATCCGTCGGCCTCGTCGCCTGTCAGGACGACAACTTCACGCCCTCGGCCGCCCCTTCCATGAGCGCCGCAGCAGCAGCAGCCCAGGAGAACCTCCTCACGCTCGACCCGGGCCACGCGCTCAACAGCGCGCAGCAGGGCCGGCTCGCCAGCATCCGCGGCCGGTCGAGCACCGCCGAGGTGCACCTGGCGCGCATCGCCACGGCCCCGGGCCGCATGCTCCAGCAGGGCGCGGCCGTACGCCTGGCCGTGGCGCCGGGAGTACAGGTGGTGGCCGCCGGAGAGCGCGTGAGCCAGCGCGCCGCGAACGACATCTCGTGGGCCGGCCCCGTGCGCGGCGGCGAGGGGTGGGTGCAGATGGTGTTCATGGACGGCGGCGTGACCGCCACCGTGCGCGTGGGCAACGTGCAGTACGCCATCGAGCCGATCGGCAACGGGCTTCACGCCGTGTCGCGCATCGACCAGAGCGGCTTCCCGTCGGAGCACACCGCCGACAACCCGAGCGGCGCGCTCGACGCCAGCGCCGCCCCGGTGCTGAACAGCAAGAACTCCACGGGCACCGTGGGCATCCAGGCGCTCACCAACATCAACGTGATGGTGGTGTACACGGCCTCCGCCGCGACCGCCGCCGGCAACATCTCCGCCAAGATCCAGCTCGCGATCGACGAGACCAACCAGTCGTACGTGAACAGCGGCGTGAACATCAACATGGTCCGCGCCCACACCGCGCAGGTCACGTACAACGAGGCCGGCCGCACCTTCTCGCAGCACACCACGGCGCTGCGCAGCAGCACGGACGGCCTGATGGACAACGTCCACACGCTGCGCAACACGTACGCCGCCGACATGGTGCTGCTGGTGGTGAACGACACCGAGGCCTGCGGCCAGGCCGCGGCGATCGGAGCGACCGCCACCACCGCCTTCGCCAGCGCGGACCAGAGCTGCATCACGGGCTACTACTCGTTCGGCCACGAGCTCGGCCACCTGCAGGGCGCCCGCCACGACCGTTACGTGGACGCCAGCACCACGCCGTACTCGTACGCGCACGGCTACATCCCGCCGAGCAAGACCTGGCGCACCATCATGGCGTACGGCAACAACTGCGGCAACTGCACGCGTATCCAGTACTGGTCGAGCCCCCTCAAGATCCACCCGACCTCGGGTGAGGTGATGGGGACCGTCCAGTACGAGGACAACGCGCGCGCGCTGAACGTGACCGCTCCGACGGTGGCGGGCTTCCGCTAGCCGTAGAGCTGTAAAAGCAGGGCTCACACAGAGACACGGAGGCACGGAGATGACTTCATCTCTGTGCCTCCGTGTCTCTGTGTGATATCGGGTGGGCCATCTCGTGCGCGTCGTGTCCCCGCAGCGTTCCGGCAAGCTCCGGACGCAGCGCGACCGCAAGCGCGAGCAGGAGGAGCGCGGCGCCCACCGCGCGGGCGGTCCACCAGGCGTTGGGCAGCACCTTCTCGGCGAAGACGACCAGGGTGATGCCCGCCACCCACGGCAGGCTCATCGCCCCGCCGGCCACCAGGATCGCCATCAGGCCCCAGCAGCAGCCGATGCAGTACGCGCCGTGCCGCGCGGCGAGCCCCACGGTCGCCGCGTAGCCGCTTCGCCAGCGCCGCATCAGGAACTCCATCGGCGACTCGCATTGCCTCAGGCACGCGCGCTTGGCGGCGGTGAACTGGTAGGCCCCGGCCGCGGCGAGCACGGCCGCCACCGCGTACGGCGTGGCGGCGTGGAACGCGGGCCAGCGGCCGGCCATCCATCCCATGGCCACGTACGCCCCGTACACCGGCACGCCGGCGACCAGCCAGAGCAGCAGGTACACGGCCGCGAAGAGCGGTGCCGGGAGCACGCGGTCGCCCGCGCCGGCGAGACGGCGGCTTACCGTGCGGTACAGCAGGATCATGGGAGCGGCGCCGGGGAGCATCATCGCCGCCATCATCACCCCCCACTGCCCCGTGAACGATGCCGCCTCCGCCAGCGACGGCGCGCGCCCGGGCACGGACATCTCCATCGCGGACATCTGGCGGACCATGACCACCCACGCGAGGAGCGCGGCGCCGAGGACGGAGGCCGCCGCGCCGGGCCACGCGGTGCGGGGCAGCGCGACGGCGCCCGTTCTCACGGCCCCTGGTACTCGAAGGGCGCGGCGGCCGCGTAGCGCCCCGTGTGGTCGAAGCTCACCGGCCCCGTGACGCGGAACGCCGACGACGCGCCCAGATCGGCCTCCCGGAAGACGAAGCCTTCGGGAAGGATCGCCCGCGCGTGCGTCTCGGCGCCGGTGACCTTGTTGCGGACCGGCTCCATCTCCAGGGTGATGAAGTCGCCGGCCCGCACCCGGCTCGCGAATCCCGCGGCGACGACCTCGAACGGCGCGTACTGCGGGGGATGAACCGTCTCGATCGTGGTGCCGATGATCTTCCACGGCCCTCCCGCCCGCCCGGACACGAGGG
>DASVSA010000273.1:0-2003 GCA_036388335.1 Longimicrobium sp. | reverse complement strand
GCTCGCTCAGATCCACCTTGTATCGCTTCGGCATCCTTCGGCTCCTGGACAACTTCGTACCCAAAGCCGAAGGATACACGTCAACCCAGTTGTGGTGCCCCACTAGGCACTTTCGTTCAGGACTTCTTCTCTTCTTCCGCGATCACCCACACCTTCAGCTCGGGGCGCACGTCCGTGTGGAGGCGCACCGGGACCGAGGTCACGCCCAGCGCCTTGATCGGCTCTTCGAGCTCGATCTGGCGGCGGTCGATGGTGATCCCCTGCTCGGCCAGCTTGTCGGCGATGTCGCCGGCGGTGATGGAGCCGAACAGCTTCCCTTCCTGCCCCGCGCGGGCGTTGAAGGTGAGCGAAACGCCCTCGATGGAGGCGGCGCGCTGACGCGCCTCGGTCAGGGTGGCCGCTTCACGCTTGGCCACCGACGCCCGCTCCGTCTCGATCCGCTTCACGTTCCCCGTGGTCGCCTCGTAGGCGAAGCCCCTGGGGATGAGGTAGTTCCGCGCGTAGCCCGCCTTGACGTCCACGAGGTCCCCGGGGTCGCCGAGGTTCTCCAGGCGCTGTCTGAGAATGACCTGCATCGTAGTTTCTCCCTTGGCCGGTTACGACTCGAAGCCCGCGATGTACGGCAGCAGGGCCAGGTAGCGGGCGCGCTTGATGGCCGTCCCGATCTGGCGCTGGTGGCGCGCGCACATCCCGCTGATCCGCCGCGGAAGGATCTTGCCACGCTCGGTCACGAAGCGGCCGAGCGTCTTGTCGTCCTTGTAGTCCACGGAGCTAAGCCCGGTCTCACACACGGGGCACACCTTGCGAGAAGAGCGCATGTTACTCGTCCTCCCCATCGTCTTCGGACTCCTCGTCGCGCTTCGGAGCGGGCGGGACGGGGGTGGTCTGCAGGTCGCCCTCGTTGACGACCACGAGGTAGCGAAGCACCTCGTCGTCGAGCTTCAGCAGGCGCTCGAACTCGGGGAGCGCCTCCGCGGGGGCCGAGAAGTGAGCCACCGTGTAGTGGCCCGTGGTCTGGTCCGCGATCTCGTAGGCCAGGGGGCGCTTGCCCCAGTGGTCCACCGCGGTGATCTCGCCGCCACGCTCGCCCGTAAGCATCCCGTGGAAGCGCTCGATCTTCTCCGCCACGCGCTCATCCTCGAGCGCCGGGTGGAAGATGTAAACGACTTCGTAATCCGACAAAAGGCACCATCCTTTGGACATGAGGCCCCGTGCGGTGCGCGCGGAGCAGGCATGAAAAAGAGCTGCCCCCGGTCGGGGGGCAGCATGGCAATATAACTAACGCCGGTCGTTGTGCCAAGTGCACTGGCTCACGGTATGGTGAGGAAGTAGCCGATCTGCGTGAGGGTCTGCCTGAGATACTTCGTCTCGACCGCGCCAGGGAGGCGCAGGAAGCGGGCGGCGGACACGGTGCGGAGCTGGTCGGACAGGAGGTAGGTGTCGTCCGCCACTCCCGCCGTCCCCCGCGGGAGCTTGACGCGGCCCGGCAGGTTCTTGTGGGTTCGGGTACCCGGGACGACCATGCAGAGTCCCGTGCGGTTTCGCTCGTTGCGGGAGACCACGAGCGCGGGCCGGATGCCCTCCTGCTCATTGCCTACGATCGCGCTGAAGTTCGCCATCCAAACCTCGCCCTGGAGCGGTCGACGCACGAACGAGCTCACGCGGGCTCGTCCTCGAGCCCGTCCATCAGGGTTCCATCCAGCGCACTCCGCTCCGCGTCGATCTCGGCCGAGGCAGTGGGATCCGCGCGCAGTTCGGCGAAGCCCTGTTCGTACTCCTTCAGGAACAGCTCGCAATCTTGCTTGCGCGATACCTGCCGCTGTAGAGCCGATCGTTCCATGATGTCCCCCCTCTGGGAGAATTGGCCGCGGGTGAAGTGTACCCACCCCGCGAATCGCCTGTCAACCTTCTCCGCAGCAGCGTGCGAACTCCGCTAAGTGCCTGACGAACCTGGGTTTGCGCTGGCGATTTACAAGCGCTCACACAGAGACACGGAGGCACAG
>DASVSA010000272.1:0-17328 GCA_036388335.1 Longimicrobium sp. | reverse complement strand
ACCCTGGCCGTGATGCACCGCCCCACCTCGCGCAGCTTCCTCTTCGACGACGAGGGCCTCCTGGGCCGCGTGGACGAGACGAAGGGGCTGGACCTGCGCGTGCGCCCCCCCGTGGGCGAGGTGCAGGCGCTCCCGTTCGCGGGCGTTCACGTGGTCTCTCCGCGCATCTTTGGCCTCCTCACCGAGCGCGGCGCCTTCTCCGTCCTCGACCCCTACCTGCGCCTCGCCGGCTCCGGCGAGCGCGTCCTCCCCTTCCGCGTGGACGGCAGCCTCTGGCTCGACATCGGCCGCCCCGAGCAGCTGGAGGCGGCGCGCAGGGCGGTGGCCGTGTGATCTCCGTGCCTCTGTGTCTCCGTGTGAGACCGCCGTCGCCCCACCCTGGAATGCCTCTTGCCCCGCCGCAGCGCCACACGTGACGCAACGGAAAGGGGGAAGCCGATGAGACGGACGATGAAGTTGGCGGCGGTGCTGGCGCTGGCGGCGGCGGGGGCGTGCTCCCGCGGCGGCCAGGCGGTGGAAGACGGCGAGCCGGCCACGCAGGAGCACAAGGTGGGCGAGGCGCAGGACGAGCGGCAGCTTCACCAGGCGTCCGAGGCGGACGAGGCCGACAAGAACGTCGGCGCGCCGCGCAACGTGCGCGACCCGGTGAGCGGGATGTCGCAGGCCGGCGCGCTGACGGCGATGAACAACTCCGGCGTCACCGGCAACTTCAGCATGACGCCGGCGGGCGAGGGCACCACGGTCAACATCTCCGTGAACGCCCCCGCGGGCGCGGCGGGCGGCTACCGGGTCTCGGTCAACCGCGGCCCGTGCAGCCAGCTCGGCGCGCCGGTGGCGGAGGTGGGGCAGGTGCAGGTGGGCGCGGCCACGGTCGCGGGCCAGACCTTCACCCTCGCCCTCCCCGTGACGCAGGTGATGAACGGCGAGCACGCGCTGGCGGTGTACGCCACCA
The DNA here is from genome assembly GCA_036388335.1 of Longimicrobium sp. GTDB lineage: Bacteria > Gemmatimonadota > Gemmatimonadetes > Longimicrobiales > Longimicrobiaceae > Longimicrobium. The sequence continues at coordinate 16,376 of DASVSA010000272.1, read as the reverse complement.
ACAACGCGCAGCCCGTGGCCTGCGCCAGCATCCCGCGCAACGCGCCCATCCCGGGCACCACGGGCACCACGCCGCCGCCGCCCAACGGCACCTGAGCTTGTCAGAGAGGCACGGAGAGAATCGTTCATCTCCGTGCCTCTCCGTCTGCCAGCCGCAGCCGGTCCTTGCCCTCCTCCCCAGGGACCCTCCCATGCCCCCACTCCGCCGCCTTCTCCCCGCACTCCTGTTCTCGCTGGCCGCCGGCGCCGCGCGGGCGCAAACCGCGCAGGTGCTCGTGGCCCGCGTCGTCGACGCCTCCACCGGCGAGCCGGTGCCGGCGGCGCGCGTGTCGAGCCCCACCGTGCGGCGCGCGGTGCAGGCGGACTCAGTGGGCCGCCTGCGCATGGAGGGGCTGCCGGCGGGAGCCCAGCGCATGCGGGTGCAGGCGATCGGGTATCGCGACACCGAGACCACCGTGCAGGTGGCGCCGGGAGCGACCACGGAGCACGTCTTCTCGATCATCCCGCAGGCGGTGCGGGTGGCCGGCGTGGTGGGCCGCGCCGCGCCGCTCTCCGCCCACTCGCGCGAGATCGAGACGCGGCGCGCGCGCCACCAGGGGAGCGGGCGCTTCCTTACGCGCGACATCCTCGCCACGCGCGAGACGTCGAACCTCTCCGAAGTGCTGCGGCGCGAGATGCCGGGGCTTTACATCGCGCGCGGGCGGGGGAGCGAGAGCTACGCGGCCAGCAACCGGGCGCAGCGCAACGGGGCGCTGATGGGGCCTCCGCAGCCCTGCTACGCGCAGATCTTCGTGGACGCGGTACGGATCTACGGCCAGGAGCTGGGGTCCACCGAGGGTCCCCCGGACCTCAACATGTTCTACGTGCAGAACATCGAGGCGGTGGAGTACTATGGAAATCCATCGAGCACGCCGGTGGAGTTCCGCACCTCCACCACCGCCTGCGGCACCCTGGTGATCTGGACGCGCCGCGGATAGAACACGGAGGCACGGAGAAACGCTCTTCTCCGTGCCTCCGTGCCTCCGTGTGAGCCCCTCTTTTTAGACGCTCGCCTTCGTCCTCAGGTCCTTGCGCAGGATCTTGCCGATGGGGCTCTTGGGCAGATCCGGGCGGAACTCGATCTGCTTGGGCACCTTGTACGAGGCCAGCGACTCGCGGCAGTGGGCGATCAGCTCGTCCGACGTGGGCGTGGCGTCGCCCACCACCACGAACGCCTTCACCGCCTCGCCGCTGCGCTCGTCCGGCACGCCGATCACTCCCACCTCGCGCACGGCGGGGTGGCGCGCCAGCACCTCCTCCACCTCGTTCGGGTAGACGTTGAAGCCGCTCACCAGGATCATGTCCTTCTGGCGGTCCACGATGCGAAAGAACCCGTCCGCCTCCATCTCCGCGATGTCGCCCGTGCGCAGCCAGCCGTCCACCAGCACCTTGGCCGTCTCGTCCGGGCGCTGCCAGTAGCCGGGCATCACCTGCGGGCCGCGCACCACCAGCTCGCCGGGCTGCCCCTGCGGCACGGGGTTCATGTCGTTGTCCACGCAGCGCACCTCCGTGGAGGGGAGGGGGATGCCGATGCTCCCCTCCTTGACCGCCACGCCCACCGGGTTGAAGGTCACCACGGGCGAGGTCTCGGTGAGGCCGTACCCTTCCACGGGCTGGTTGCCCGTCACCGCCTTCCACTTGCGCCCCACGGCGGGGTGAAGCGCCATCCCGCCCGCGCCGGAGAACTTCAGCTTCCTGGGAGGGTTCTCCTTCATCCACGGCTCGTCGGCCAGGGCGTTGAAGAGGGTGTTGACCCCCGTGAACGCGGAGATGGGGAACTTGGCGAACGCCGCCTTCAGGTTGCTCACCGGGCGCGGCGAGGGGATCAGGATGTCGTGGCCGCCGATCTGGTAGAAGAGCAGGAGGTTGCAGGTGAAGGCGAAGATGTGGTAGAGCGGGAGGGCGGTGAGCACCGTCTCCTTCCCCTCCTCCAGCGTCTGGGCATTCATCTCCAGCACCTGCGCCGTGTTCGCCAGCAGGTTGCCGTGCGTGAGCATGGCCCCCTTCGACACCCCGGTGGTTCCGCCCGTGTACTGGAGGGCCGCCAGCGACTCCGGCCCCACCCCGGCCAGGTACCCTTCCAGCCCCGTCCCCGCCCGCTCGCGCCCGCTCCGGAGCGCGTCCTGGAAGGTGGTGTGGGGCACGGTGGTGCGGGGAAGCTGCTTCTTCACGAAGCGCAGCACCGTGCGGATGAGCGCCGCCTGCAGCGTGGGGAAGAACTCCGTGATCCTCACCGTCACCACCGTCTCCACCTTCGTCTTCGGCAGCACCTCGGGGAGGCGGTCGGCGAAGAGGTCGCTGATCACCAGCACCCGCGCGCCCGCGTCGGAGAACTGGTGGATCATCTCCGGGGCGGTGTAGAGCGGGTTGGTGTTGACCGCCACGCACCCGGCCTTGAAGATGCCGAACAGGACGATGGGATACGCCAGCGAGTTGGGCATCTGCACCGCCACGCGGTCGCCCGCGCTCAGCCCCAGCGAGCCGCGCAGGTACACCGCGAACTCGTCCGACATGCGGTCGACCTGGGCGTAGGTGAGCGTCCCGGTCATCCCGTTGGGCATGCACTGCGTGAAGGCGGGCGCCGCGGCGTGGCGCTGCGCCGAGCGCCGCACCATCTCGGGGATGTGGCGAAACCCGATGTCGGGGATCTCGGGACGGGTGCCGGGGGCGTACTGCGAGGTCCAGGGAAAGCTCTGCATCGGCTCGGCTCCGGTGGGTGGGTGCGGGTACCTCTGGTATGATTTAACTCGCGTGAACCGTTCCGCAAAGAGCAAAGACACGGAGGCACGGAGAATTTACTTCATCTCCGTGCCTCCGTGTCTCTGTGTGAGCCTTCTTTTTACTCGGCCACGACCAGCGTCTCCGGTGCCCGGCGCTCCTCCTTGGCGGCCTCCTCTTCGGCCATCTTGCCGAAGATACCCGGCAGCTCCACCCCGCCGATGTCGCGGATCACCTGCATCATGGGCGGCAGGGTGCGGGTCATCCCCTGCAGGAAGTTGGGCGCGGCGCCGCCGCTGCCGCCGTCCCACACCACCACCTTGTCGAACTTGATGTTGGAGATGGCTGTGGCCGCCGTGGTGGCCAGCGTGTCCATGTGCTCCAGCATCAGGAGCTGGTAGGCCTGCTGCGGGCCGCCGCAGGCGTCCACGATCTGGCGCAGGCCCTCGGCCTTCTTGGCCAGGATCTCGTACTGGCCCCGCGCCTCGGCCTCCAGCTTGGCGTAGATGGCCGCGGCCTCCGCCTGGGCGCCCAGCTTGCGCTTCTCCGCCTCGGCCTCCGCTTCCACGATGGTGCGGGCCTTCTCGGCCTTGGCGGGGGCTTCGAGCGTGGCGCGCTGCTCCGCCTCCACCCGCTCCGCGTCGGCGATGGCGGCCTTGGCCAGGGCGCGGTTCTGCGCCTCCATCACCGCGGCCTCCGCCTCGCGCTTGCGCCCCTCGGCCACCTGGTACGCCTCGGCCTCGCGCACCTTGAGCTGCGCCTGGGTCGCCACGATCTGCGCCTGCGACTGCGCCTCGCCCGCGATGGCCAGCGCGTTGGCGTTGGCCACGGCGATGCGCTTCTTCTGCTCCGCCTGCTTGATGGCGGCGTCGCGCTCGAAGGCGGCGGTCTGCTCGCCCACGATCTGCTCCTTGTCCAGCAGCGCGATGCGCACGGCCTGCTGGCGCTGGGCCTCCTTGATCTGCGCCTCGCGCTCCAGCGCGGCCGTCTCCTCGCCCACCTTCTGCTCCTTGTTGAGCTCGGCCACGCGCACGGCCTGCTCGCGGGCCGCCTCGCGGGTGCCGATCTCGCGCAGCTTGGTGGCGTTGGCCACCTGGATCACCTTCTCGCGCTCGGCCTCGGCCACGCGCACCTCGCCCATCTTCTCCTGGTCGGCCACGTCGCCGCGGGCCTTCTGCACCGCCTCGGCCGCCGCCTTGCGCCCGATCGCCTCGATGTACCCCGACTCGTCGTTGATGTCGGTGATGTTCACGTTCAGCAGCACCAGCCCCACCTTCTTGAGCTCCGGCTCCAGCGAGGTCTGGATGTTGTGGAGGAACGACTCGCGGTCGCGGTTGATCTCCTCGATGCGCATGGAGGCGATCACCTGGCGCAGCTGGCCGAAGATGATGTCCTGCGCCTGCCGCTTCACCTGGTTCTGGTCCAGCTTCAGGAGACGGATGGCGGCGTTCTGCCTCACGTCTTCCTCGGTGCCCACGGCCACCGTGAACACGCTGGGCACGCTCACCCGGATGTTCTCGAACGAGAGCGCGTCCTTGAGCGGGATGTCGATCTGGATGGGCTCCAGCGTCAGGTAGTCGAACTCCTGGATGACGGGCCACACGAAGGCGCCGCCGCCGGAGATGCACTTGGCGGAGTTGCCCCCGCCCACCATCCCGGAGATCACCAGCACCTTGTTGGCCGGGCAGCGCCGGTAGCGGCTGGCCAGGAAGAGCGCGAACCCGAAGGCGATCACCACCCCCAGGAGCGCGCCGCTCCCCAGGATCGCGTTGGGGCTCAACTGGAGCAGGGCGATTGAGCTAGCGAGATACATCGATCGAGCCTCCCAGCATGGGTGAGGGTACCACTTCGAGCGTCCCCGGACCGAGGACGTCAACGACCACCACGGGAGTGCCCGTGGCGAGGGGCTTTTCCGAGACCGCCTGGCACTCCACGGTGCGCCCGCCCAGCGTGAGGTGCACCTTCCCCGGCGCCGTGCCGCCCGGGATCCCCAGGTACACGGTGGCCGGGCTTCCCACGGCGCTCTCCATCCGCACCGTGCCGTCGCGCTCCAGCCGCATCATCTGGCGCATGGCCCAGGCGACCACGGCGAGCGCCGCGCCGCCCACCACGGCGGCCACCGCAAGCGCCAGCCACAGGCCGCGCCCGGTGGCCTGCACCCACATCCCCGCCAGCCCGAAGAAGGCCAGCCCCGACGCCAGGGCGCGGATGCTGAGGAAGTCGTGGTCCGCGTCCGTGTCGATGGTGTCCAGGGCGTGGGTGCCCAGCCCCGCCGCGCCCAGCACCAGCTGCAGGACGAGGATGGCGCCCCCCAGCACCGCGCAGATCAGGAATGCGTTTTCCACTTGTGGCTCGGCTCGGGGATGAGGGCCCCTCCAGGCTGGAGGCGTCCCCGGTGTGGATTACGGAGGCCCGCGCCGCCGGTTTCGGCGCGGGGAAACAGAAGGCTCAGCCCGTGTACGGCGTGCCGTAGACGGCCGCGGCCGCGTCGCCCGGCGGGGCCAGCCAGATCACCTGCCCGCCCTCGCCGTCCACGTGGGTGATGTTGTCGTCGTGCTCGATCCCCGCCACCTGCTTGCTGGCCGGCGTCTGCTTCATCACCCACCCGCGATGGGGGATGACGGCGTCCACGTTGTAGGCGCCCCAGTACTGCTTGAACTTGAGCCTGGTGAACAGGTCGCTGTTGGGGATCATGGGCTGCCACCCCACGTAGATGCCGGGCGTGAACCCCGCCGCGGCCACCTGCCCGTACCAGTTGTTGCAGTACGCCACCACGTCCGCCTCGGCGGCCGAGCCCGATACGCTCTCCAGGTCCAGCCACACGTTGACGCCCGCGGGGAAGCCGATGTCGGCCACGAACCGCGCGGCGTTCTTGCCGTACGTGGTGCCCAGGTCTCCCGAAGCCATCCACTCGCCCGCCTCCACGTGCTGCACGGGCATCAGCGCCAGCCCCGCCTCCAGCAGGGTGTTGGCCTCGGCGGTGGTGAGGTCGTGCGACGCCATCTGCGTGCGCCCCACGTAGCGCACGGCGAACTGGTACCCCGCCGCCACGAACTGCTTCGCGACCGAGGCGGAGATGACCACGTTGGCGTCGAACCCCTTGATGCCGGCGGGAGCACTGCGTACGGAGCCCTGGATCGTCATGGAGGAGATGTGTGCGGGGAGGACTGCGGGGAACTGCGCGCTATGAGGATATAGAAAACGCGTCGGGTACTCAATGCTTAGATGACGCTTTCTCCGGGCGCACACCCAGGAGCGAATGAATTCGCCGCTGGAAACCCGCGAAGTGCCCCTGCGGGCACTATGTTCTTCGAGCCAGAGCCGCGGGAACAGTCCGCGGAGCGGACTTCGCGTAGGCCAGCGGGGAATTCATTCGCTCCTGGACGGGTAGCGTGCCGCGTACGGATTACCCCACGATGCGGCGGGCGGCGGCGAACACGTCGTCGAGCATGGCGGGGGTCAGGCGCCCGGTGAAGGTGTTCTGCTGGCTGGGATGATAGGAGCCGATGAGGGTGAGGCCGTTCTCCAGCCCCACCTCCACGCCGTGGCCGAAGCGGGGGAGCGGGGCGGGGAGGGGGCAGCCGAGCTCGCGCAGCGTGCGCAGCGCCGCGTCCCAGCCGAAGCCGCCCAGGCACACGATGGCGCGCAGGTGGGGGAGCGCGCGGATCTCGCGGAGGAGGAAGGGGAGGCAGGCGTCGCGCTCGCCCGGGGCGGGCTTGTTCTCCGGCGGCGCGCACTTGACGGCCGAGCTCACCCACGCGCCCTCCAGCCGCAGCCCGTCGCCGCGGTCGTGGGAGGTGGGCTGGCTGGCGAAGCCCGCGCGGTGCATGGCCGCGTACAGGAAGTCGCCGCTGCGGTCGCCCGTGAACATCCGCCCGGTGCGGTTGGCCCCGTGCGCGGCCGGCGCGAGCCCCAGCACCAGCAGCCGCGCCTCCGGGTCTCCGAAGCCCGGCACGGGCCGCGCCCAGTACTCCCAATCGCGAAAGGCGCGGCGCTTCTCAACGCCCACGCGCTCGCGCCACTCCACCAGCCGCTCGCACCTGCGGCACGCCGTCACCTCGTCCTGGATCACCCGCAGCATCGCCACTCCAGTTCCCCAGAGCCACGAAGACACGGAGCGCCTACTCTCCGTGTCTCCGTGGCTCCGTGTGAGCCCATCTTCTGGCTAGTTCTCGCCCGACCGCTCCGGCCGCTGCGGCTTCTCGCGGGGCTCCGGCCGCGCGCCTTCGGAGCTGCCGGCGGAGCTCGGGCGCTCCATGCGCGGCGCCTGATGGGTGTTGCCGCCGCCGGCGGACTCCCGCTGCGGCCGTTCGATGCGCCCCGTTCCGGGGACGTGCTCCACGCGCGGGGCGCCGGGGGTCATCCCGGGCCGCTCGCCGCCTTCCCCGCGGCGCGCGCGGCGGTACGCCAGGTCCTCGCGCAGCTCCGACAGGAGGAAGGGACGCTCGCGCGCTTCCGGCTCCGGCCGCTGGCGCCGCGGCCGGCTGGTGCCACCGATCTCGAGCTCCGCCATGCGGATGCGGGGCACTTCCGGCCCGCCCCTGGGCTCGGGCTGCGGGCGGCGGCCGCCCGGCTCGCGCACGCGGGCGGAGTCGCGGCCACCGGTGCTGTCCGGCCGCTGCAGCGGGGGCGCCACACGCTCCGGGTCGCGGCAGGCGGCATCCATCAGCTCCAGCGGCACCCACACCGTAGCGCCGCCGCGGCAGCGGATGCGGTGCAGGTTGCCGCCGGGGAGACGCAGGTCGTCGTTGAGAGGCCAGATGGTGAGCACGTCCGCGTCCCAGCTCGACTCCGGCTGCGGCTCGAGGACCGTGGCCAGCAGGTCGTCCATCACCTGGCGGCTGCTCTGCGAGGTGTAGCTCGCCGTCCCCATCACCCGGCGCAGCATCCCGCGCGCGGCGGCGAAGCGGGCCACGCGCAGGGGCCGGTCCGACGCGACCACCAGCAGGTGGCGCGGGCCCGCCAGGTACGAGGCGCGGCCGAACAGCGCCGACTGCGTGCCGAACGGCCCGTACGAGGTGAACTGGCGGCGGAAGGCGTCGTCGTAGCGCCAGAAGCGGCTGGCCTCGAAGCGCGTGGCCACCGTGGTGTGCCCCGAGCTCAGCGTCTCCCGCACGCCGAAGGGCGACACCAGCGCGACCCCCTCGCCCGGCAGCACCTGGAACACCGCGACATGCGCGCGCCGGTTGAGCTGCACGCGCAGGTCGCCGCCCAGGTCGGTGAGCCGCACGCGCAGGGCGTGCTCGCGCGAGGACGTCCCCCCGCTCTCGAAGCCCGGCCGCAGGGGAGTGACGCCGTCGACTCCCGCGGTGGCGCACGCGGAGAGCGCCGCCAGCGGAAGGAGCAGGGTAGCGATTCGCCTCATGGTGCTCCTGGGGGGGTACGATGGGGACGCTGCCGGTGCGTCTCCGCTCGCTGCAAACGTCACACCTGAGGGGCGCAAAGCACAAGTGCCTGCGGCGCAATTGCTTGCATCGCGCCCCTGCGCTCTCCGGCCCTCCGCGCGTAGCCCGGCGCGGACGGATGCGTCACACGCCGCGGACAGCGCTCTGTAGGGACGATTCATCGCGCCCGTGCCTCCAGCCCCGCCTGGATGTCCCTCCTCCGCACCAATCTCTGGTAGCGGCAGCCTCATGTGGCTGCCCTTGCCCGGCCGCCGTACGCATCCCGCGCGGCGCGGAAGGTTCGTCAGGACTGACGGCACGGGCAGACACGCAGGTCTGCCCCTACAGGTTCGGTGCGGCGCGAAGTTGTTCTCGCCGGAGGCACCGGCGCGATAAATCGCCCCCCTACACGGATCTGGTGTCAGGCGTTCTCGAGTGCGCGGGCTCCCGCCAGCGCCAGGAGGGCCCATCCGGCCAGCATGGCCACACCGCCCAGCGGCGTGATGGCGCCAAGCCAGCGCACGCCGGAGAGGGCGAGAACGTAGAGGCTCCCCGAAAATATCACGATTCCGGCCGTGAACAGCCACCCCGGCGCGGCCCATCCGCCCGCCGGCCAGCGCGAAGCGGCCAGCGCCACCACCAGCAGGGCCAGCGCGTGGTACATCTGGTAGCGCGCGGCGGTCTCCCACACGGCCAGCAGGTCGGGGGTGAGGCGGGCGCGGAGGGCGTGCGCCCCGAAGGCGCCGGCGCCCACGGCGATCAGCCCGAACGTGCATCCCAGGATCCAGAAGGTACGCGCCATCTCTCAGATTTCTCTCGCGGGGAAAGGAGTTGCACCGCCGCAACTTGGGTCCGCGCGCCCCACCGCGCCAGCGCGCACCCGTGCCCCGGCTGGGGATTCCAAGCTTCGTCCAATCGGTATAAGTGGCAGAATGGCAACGAGTAAGCGGAACGGGTCTTGCAAACTGGGGCGGCAATCGACCACCCCAACCCCACACGACGCAACGGATGAGCGAACCGACGACACGCAGGCCTTTCTGGCGTGAGCATCCCGTGTTCCTCTGGGGCTCGCTGGCGATCGCCGTGCTCTTCCTGGGGGGCGCCGCCGCAATCGCCTCGCGCGTCCCCCGCTACCGGAGCGAAGCAGCGCAGTTCAACGCGCAGATGACGGCCGCGGAGCGCGCCACCCGCGACTCGGTGCTGGCCCAGCGCGGCAAGCGCACGCAGCTCGCCATGGCCATCCTGCAGCGCGACATCCGCATCCGGTCGCTTCAGCAGAAGAAGGTGCACCTGGCGGTGGTGCTCGAAGACTCGGTGCTGGAGCTGCGCCACGGCCGCGCCACGCTGCGCCGCGCCAAGCTGCAGATCGGCCCCGACGCGGCGGTGAGGGCTCCCGACGGACGCACCTGGCGCGTGGTTCGCCCCGTGGGCGAGCGGCGGGTGGCGGATCTGCAGCGCAACCCGGTGTACACGGTGCCCGAGTGGGTGTACGTGCACCAGGGGATGCCCATCCCGCCGGAGACCGAGCGGCGGGTGGCGGGCGGCCTGGGCTCGTACGTCATCCGCCTGGACGACGGCACCGAGATCCACACGGAGCCGCAGGTGGGTCCGCTGAAGGGCCGCGTGAAGCCCGCCGCTTTCCAGGCGCGTGCGCGGGACATGGGCGCCATCTTCGACGCGGTGAAGGAAGAGACGCCGGTGTACATCTACTGATGGGGAACGGGGAACGGGGAACGGGTGGAAGCAGGCACTAGGCACTAGGCACTGGGCACCAGGCACTGCTTTTAGGGAGTATACGCGCGATGAGTGAGAAATTCAGGGAGCGAAGGCCGGAGGACGTGCCGGAGCGGCGCAACTATACGCCGCCGGGGCGGGTGCGCAGGATCATCCACGACCATCCGTGGAAGGCGGTGCTCCTGATCCTGGCGGTGCTGCTCTCGGCGGGGGCGTTCGCGGCGTCGGCGGCGTGGGCGGTCAACGAGCGCTTCACGCGGCGCGTGACGGAGATGGCGTACCTCAACGACACCCGCGCGCTGGAGTTCGTGCGCAAGCGCGAAGCCGAGCTGGTGCAGACGGAAGCGGAGAAGGAGCGCGCCCTCGCCGCCAAGGAGGAGGAGCTGGCCCCGCGCAACCGGCCCTACATCGTGGTGTCGCTGGCGGAGCGGCGGATGCTGTACCTGCGCGGCGACGACACGCTGTACAAGGCGCCGGTCGCCGTGGGCTCGGGGAAGACGGTGGTGATCGAGGGGCGCACCAAGCGCTTCGTCACGCCGCGCGGGCGGATGTCCATCACCCACAAGGAGCTGGACCCGGTGTGGGTTCCGCCCAACTGGCACTACGTGGAGATCGCGCGCAACAACGGGCTGGGGCTCGTGGACATGAGCAACGCCTCGCCCAACGCGCTCCGCGGCTTCGCGCCGGGGCGCACGCCCATCCGCGGCGGCAAGGTCATCATCCCGCCCTGGGGGAGCCCGCAGCGCGCCATCAAGGGCGTGCTGGGCGCCGCCAAGCTGGAGATGTACGACGGCTACTACTTCCACGGCACGGACAAGCCGTCGTCCATCGGCTCCGCCGCCAGCCACGGCTGCATCCGCATGTACGAGCACGACATCATGTGGATGTACCGGAACGTGAGTGTCGGCACGCCGGTCTACATCTACTAAAAAGCTTTCACACAGAGTCACAGAGCCACAGAGAGAAAGTCTCCTCTCTGTGGCTCTGTGCCTCTGTGTGAGACCTTTTTACACCGGAAGCTGGATCTCCGGCTTCTTCGGGTCCGGACGGTAGAGGATCGCCGTGCGGCCGATGGCGGCCACCAGGGTGGCCTGCTCCACGCGGGAGGCGAGCTCCTCGCCGGCCTGGCGGGCGGGGGCGGGGGCGGCTTCCTGCACCTTCACCTTCACCAGCTCGCGCGTGTTGAAGGCTTCCTGGGCCGAGCGCACGGCCGCGTCGGTGACGCCTTCCTTGCCGATCTGCACCACCGGCTTCAGGTGGTGGGCCAGCGCCCGCAGGTGGGCGCGCTGCTTGGAGGTCAGCTCCACGGATCTCTCTGTCTCGCGTTGCGGTTGCGCCGGAGCGGGTCCGGCATACGTTGGGTGCGGGGTCCGCCGCCTGTGGGCCCCGCAACTTATCACGAGGACACATGCGCGACGAATCGACGCCCGCCGAGATCGGGCCGACGGAAGACGGGAGCGAGCTTCGCATCCGCTGGCGCGACGGGGTGGTGAGCGACTACCCTCCGCGCTACCTGCGGCTCTGCTGCCCCTGCGCCGCCTGCGTGGAGGAGATGTCCGGCCGCCCCATCCTGGACCCCGCCACCGTGCCGCTGGACGTGCACCCCGCGCGCGTGGAGTACGTGGGCGACTACGCGCTCCGCTTCGACTGGAGCGACGGGCACCGCACCGGGATCTACCCCTTCACCTACCTGCGCGAGCTCTCGCCCAGCAGCTAGGAGGGCGACCCCGCCTGCGCCAGCCCGCCCGACTGCGCCCCCGGCCCCTCCGGCGGCCCGATCCGCCGGCGCACCTCGGCCAGCAGGCGCGGCGGCATGCAGGGCTTGGTGAGCAGCCCCGCGAACCCCTCCATCTCCAGCTCCTCGAAGCTCACGGTGAGGCTCATGGCCGTGAGCGCCACCACCGGGATGGAGCGGGTGAGCGGATCCGCCTTCAGCACCTTCACCGCCGCGCGCCCGTCCATCACCGGCATCGACAGGTCCATCACGATCATGTCGGGGCGGTGCTCGGCCGCCATCTCCACCGCTTCCTTGCCGTTGCGGGCGCCGAGCGTGGAGTACCCCTCCCGCTGCAGCACCGTCAGCAGCGCGAACCGGTTGTCTTCGTGGTCTTCGGCCAGCAGGATGGTTCGCGGCATACCGGTGCGTGTGCGGGGCTTGATGGAAGGCCCGAACCACGCAAAAAGGGAGCCCTTCGCACAGAGACACAGGGGCACGGAGAAGACGTTGCTTCTCCGTGCCCCTGTGTGCGTCGCGTGGGACCGCCGCTTACGACGCGGGCTGCTCCACCGCTTCGATGTCGATGGTGATCTCCACCTCGTCGCCCAGCACGGCGCCGCCGCCCTCGGCCGCGCGGTTCCAGGTGACGTCGAAATCCTTGCGGTTGATGGTGGTGGTGGCCTCGAAGCCGATGCGGCGCTTGCCGGCCACGCCGGCCACCTCGCCCATCTGCCCCGTGAGCACCACCGGCCTGGTGATGCCGTGCATCGTCAGGTTGCCCGTCACCGTCAGGTTGCGGCCGCGCGTCTGCACGCGCGTGCTGCGGAAGGTGATGACGGGGTGCTTCTCCGCGTCGAAGAAGTCCGCCGAGCGCAGGTGGTTGTCGCGGCGCTCGTTGTTGGTGTCGATGCTCGCCGTCTTGATCTCCACCTGCACCGAGCCCCCCGCCAGGTTCCGCGGGTCGGCCACGATGGTCCCCTTCCAGTCGTTGAAGCTGCCGCGCACGCGGCTCACCAGGTGGCGGATGCGGAAGCTGATGGCCGAGTGCGACTGGTCGATCTGCCAGGTGATCGGCGCCACGGCCTCGGCGCGCGGCGGCGCGGGGGCGGCGGTGGGCACGGGCGACAGCGTGAGAGCGAGCGGGAAGAGGAGCGCGGCGAAGGTGCCTGGCGACATCGGGTGTTCTCCAGCGGTGCGTGGGACGGTGGGAATGCTTCAGCGCTTAAGAACCCCGCGCACCCGCCCAGGGTTCCCCGCGGGGTTGGATCACGCAGAGGCACAGAGACACGGAGATCGATCCTTCTCCGTGCCTCCGTGCCTCCGTGTGAGACTCTTCTGTTTACGGGTGCCCCTGCCGCTCCATGCGGTGGAGGTCCGCCTCGGCGGCGATGTAGCCGAAGGGGGTCCAGTTCTCCGCCTGCACCACGCGCCACAGGATGTCTTCGCCCTCGCGGCGGCGGCCGTTGTGGAGGTGCCAGGCGGCCACGCCGTAGCCCGAGGTGGCGAGCTCCGCCGCGTCGCCACCGTCGGCCAGCACGGAGTCGGGGGGGAGCTCGCCGCGGTAGAGGCGCAGGAGGCGGAGGTAGGCCGTGTTCTCCACCACCTTCATGTCCGGCCTCACCGGCTCCAGCACGCGCGCCGCCTCGGCCGTGCGGCCGGCGCGGCGCAGCGACAGGTAGAGCCAGTGGGTGGCGGCGGCCACGTTGTCGTCGTTGCGCGAGCGGGCCAGCGCCTGCCGGAACGCGGTTGCCGCGCGCGGCCACTCGCCGCGCATGTAGTGGGCGAGCCCCAGGTGATACCAGATGTTGCCCTGCAGCGTGCTGAGCGGCACGTTCTGCTCGTTGGGCATCCCGTCCGGCTCCACCTCGTCCGGCCGGCCGGCGGTGAGCAGGGTGGCGCGGCGCAGGTCGCGGGCGGCGTGGCCGAAGCGGCGCATGGTGATGAAGCGGTGCCCGCGATGGCGGTAGAGCCGCGCGTCGCGGGGGTGCCGCTCGATCCCCTCCGTGTAGATCCTCACGGCTTCGCGGTAGCGCCCCAGGTACGCCGTGCGCCGGCCGTACCAGATGACCGCGTCGGCGCTGGCGGGGTTGGCCTCGTACGCCTGCCGGGCCGCCGTGAGCTCCGCCTCCAGCCGGGCGCGCCGCTCCAGCGGGAGCTCGGGGGAGTGAAGCGGGTTGCCGGACAGCGACACCGCCTCCGGCCGGCCGAGGTCGGGAGTGAGTGAGCGCCGCCCGGTGGGGACGCAGGCCGCCATGCAGAGTGCGGCTATGGGGATGAGCGCGGCGACGGGCTTCATGTGCGGCTCTCCTCGGTCTGGCGCCGGCGGGGGGAGGGTGCCGGCGGGGCCGGGCGGATCGGGCCTCGCTGCCCACGATAGGCAACGATGAGCAAAAAGGAAAGGGCACCCCGGAAGCGCCCGCGCTCATTGCGCCGTGCCGCGTCGTGGGTGGAGCTCTGGAGGCCCGCGCGTTACGTTGCCGCGTCATCGGCGATACAAGATCCCGGTGAATCGGGCCGTTGCAGACCAACGGATTCGCCGCAGCAGCTACACGAATTCCCCTGCGCGGACTGGTCTTCCACGATCAGCCGGAACCCTGGAGTCCCCGCGGGGGGACTTCGTGTAGTCGTTGCACCGGCTTCAACCGCCCGCCGTCCGAGATCTCCGGGAGTGCACAGGATCCGTACGTGACCACTGAGCCCGTGCCCGGTCCCCGGGCGCCGCTGCTGCGCGGCAACGTCCTCTGGCTGAGCGTCGTGAGCCTGCTCAACGACGCCGCCAGCGAGATGATCTACCCGCTTCTCCCCCTCTTCCTCACCGGGACGCTGGGGGTGGGGGCGGCGTTCGTGGGGATCGTGGAGGGAGCGGCGGAGAGCCTTTCCAGCCTCCTGAAGCTCGCGAGTGGATGGGTGTCGGACCGCCTGGGGCGGCGCCATGCGCTGGTGGCGTGGGGATACGGGATCGCGGCGGTGGGACGCCCGCTCGTGGCCGTGGCGACGGCGGGGTGGCAGGTGCTGGCCGTGCGCATGGCCGACCGCGTGGGGAAGGGGCTCCGTTCCGCCCCTCGCGACGCGCTCCTGGCCGAGTCCGTCCCCGAGGCGCGCCGCGGCGAGGCGTTCGGGCTCCATCGCGCGGCGGACCACGCGGGCGCCGTGGTGGGGCCGCTCCTCGCCACGGGCATCCTCCTCCTCTACCCGGGCGACCTGCGGCGGGTGTTCGCGCTGGCCCTGATTCCCGGGCTGCTGACCGTGGCCGTGGCGGTGTGGATGGTGCGCGATCCGCGCCCCGCCGCCGCCACGGCCCTGCGCGATGCGCCCGACATGCGCCTTTCGGGGCTGGGACCGCGCTTTCCACGCCTCCTGGGCGTGCTGGCGATCTTCGCGCTCGGCAACGCGTCGGACGCGTTCCTCCTGCTCCGCGCGCGGGAGCTGGGGGTGGCGACGGCGCTCATCCCGCTCCTCTGGGGCGCGCTTCACGCCAGCAAGTCGCTGTGGAGCCTGTTGGGCGGCCGGCTCAGCGACCGCGTGGGCGCGCGCGGAGCCATCATCGCGGGATGGATGGTGTACGCGCTGGTGTACGCGGGGTTCGCGGCGGCGTGGGCGCCCTGGCACGCGTGGGCCCTCTTCCTGGTCTACGGCCTCTTCTATGGGCTCACCGAGGCACCGGAGAAGGTGCTCGTCGCCGCGATGGCGCCGGCGGGCCTCCGTGGCCGCGCGTTCGGCGCCTACCACTTCGTCGTGGGGATCGTGGCTCTCCCGGCCAGCCTCCTCTTCGGCGCGCTGTGGGAGGGGTTCGGGTCGCAGACGGCGTTCCTGGCGGGGGCGGGATTGGCGGGCGCGGCGGCGCTCCTCCTCCCCCTGGCGCTGGCGGCAAGGGCACCGGCGTGATTCACGGAACGGCTTTTGCCCCAGCGTGTTGCGAGCGGCGATCGGATGCGGTCGCCGCCGTGGAACCCAAGCATTGCGAGGGTACGATGGATGAACGCAACCTGACCGAGCGCGGCGTCGACAACTCGCTCGAAGGCAAGACCACGGACCTGAAGGGCAAGGTCAAGGATGCGCTGGGCGGCCTCACCGGCGACACCAGCCTCCAGGGCGAAGGGAAGCTCGACCAGCTCAAGGGCAAGGTGCAGGACACCTTCGGCAAGGCCCAGCGCGACCTCGACAGGCCGTAACCTACGGCTAACGACTCAGGCACGAAGGCACAGAGGCGCTCGTCTCCGTGCCTTCGTGGCTTGCGGCCCTGGCGCGCCGCTCACACCTTTCGCCCATGGCTCTTCATCCGCGCCGCGCCAGCACCGTACGCCGCCCCGTGGAGCAGCTTTCCGTGGGCGAGGACGGCATCGTGCGGCGCACCCGCGCGGACTCGCTGGCGACCGAGGAGCCGCTGGAGATCCGCGTGATCCGCGCGGCGGAGCTGATCGGCGGTCGGGTGCCGGAGGGAGGCGCCACGCGCGTGGCCGTCACCATGCGCACGCCCGGCGCGGACTTCGAGCTGGCGGCCGGCTTCCTCTTCGCCGAGGGGATCGTCTCGTCCGCGCGCGACGTGGCGGCGATCCGCTACTGCGTGGAGGGGGAGCAGAACTTCAACGTGGTGAACGTGGTGCTCGCCCCGGGCGCCGCGTGGGACCCGGCCTCGCTGGCGGCGCGCGCCTTCGCCGTGACCTCCGCGTGCGGCGTGTGCGGCAAGGCGAGCATCGAAGAAGCGCTCGGCCCCGCCTGCCCGCGCATCGCCAGCGCCCTGACCGTATCCCCCGATGTCCTCCTCGCCCGCCCCGACCGGCTGCG
>DASVSA010000271.1:0-14873 GCA_036388335.1 Longimicrobium sp. | reverse complement strand
GCTTCGCCGCCGACGTGAGCCTGGCCCGGATGCAGGCGATCCGGCGCGGCGGCACCGCGGCCGTCACCATCTCCGGGGGCAACCAGTACCTCGTCACGGTGTCGCGCGGGACGTCGGCGCGGCTCGACACGCTGAAGCGCGTGAGCACCACCGGCGACTACCCGGGCGTCAAGTTCGTGAAGAACGGGAACGTCACCTTCGACAGCCGTGGCCTCCTCACCCCCGCGAGCACCCTCAGCGCGGTGGTCGCGGTGCAGGCCGCCAGGCGGGACTCGGTCATCATCACCGGAATTGGACAGGTATACCGTGCATACTGAGCGCCGGGAACGGTCGGATGCGGGCTTCACCATCATCGAGGTGCTGATCGCGATGGTGCTGCTCGCCGTGGGGCTCCTCTCGCTGGAAGCGGTGGGGATCGGCGCCGCGCGGCTCAACGCCCGCGCCGAGCGCCAGAGCGCGTACGTGGCCAGGGCCACGGGGCAGA
This sequence comes from Longimicrobium sp., assembly GCA_036388335.1. Taxonomy (GTDB): domain Bacteria; phylum Gemmatimonadota; class Gemmatimonadetes; order Longimicrobiales; family Longimicrobiaceae; genus Longimicrobium. Next base: position 14,389 of record DASVSA010000271.1, on the reverse strand, counting down.
TGGAGTCCGCGCTGCGCGACGTCCGCAGGGTGCAGGCGCTCACCGCGGCCACCCCCGCGACGCTGACCCTCCCCGACGGGGCGGTGATGACCACCAGCGTGAAGGGGAGCGACGGCGACAACGTCGCCGCCACCAACGAGCTCTACACCGTGCAGGTGAAGGTGAAGCCGGCGGCGGGAAACCGCGTCCTGCGGAACGATTCCGTCCTGCTCACCACCAACACCTACGTGTCCCCCACCCTCCCATGACGAAAGCCACTCCCGCCCACCGCACGGCGCGCCCGAGCGGCTTCACGCTCATCGAGGTGACGGTCGCCATCGTGCTCTCCGGCATCCTGGCCACGGTGATCTTCCAGCTCCTGCAGGGCCAGTCGCGCTTCACCGACTCGCAGACGGGCCGCCAGGCGGTGCAGGAGAACGTGCGTGGCGCCATGGAGCTGATCGCGAGCGAGCTGCGCGCCGTGCCGGCCGCGGCCATCGTGCAGGCCGGCGCCCACTCGATGCGCCTGCGCGTGCCGCGCGCCTACGGGACGCTGTGCACCCCCATGGGGGCGGGCGCCGGCGCGGCGTGGGTGGCGCTCCCGCCCAAGACCATGCCCGCCGACCTCCCCACCACCGGCACGCTCGCGGCCACCCACTGGGGAATCGCGGTACCCGCGGCGGCCCCGGGCGTGGTGCAGGCCGGGCGCGTGACGCAGGTGTCGACCGCGGGTGGCGCGCCGTGCAACGCGAACCTGCGGCTGAACGGTGCCGATGTGGACGAGGTGAACGTCACCTACACCGGGCTCGCCACAGCGGTGGCGACCTCCGACGCGGCGCCGGTCCGGGTGTTCCTGTTCCAGGAGATCGAGTACTCGGTGGGACAAAGCTCGGTGACGGGCGCCCAGTCCGACTGGCTGATGAGGGCGAACGCGACGGTGGGCGGCGCCGTCTCTACGCCCCAGCCGCTCGCGGGACCGCTCCTTCCCGACCACGAGGGCTCGAACATCGGGGGCGTGACCTTCCGCTACTTCTGCGACACCGCCGAGCGCACCCCGGCCCAGGCCACGGCCACACCCAACGCCATCGACAAGGTTCGCGTGGTGCTGGCGATGCGCAGCCGCGACCGCGGCACCAACACGGTCCAGCAGCTCGCCGACTCCACCACCATCCACCTGCGAAACTCGGAAACCGCATGCACTCCCTGATCAACGTTCGCCGCGGCGGGGTGCGCATGGGGCGCGACGGAGTCGCGCTTCCCCTGGCGCTCCTGGGCCTGGTGGCGGTCACGCTGCTGGTCACGGCCGCCCTCGTCACCTCGTCTACCGAGGCGGCGATCAGCGGCGCCCACCAGGACGCGGTCACCTCTCTGTACGGCGCCGACGAGGCGCTCAACGCGCGCGCGGCGGTGCTGCTGCGGCAGGGCGCGGTGGCCGGGCCGGCCCGCGGCTTCACGGACAACGTACCCGCCGACATCCTCTCCACCACGGGCGGCACGCCGTACGAAGTGAGCGTCTCCCGCCTGTTCAGGTCCACCGTGACCCCGGACGCGGTCACGGGCGAGCTCCTGCGCGACGACACCTACTCCCTGATCTCCGCCCCCGCGCCGCGCGCCGACGGCACGGAGCGGGCGGGCCGGATGGTGGGAGCGCTGATCGACGTCCAGCGGCGTGCGCCCAACCCCAACCTGAACATCAGCGCGGGGGCGTCGCTGGCGTCGGACGACGTGGACATCAACGGCAGCATCATGCTGAGCGGCAAGCAGGACGCGTCGCTGTGCGCCACCGGCGCCAACGTGAACGCCGTGGACCTGGCGAGCAACGTGGACGCCGACATCAAGGCGCAGAACGTGGACGGCGGCAGCGAAGAGGTGCAGCGAACCACGATGGACAAGGAGGCGTTCGCGAGGTACCTCCTGGGCTACAACGACCCGAAGAAGCTCGCCGCCATCGCGGGGATCAAGTTCGGCTTCGACGAGTTCAGCGCCTTTCCGTCCGGCGCCTCGCCCAACTCGGACACGTACCTGAGGACCGACTCCGATATCAACCGGTCGCGGCTGAACTGGGGGTGCCCCCACCAGATCGCCGACTGCAACGAGGACGGCGACGAGAAATACTTCCCGGTGATCGCCATCCGGAACCCCGGCACGCCCATCAACCCGGGCGACGGCTTCGGGCAGGGGATCCTGATCGTGGAGGGCGACCTCCACCTCAACTCCAAGTTCCGGTTCAACGGGATCGTGATCGTGCAGGGCGACCTGCAGGTGAACGGCAACGCGCAGATACAGGGCGCGCTGGTGGCGCTGGGGGACGTGCTGCTTCAGCCCGGCAGCCCCGGCAGCGACGGCAACTCCGACGGCGCCACGCTCAACGGCAACGCGCTGGTGCGCTACAACTCGTGCAACATCGCCAAGGCGCTCGAGTCGCTGCGCAACACGGGGTTGGAGAACGCGCCCCAGACCGCGAAAGGCTCCACCCGCTACTGGTTCGAGGTGGTCAGGTAGCAGATCCGTGGCAGAGGCCGTCCTTGACGCGGGCCCGGGAGGAGAGCTACACTGTGCGCGTCCCCTCCACATAGCCCACACCGTTGCACCCGCTGCGCCGCGTTTTCTATCGCCGGCGCGCCCGTAGACCCTCGTTTCCAAAAAGCAGCATGGCTTCCTTCCTCCGCCGCAACAAGAGCACGGTGGGCCTCGACATCGGCAGCGGCTACGTCAAGCTGGCGGTGATCGACCACTCCGGCAACGAACCGGAGCTGGTTCACGTCTCCCACACCCCGCTGATGGCCGACGCCATCGTGGAGGGAGAGGTGATGGACCCGCAGATCGTGGTGCAGACCGTCCAGTCGCTGCTCACGACGGCCGGGGTGAAGCCGAAGACGCTGGTGGCGTCGGTGGGCGGGCGCGACGTGATGGTGAAGAAGATCCAGATGGACCGGATGAAGGAAGCCGACGCCCGCGAGGTGATCCGCTGGGAGGCCGAGCAGTACGTTCCCTACGACATGGAGAGCGTGCAGCTGGACTTCCAGATCGCGGACCCGCTGAGCGACGGGCTGCAGATGAACGTGCTGCTGGTGGCGGCCAAGCGCGAGGTGGTGGAGCAGCGGGTGAGCCTGCTGCGCGACGCCGGCCTCGCCCCCACCGTGGTGGACGTGGACGCCTGCGCGCTCCACAACGCCTTCGAGTACAACTACCCCGAGGCCATGACCGGGGTGTGCGCCCTGGTGAACGTGGGGCACGAGATCTCGACGGTGAACGTGCTGCAGGAGGGGACGCTGGTGCTCACCCGCGACATCCCCTTCGGCTCGCGCCGCCTGCGCGAGGACCTGCGCCGCCGCCACGGGCTCACGGTGGAAGAGGCCGAGGCGGTGCTCGAAGGCCGCTCGCCGCGCGCCGCCGAGTTCCGCGAGCTGCTGGGCGAGGGGAGCGAGGAGCTGGCCCTGGGGATCGAGCGCGCGGTGGCCTTCCTGGCCGCCAGCGACGCGGGGGGCGGGCTTTCGCGGGTGTACCTCAGCGGCGGCTCCTCGCGCATCCCCGGGCTGGTGGACGTGGTGTCCGGGCGCCTGCGCGCCCGCACGGAGCTGGCTTCGCCGCTGCAGCGCCTCAAGGTGCGCACGGGAGCCGGCACCTTCTTCCCCGTAGACGAGCTGGCCCCCATGCTGATGCTGGCGGTGGGCCTGGCCCTCCGCTCCGCCAACTAGCCGCAGTCCTTCGCCCCGCCGTACGCGGGGCACCGCCGAACGCCCGAGTGCACCCTTGATCCAGATCAACCTTCTCCCCGGCGGCACGCCGAAGCGCGCCTCGGCCGCCCGTGGAGCTCGCAGGCCGTCGCTCCCCACCGCGGGGATGGACACGCGCGTCGCCGCGGTGGGCCTCGCCGCCTTCCTGCTGCTGGTGCTGGCCGGCTTCGGCTGGTGGAAGACCGGGAGCGCCCGCACCGCCCTGGAAGCCGAGGTGGAGCGCGAGACGCAGGACTCGGTGCGGCTGGCGCGCACCATCTCGCTGATGGAGACGCTCGACGCCCGCCGCGACACCATCGAGAGCAAGATCGCCGTCATCCGCAGCGTGGACGGACGCCGCTACGTGTGGCCCCACCTGCTGGACGAGGTGAGCCGCGCGGTGCCGCCTTACACCTGGCTCACCAAGCTTGCCGCCTCCGACGAGCCGGCCGCGCCCGCCGCCCCAGCTCCGGCCCCGGCCGCCGGCGACAGCGCCGCCGCGGACGCCGCGCCGGCCGCGCCGCCCGAGCCCGAGGGGCCGGCCTTCAGCGTGGAGGGGAACGCGGGCTCCACCCAGGCGCTCACCCGCTTCATGAAGAACCTGGAGCTGTCGCCCATGATCCGCGACGTGGCGCTGGTGACGAGCGAGCAGACCTCCACCGCGGGGCGCACGTACCTGAAGTTCACGCTGGAGGCGCGCTACGAGAAGCCGGACTCGTCGCTCCTGGAGATCGTACCAATTCTTCCTTCGGGACGCTGAGCCATGGCACTTCCCCCGCTGGATCCGCAGATGCGGAAGAACCTCATGCTGGGCGGCGTGATGATCGCCCTGCTGGGGTACCTGTTCTACGACTACGTGTACGCGCCGCGCCAGGCGGAGGTGGATGCCCTGCGCACCCGCGTGGAAGAGCTGCGCACGCGCAACTCCTCCGCCCGCGCCCTCACCAAGGGGGTGGGGACGGACGTGGAGGGGACGCTGGCCCTCTACCGCCGCCAGCTGCAGTCGGTGGAGGGGCTGATCCCCTCCAGCGAAGAGCTCCCGGACCTGCTGGACGCCATCTCGGCCGAGGCGCAGCGCACCAACGTGGAGATTGCCCTCATCCAGCCCTCCGGCGCCACGCAGGAGGCGTACTACACCCGCCGCGCGTACGACATGGCGGTGGTGGGGCGCTACCACGACGTGGGCGACTTCCTCACGCGGGTGGCGTCGCTGCCGCGCATCGTGACTCCGCTCAACCTGACGCTCGCCCCCTCGGGCGCCACGGCCGGCTCCGCCGCGCCCGCCGACGCCGACGCGGTGAGGGTGGAGGCGCGCTTCTCCATCGAGACCTACGTCATCCCCAGCACGCCGACCGAGAATGAAGCAAGTGCTGAATAGAGCCGTCCTGGCCGCCGCGCTGGCGCTGGGGCTCGCCGCCCCGGCCGCCGCGCAGCCCGCCGCCGCCGCCGCCGACTCGTCGGCCGTCGCCGTGGAGACGTACCGCCGCGAGGTGTTCCGCTACCAGCGGGGCGGCCGCCCGGACCCCTTCCAGCCGCTGCTGAGCGCGGCCGACCTGGGGTACCGCGTGGAAGACCTCCGCCTCACCTCCATCGTGTACTCGCCGGACCCGCGGCAGTCGATCGCCGTGTTCGCGCTGGCGGACAGCAGCGCGCGGCACCGGCTGCGCACGGGCCAGCGCCTGGGCTCCATCACGGTGGTGGGGATCTACCCGCGCCGGGTGGACGTGCAGGTGAACGACTTCGGCACGCTGAGGCTGCAGAGCCTCACGCTCCAGCGCAACGTGCGCGCGGCCCCCGGGCCCGGCGCCGGAGCCGCCACGGCGGCCGCCGGGCAGCCCGGCCAGCCGCAGCAGGTGATCATCCAGGCACCGGCGCCCGCGGCCCCGGCCCCGCCCACGGGCCCGCTGCGCCGCGGCGGGCAGCGCCCGGCGCAGCCCGCCGAGCCCGCCGCGCAGAACCAGAACCAGACCCGTACGCCGGGCGCCGCCACGGGGCAGCGCACCACCGGCTCGCCCAGCCAGCAACGCTACCGCTGAACCTCGCTCCCCCACCAAGGACTCCCACGATGAAGCGTCTTGTAGCAGTCGCGATCCTCCCGGCGCTGCTGGGTGCGGCGGCGCCCGGCGCCCCCCCCGCGCACGGAAGCACTCCGGCGCCCTCGCTGGCCCTGCGCGCGGACGGCAGCGTCTCGGCGCTGCGCCTGGAAGGGCGCGGCGGGCGCACCGAGCTCACCGTAGAGATCACGGGGGGCGAGGTGACGTTCGAGCACTTCCGCCTCTCGGGCCCGCCCCGCGTGGTGGTGGACATCCGCGGCGCCCGCAGCGACCTGCCCAGCAGCCGCTACGACGGCATCCACCGGGGCGGCGTGGCCGCCGTGCGCACCAGCCAGCACTCGGCCGACGTGGTGCGCGTGGTGGTGGACCTGTCGCGCGAGGCGGAGTACCGGGTGGAGCAGGTGGCCGAGGGGGTGAGGATCTCGCTGGCCGCCAACGCTCCCGAGTTCCAGGCGTGGCGCAGCGGCGGCGGCGGCGGCAACGGCAACGGTGGCGGCAACGTCAACGGCGGCAGCAATGCCGTCCCGGCTTTCTCCACGGCCCAGCCGCAGGAGCGCCCCGCGCAGGAGCGGCAGCGCCCGCAGCAGCGGCAGAGCCAGGCGCGCCGCATCTCGGTGACCTTTGAGAACACGGACATGCGCGACGTGCTGGCCTCCTTCGCGGAGACCACGGGCCGCTCCATCGTCCCCGGGGCCGAGGTGGGAGGCATCCGCGTGGACTACGTGGCCTTCGACAACCAGCCGTGGGACGAGGCGCTCCGCTCGCTGCTGCAGGCCTACGGGCTGGCGGCCGAGGAGCAGGGCACCGGCATCATCCGCGTGGACCGCATCGAGAACCTCGCCAACCGCGAGCGCAACGAGCCTCTCGTCACCCGCACCTTCCGCATCAACTACGTGCCCGTGGGCGAGATGCTGACGACGCTGCAGCCGCTTACCAGCGAGCGCGGGTCGGTGACGGTCAACCAGACCACCAACACGCTGATCGCCACCGACATCGCTACGGTGATCAACGACTTCGTGCGCCTGGTGGAGCAGCTCGACGTGCGCACGCCGCAGGTGGCGATCCAGGCCAAGATCGTGTTCGTGAACCGCACCGACGCGGAGGAGCTGGGGGTCACGTACGACCTCAAGGACTCGCGCGGCAACTCGCTCAACCAGCTCACCTCGGTGCCGGACCCGCGCAACCCGGGCGAGCTCACCAACGACAACCTGGTGTCGCTGGGGGGCAGCTCCATCGCGGCGCTGGGCAACGCCAACCAGCGGGTGTCGCAGCCCGCCCTGCAGGTGCTCACCTCGCTGGTGCTGGGCCGCTACACGCTGGTGTCGTTCCTGGAGGCGCTGCAGTCGGCCGAGCTCTCGGACGTGCAGGCGGCGCCGGTGGTGACCACCTCCAGCAACCACGAAGCGCAGATCTGGGTGGGTGAGCGCACCCCCATCCGCGTGGTGGACGTGGGCGGCGGCGCGGGCGGCACCGGCGGCGGTGGAGGCGGGGCCAACGCGGCGCGCGCCACGGCGCAGCTCGTGGAGACCGGCATCCGCCTGATCGTGACGCCGCAGGTGACCTCGGACCGGCGGGTGCTGCTCACGCTTCACGCGGAGCGCTCCAGCGCCGTGGCCGCGGCCACCGAGATCGGCGTGCAGTTCAACCAGCAGCAGGGCGATACCCGCGTGATGGTGCGCGACGGCGAGACGGCGGTCATCGGCGGCCTCACCGTCACCGAAGTGACGCGCAACCGCGTGGGCATCCCCTTCCTTATGGACATCCCCGTGCTCGGCGTGCTCTTCCGGCGGTCCAGCGACCGCGAAGTGAAGCGCGACCTGCTGATCATGGTCACTCCGCACATCGTGGAAGAGACCGACTGATGGCCTTCCTTCGCGGTACCCACAATGGAGATCCTTCCGTGAGCAGCATCCTGAAACGGTCCGGCGCGGGACTCGCGGCCGTCTTCGCCGCGGCGCTGGCGCTCGCCGCCTGCGACGGCTCCAACGGCTTCGCCGTCGACCCGGCGCCTCCGGGCACCGGCACCGGCACGGGTGGGGGCAACGCCCCGGCCGACACCGTGCGGCCCAGCATCCAGATCGAGTTCCCCCGGGACAGCGCGGCCATCGCCATCGGCGACTCCGTGTTCGTGCAGGTGAAGGTGTCGGACAACCAGCGGCTGGCCAAGCTGCAGCTGGACGGCTTCGCGCGGCGCGGCGACCCCGCGCTGGGCACCGACACCACCGTGGCCCGCTTCTACTCGAAGTCGGTGAGCCTGCTGGAGACGACTCGCAAGGACACCACGGTGCAGCGCTACCTGCTGGCCGTGCCCGAGAACACCAACGAGCGGCGGGTGCTGATCGTCGCCACGGTGTCGGACAGCGCCGGAAAGCAGCGCGCGGACACCGCCTACGTGAACCTGGGCGGCCCGCGGGTGCAGATCTCGTCACCGGCGCAGAACGACAGCTTCCCGGCGGGGAGCCAGCTTCCCGTGCGCGTGGTGGCCGAGGACTCCACCGACCTGATCCGCGCGGTGGTGGTGAGGATGACGGGCGCCTTCGCCCGCGAGATCAGCATCGCCGTGCCCACGCCGCGTGCGCGGGTGGACACCACGGTGAGCCTGATCGTGCCCGCCGCGACGGGCGCGCTGAGGATCGAGGCGGTGGCCACCTCGGGGAGCAACATCCAGGCGGTGGCGCGCCCGGTGGACGTGAGGATCACGCCGGCCACGGCGGACGGCACGGCGCCGCAGGTCACCTTCTCGGCCGACCTGCCGGAGCGGGTGCAGGGGACGGACACGGTGGTGGTGCCGGTGCAGGCCACCGACGAGGTGGGGGTGGACTCGGTGGGCGCCACGCTGCGCGTCCGCTACCGCGACCCGGCCACGGGCACCGCGGTGGACCGCTACCTGACGTCGCGGGAGCGGGCCTCGGCGGCCAGCATCCGCATCCCCCTGGCCCAGCTGGGCCTCTCGCCCGCCGACACGGTGTCGCTGGCCCTGGAAGTGACGGCGTGGGCCACGGACGGGGCGGGGAACTGCGGGGCCGCGACCTCGCCGGGCACTCCGCAGCGCCTGCCGTGCGGGCTGGCGGGCGGCGCCCGCGTGGCCGGCGGCGTGCCAGGCCGCGCCGCGAACGTGCTGGTGACGCGCGGGCAGACGGTGGTGTTCCCCGCGCCGGGCGACACCGTGGCCGACATCGCCTCGGACGGGCGCCGCGTGTACGTGTCCAACATCAACAGGAACCGGGTGGAGGTGCTCCCGGTGACGTCGTCGCTGTTCGGAGCGCCCATCACGGTGGGCTCGCGTCCCTGGGGGCTCGCGGTGGGCGCCAGCGGCGACTCGCTGCTGGTGGCCAACAGCGGCGGCACCAACATCTCGGTGGTGCACATCCCGGCCAGCGGCACGCTGCAGGAGGTCCGCCGCATCCGCACCCCGGACATCGAGCTGTACGACGTGCAGTACGACGTGGAGAAGGACTCGGTGGGCTCGGTGACCGTGTACCGGTACAGCGACCGCCCCCAGTTCCTGGGTCAGCTCTCCGACGGGCAGATCCTGTACTCCACGCGTCCCACGGACACGGGGCGCGACGGCACCATCCGCATCTACGACGGGCGCAAGGACACGTCGTACGAGTTCAACCGCGGCACTGAAGTGTTCGTGGGCTATGCCGAGCGCCTCGTCGGCCGCGCCATCCTGGTCAACGCGCTGGATGCGGGGCTCTCGGCGAACCAGACAGTGACGGTGTGCCCGCGCCGGCTCCTCCCCACGCAGAGGGACCCGGACTGCATCCGCGGCACGCCTACCCCGGTGTCCGCCACCCTCACCAACATGCGGGCGGCCGGGCTTACCGACACGCGGCTGGACCTGGGCCGCGACGTGTCCACGCTGGGGCTCAGCGACACGACGTTCGTGGCCACGAGCACGCAGCGCAACGCCATCGCCTTCGGCGAAGGGGTGAGGACGTTCGGGAGGGTCTTCTACTTCCAGCTGCGCGGCTCGGAGCTGTTCGGCACCAGCCGCGAGTCGCGGGACCTGCTGCAGAACGCGGCGGACCGGGTGATAGGGCTGGGGCTGAACGCCGACGGCTCGCTGGGCGTGGCGCGCGGCAATCAGGTGTATTTCTTCGACAGCAGCCTGCGCCTGGCGGGCGTAACGCGGAGCGGCTCGCCCACGGGCGGAAGCGCCATGCACCCGCTCAACGCCGGCTACCCGGCCAACGACGGGCAGCGCCTGGGCTTCACGTCGGGGATCGACGCGGGCGGGCCGTACATCGACGTGATCGACACCCACACCTTCGAGACGATCCGGCGGCTCCCGGTGCGCGACCGCATCACGGGCGCGGTGATCACGGTGCCGGTGCCCGCCGGCGATCCGGAGGCGGGGAGGTACGCGATCCGGCTCTTCGCGCTGACCCCGTCGGGGGTGCTGCGCATCGGGCTCACCCCCGCCGACCTGCGGCGCTGAGGGCGGGGGCTCGCAGGTAAAGACGGCAACCGGGGGTCTGGCGCTCGCCAGACCCCCGGTGTTTTATTTACGCCATGCCAGCCTTCCGCTTCACCACCGCCGGCGAGTCCCACGGGCCCGCGCTCGCAGCCGTCGTCGAAGGACTTCCCGCCGGCCTCCCCCTGCGCGCCGACGACCTGGACCTGGAGCTGCGCCGCCGCCAGGGGGGCTACGGCCGCGGCGGCCGCATGCGCATCGAGAGCGACCGGGCGGAGATCCTGAGCGGCGTGCGCCACGGCGAGACGCTGGGCTCGCCGCTGGCGCTGCTGGTGAGGAACCGCGACTGGGCCAACTGGACGGAGGCGATGTCGCCCGAGCCGGTGGACACGGCGGGCGACGACGAGGCGATGAGGCGCGTGTTCTTCCCGCGCCCCGGCCACGCGGACCTGGTGGGTGCGCTCAAGTACGACCGCACCGACGCGCGCGACATCCTGGAGCGCGCCAGCGCCCGCGAGACGGCGGCGCGGGTGGCGTGCGGCGCCACGGCCCGGCGGCTCCTGGCCGAGCTGGGGATCACCGTGGGGAGCCACGTGGTGGCCATCGGCGGGGTGGTGGCCGCCCCGCCGGCCGAGCTCCCCCAGGACCTCAACGCCGCCTCCGACCCATCGCCCGTGCGCTGCCTGGACGCGGAGGCGGAGGGGCGGATGATCGACGCCATCGACGCCGCCAAGCGCGACGGCGACACGCTGGGCGGCATCGTGGAGGTGGTGGTGAACGGGCTCCCCGCCGGGCTGGGGTCGCACGTGTCGTGGGAGGGGCGGCTGGACGGCCGCCTGGCCGGCGCGCTGATGTCCATCCAGGCCATCAAGGGCGTGGAGATCGGGCTGGGCTTCGAGGGGGCGATGAGGCCCGGCTCGCGCGTCCACGACCCCATCGTGAGGGACGTGGCGGCGGCGCGGGGCGGGGGATACGGGCGCTCGTCCAACCACGCGGGTGGGCTGGAGGGGGGGATCACCACAGGCGCGCCGCTGGTGGCCCGCGCCGCCATGAAGCCAATCTCCACCCTGATGCGGCCCGTGCTCCCCACCGTGGACCTGCGCACGGGCGAGCCCGCCGAGGCGGTGCGCGAAAGGTCGGACGTGTGCGCCGTGCCCGCGGCGGGGGTGGTGGCCGAGGCGATGGTGGCGCTGGTGCTTGCCGGCGCCGTGCGCGAGAAGTTCGGGGGGGACTCGCTGAGGGAGATGCGCGCCAACTTCGACGCGTACGTGGAGCGGATCGCCGCGCGCGCGGGCCATGGCTGAAGTGGAGAGGGTGGTGCTGGTGGGCTTCATGTGCGCCGGGAAGACGGCGGTGGGCGAGATCCTGGCGCGGCGCCTGGGATGGGCCTTCGTGGACCTCGACCGTCTGATCGAGGAGCGCGAAGGCCGTCCCGTCCGCGACATCTTCGCGCACGAGGGCGAGGCCGCCTTCCGCCGCGCCGAGGCCGAGGTGAGCGACACCGTGACGGCGTGGGGGTGCGTGGTGCTGGCGCCCGGCGGCGGGTGGGTGGCCAACGCCGCGCGCCGCGAGCCGCCCAGCGAGGGCACCCTGCGCGTGTGGCTGCGGGTGTCTCCCGAGGAGGTGGTGAGGCGCAGCGCCTCGTCGCCCGGCGCCCGCCCGCTGCTGGCGGGCCCCGACCCGCTGGAGGCCGCACGCCGCCTCCTTGCCGACCGCGAGCCGCGCTACGCCCTGGCCGACCTGACCGTGGACACCGAGGGCCGCACCCCCGAAGACATCGCCGCCGAGCTGGAGCACGCCGTTTGCTCCCGACGGGCGGCAGCGGCTAGTGCCTAGTGCCTAGTGCCTAGTGCCTAGTGCCTAGTGCCTAGTGCCTAGTGCCTAGTGCCTAGTGCCTAGTGCGCAGTAACAGAAGTCCTGAGTCCTGGAGTGCTGTTACTAGGCACTAGGCACTGTGCACTAGGCACTTAGGACCAGGACCCAGCACTTCATCCCAAACATCCGGAGACAATGGCGGGCAAGGAGCGCAGGCGGCTGGTGGTGGTGGAGAGTCCCACCAAGGCGAAGACGATCCGCGGGTATCTACCCGCCGGATACGAGGTCGCCGCGTCCATGGGGCACGTCCGCGACCTCCCCGAGTCCGCCAGCGACATCCCCGCCAATGTGAAGGGGCAGGAGTGGGCCCGGCTGGGGGTGGACGTGGAGCACGACTTCGAGCCGCTCTACGTGGTGCCCGCCGCCAAGCGCAAGGTGGTGAGCGAGCTGCGCGCGCTGCTCAAGGACGCCGACGAGCTGGTGGTGGCGACCGACGAAGACCGCGAGGGAGAGAGCATCGGCTGGCACCTGGTGGAGGTGCTGAAGCCGCGCGTTCCCGTGTCGCGCATCGTCTTCCACGAGATCACCCCCGAGGCCATCCGCGCCGCCCTGGAGTCGCCGCGCCAGATCGACACCGAGGTGGTGCGCGCCCAGGAGACGCGCCGCATCCTGGACCGGCTGGTGGGCTACACCCTGTCGCCCCTGCTCTGGAAGAAGATCGCCAGCGGCCTCTCGGCGGGGCGGGTGCAGTCGGTGGCCGTGCGGCTGCTGGTGCAGCGCGAGCGGGAGCGGCGCGCCTTCCGCTCGGCCTCGTACTGGGACCTGAAGGCGACGCTGCTTGCCGCGGAGTCGCCCTTCGGTGCGGTGCTGCAGAGCGTGGGCGGCAAGCGGGTGGCCAGCGGGCGCGACTTCGACGAGACCACGGGGCGCCTCAAGGAAGCGCGCGAGGTGGTGCTGCTGGACGAGCCCGCCGCCCGCGCGCTGGTGGAGCGGCTGCGGCCCGCCGCCTGGCGCGTGGCCGAGACGGAGGAGAAGCCCTCCGTGCGCCGCCCGTATCCGCCCTTCACCACCTCCACGCTCCAGCAGGAGGCCAACCGCAAGCTGCGCCTCTCCGCGCGCGACACCATGCGGGTGGCGCAGCGGCTGTACGAGGAGGGGTTCATCACCTACATGCGTACCGACTCGGTTCACCTCTCCGAGCAGGCGATCGGGGCGGCGCGCAACCGGGTGAAGCAGCTGTACGGAGCTCCCTACCTGTCGCCGCAGCCGCGCCAGTTCACCACCAAGAGCAAGGGCGCGCAGGAGGCCCACGAGGCCATCCGCCCCGCGGGCACCGAGATGCGCACCGCCGAGGAGCTGCGCCTCACGGGGCAGGAGGCCAGGCTTTACGAGCTGATCTGGATGAGGACCGTGGCCAGCCAGATGGCCGACGCCCGCATCACCCAGCTCACCGCGCTGATCGAGGCCGAGGACGCGGTCTTCCGCGCGTCCGGGCGGCGCATCGACTTCGCGGGCTTCTTCCGGGCGTACGTGGAGGGGCAGGACGATCCCGACGCGGCGCTGGAAGACCGCGACGAGCCGCTCCCCGCCTTCCGCCGCGGCGATGTGCTGGGGCTGCGCGAGCTGGAGGCGCTGGGGCACGAGACGCAGCCGCCGGCGCGCTACACCGAGGCCACGCTGGTGAAGACGCTGGAGGCGGAGGGGATCGGCCGGCCGAGCACCTACGCCAGCATCATCGGCACCATCATCGACCGTGGCTACGTGGAGCGCCTCAGCAACGCGCTGGTGCCCACCTTCACCGCGTTCGCCGTCACGGGGCTGCTGGAGGGGCACTTCCCCCACCTGGTGGACACGCGCTTCACGGCGCGCATGGAGGAGCAGCTCGACGAGATCGCCGAGGGCGACGCGGAGTGGCTCCCCTACCTGCGCGACTTCTTCAATGGGCCCGAGGGGCTCGACTCGCTGGTGCGCACGGGCCAGGAGAACATCGACCCGCGCGACGCGTCCACCGTGCGGCTGCAGGACCTGGTGGCGCGGGTGAGGATCGGCAAGTTCGGCCCGTTCGTGGAGATGGAGGACGGCGGCGGCGCCACCGTCACGGCCTCGCTCCCGGACGGCGTGGCGCCGGCGGACCTGACGCCGGAGCAGGTGGACGAGCTGGTGCGCGCCAAGACGACGGGCCCCGACGTGCTGGGCACCGACCCGGCCACCGGCAAGCCCGTGCTGATGCTGCAGGGCCGCTTCGGGCCGTACGTGCAGCTGGGGGAGGCAGAGGAGGACAGCACGGAGAAGCCGCGCCGCGCCTCGCTCCCGCGCGGGATGAACCCGTCGCAGGTGACGCTGGAGCTGGCGCTGCGCTTCCTCTCGCTTCCGCGCAACCTGGGGAACCACCCGGATTCGGGGAA
>DASVSA010000270.1:0-14463 GCA_036388335.1 Longimicrobium sp. | reverse complement strand
CCAGGTCGGCCAAGACGGGGAGGCGCAGCGCGGGGTCGGTCGCGCGGGGGAGGAGGGCGCGCAGGACGGCGAGGGCGCGCGACGGATGGCCGACGGCCAGCCAGTGGCGCGCCACGTCGTGCGCCAGGCGCGGCGTGCGCGGATGGGCCGGCCCGTACAGCTCGAGCGCGGCGCGGGCCAGGCGCAGCGCTTCGCGGCGGTGGCCGGCGTCGGCGGCGAGCGAAAAGAGCTTGTGGAGCGCGCTTCCTTCCAGCTCGCGAAGGGTGTTCCGGTTGGCGGCCTTAAACGCGCGCATGTGGAAGCGACGAGCGGCCGTGATTTTTCCTCTGCTCGCGTGGAGCGTCCCCAGCCCCAGGAAGGCGCGCGTGTAGGTGGCCCAGTCGCCGCGCTGGCGCGCGACGGCCACCGTGCGGCGGTACCACGTCTCGGCGCGGGCGTCCTCGGCGCGGCGGCGGGCGAGCTGGGCCACCTCGTACGCGGCGGCGGCATCGGTTGGCGCCGAAAGCGCGCGGGCCTGCGCAAAGGCGAGCGCGGTGGCCAGGTGCCCGCGCCCGTCGGCCCACGCGGCGATCTCGCCGCACGCCTGCGCCACCGCCGCGCGGTCGCAGCCGCCCGGGTCGCGCGAAAGGACCGCGAGCTCGGCCAAGGGGGCGGCAAGCTCCGGGGCGGGGGCGGTCCACGCGGGCTCGGCGAGACGGTGGAAGAGGTGGGGGCGCAGCTCGGGCGCGGCCTCGGCCCAGAGCGTGGCGTCGCGCAGCGCCTGCCAGAGCGCCACCCCGGGAACCTCGTCCAGCACGGCCAGCCCTTCGAACACCTCGGGGCCCCGCGTGAGCACCGGGGGAATGCGCCACCGGCGCAGGGTCTTGCGGAGGGCGGGGCGGAGCCTGGGCTCGTTCATGGGATGCGCCATGGGTTGCCTGCGCGGCCGGCGGCACCCCGGGTGGCGGGCTACCTCTGGCACTCCTCGCAGAGAAAAGTCGACCGGTTCGCCTGTACGATGCGGCGCAGCGGACCTTTGCAGCGGGTGCACGGCTTGCCTTCGCGGTCGTACACGCGCAGGCGGTCGTAGAACTCGCCCCGGTTGCCGCTGGCGTCGCGGTAGTCCAGGAAGGTGGTCCCCCGGAAGTCGATCGCTTCCTGGAGCACCTCCCTCACCGCGTGGCGGATACGCTCCACCTCCTCGCGCGTCACCTCGTTGGCGGGCCGCCGCGGGTCCACGCCGGCGCGGAAGAGCGCCTCGCTGGCGTAGATGTTCCCCACCCCCACCACGCGCGCCTGGTCCATCAGCCAGGTCTTCACCGCCACCCGCGACCGCCGTGTCGCTTCCCCCAAACGGTCGGCAGTGAAGTCTTCTGACAAAGGCTCCACCCCCAGCCGCGCGTCGAAGGCCCTCCACCCCGCCTCGTCCAGGCGCCAGAGCCGCCCGAAGCGGCGCGTGTCCGCGTACAGCAGCTCGCGCCCGCGGGTGAGGCGCATCCTCACCCCCAGGTGCGTGGGCACCTCGTCGCCCGGCCGCGCGGCGAGGAGTCGTCCCGTCATCCCCAGGTTCACCAGGAGCCGGTCGCCGCGCCCCAGGTCGAAGACGATGTTCTTGGCCCGCCGCGCCACCGAGCCGATCCTGCGCCCCGTGAGCGCCGCCGCGAACTCCGCGGCGGACTCGCCCTCCACCAGGTCGGGGCGCAGGACCTCCACTCCCTGGATGCCGCGGCCCGGCACGGAGGTGGCAAGGTCGCGGACGATGGTCTCCACTTCCGGGAGCTCAGGCATGGCCGCCCTCCGCGCGCGCGATCTCCCGCCACCCGATGTCGCGGCGGAACTGCTTTCCCTCGAAGGAGATGAGGTCCGCCGCCTCCCGGCTCCGCCGCGCCGCCTCGGCGACCGCGGGCGCCAGCGCCGTCACCGCCAGCACGCGCCCGCCGGAGGTCACCAGTCGCCCCTCCTCTTCCCGCGTCCCGGCGTGGAAGACGAGCACGCCGGGCGGCTCGGGGAGGTGCACGGGGAGCCCGGACGGGTAGTCGCCCGGGTATCCGGCGGAGGCGAGCACGGTGGTGGCCGCCGCGCCGGGCTCCCACTCCAGCCGCGCCCCCGCGATGCTCCCGCCGCGCGCGATCTCCAGCACCGGCTCCAGCAATGACGAGCGCAGCAGGGGGAGGACGACCTGCGTCTCGGGGTCGCCGAAGCGGCAGTTGAACTCCACCACGCGCGGCCCCGCGTCCGTCAGCATCAGCCCGGCGTAGAGGAGGCCGCGGAAGGGGCGCCCCTCGGCCGCCATCGCCGCTACGGTGGGGCGCAGGATGTCGCTCTCCACGCGCTCCATGAGCCCCGGCGTGGCGAGGGATACGGGGGCGTAGGCGCCCATCCCGCCCGTGTTGGGCCCCGTCTCCCCCTCTCCGATGCGCTTGTGGTCCTGCGCGGGGAGCATGGCGAGCACGTCGGTGCCGTCCGTGAGCGCGAAGACGGAGAGCTCCTCGCCGCGCATGAACTCCTCGATCACCACCTGGGCCCCCGCCGTGCCGAACGCGGTGCCGCCCAGCATGTCGCGCACGGCGGAGAGCGCGTCGTCCAGCGTCTCGCACACCACCACGCCCTTGCCGGCCGCGAGCCCGGACGCCTTCACCACCACGGGAGCGCCGGTCTCGTGGAGGTACGCCTCGGCGTCGGGAAGGCGGTCGAAGACGCGGAAGTCCGCCGTGGGGATGCCGTGCCGGAGCATGAGCGCCTTGGCGAAGCTCTTGGAGCTCTCGATCTCCGCCGCCTCCTTGCGCGGGCCGAAGACGGCGAGCCCGCGGTCCCCGAAGTGGTCGGCGATCCCCGCCGCGAGCGGCGCCTCGGGGCCCACCACGGTGAGGTCGACGCCGTTGGCCTGCACCCACCCGGCGAGCGCCTGGATCTCGCCCGGCGCCAGGGGAACGGGCGTGGCCAGCCCCCGCATTCCTCCGTTGGGCTGCGTCACGAAGAACTCCGCTTTCGGCGCGTCGCGCCGCAGCTTCCACAGCAGGGCGTGCTCGCGCCCCCCGTTGCCCACGATCAGGATCTTCACTTTGCCGGCCGTCTTCGAGGATGTCGTGCTCGGGAGCGGGGATGATACAGGCGCGTGCGGCGCGGATCAAATCCCCTCTGCGCCACCGCGCGAACCGGTTTCGGACGGGCGCTTGTAAGGCCGGCCGCGCCTGTATAGTATGGCTCCAACGACACGCCGCCACCCCTGCCCCTGGAGCGCCTCCGCGGCATGAATACGCCCCTCCTCCTCTACTCCGCGAGCACCTGGCTCGCGTACTCCGTCGCGGAGCGCTTCTACGGCGTCCACTACGCCTGGTGCACCGCGTTCTACGACGGCATGACCGCGCCACGCTACGTGAACATACCTCCGACCGCGAGCCCGGCCGAGATCTACCACAACCTGGAGGAGGAGACCCGTCGCGGGGATCTCCACAGCGACGCCATAAAACGGAACATCGCTGGGATCATGACGGGCGCGAAGGCAAAGCTTCAAGCTGCCGCGATCTCAGATACGCAGTACCACGAGATCGAGGTGGTCGTGGAGAAGGCAAAGATCCCGGATTTCCGACCCGTGCTGTACGTAATTCCGTTCGACCGGCTGGAGGGGAGAGTCCCTGAAGTTCCCGTTGCCCAGCGGGCCCATCCGCTCTCCCTCGAGTACCGCGTCGAGAACCTGCGGAGTGGGTGCTTCGATGTCCTCGAATTACGGAGGTGAGCATGTTCGAGATCCTGAACGAGGTGCCGGAGGGCGACGCCATCCAGGCAGTGTACGAGACGACACTCCAGCTCTACCAGCGCGACCGGCTCGGAACCCATCGCGACCGTGGGTTCCCACTCAGCGAGAACAAGCTGGCGGTACGGCTACTCGACGAAATCAGCGAAGTAGAGGGAAAGCACGTCGCGGACCTGCCGAAGGAGAAGACCGCGCGCTACATCGTGGAAGTGACCGAGGTCCTGCAGCGCAGGCTGCGGGAGGCGCACCCGGACCCCACCGGACGGGGGGAGGCGATCCTCGAAGAGATGCGCGCGCAGTACAGCTGGCCGCACTACGGGCGCCGCGCGTCGTAAACACGGAGGCACAGAGACTACTTCATCTCTGTGCCTCCGTGTCTCTGTGTGAGCCAGGCGGTTCAGGCCTTCGCCAGCGCCTGCTCCAGGTCGGCGATCAGGTCTTCCACGTCCTCGACGCCGCAGGAGAGGCGGACCAGGGCGTCGGAGAGGCCCATGGCCATGCGCCGCTCGGCGGGGACCGAGGCGTGGGTCATGAGCGCGGGATGGCCGATCAGGCTCTCCACGCCGCCCAGCGACTCGGCGAGGGCGAAGATCCTCACGTTGTTCACGAAGGCGCGGGCGCGCTCCATGGTGCCCAGCTCCACGGAGATCATCCCGGTGAAGCCGCGCATCTGCGACTTCGCCAGCTCGTGCTGCGGGTGCGTGGGAAGGCCGGGGTAGAAGGCCTTCACCACCTTGTCGTGCCCCTCCAGGAACTCCGCCACGCGCTGCCCGTTTGCGTTGTGCGCCCGCATGCGCAGGTGGAGCGTCTTGGTGCCGCGCAGCGCCAGCCACGAATCCCACGGCCCCGGCACGCCGCCGGCCGCGTTCTGCAGGAAGCGGAGGCGCTCGTGGAGCTCGTCGCTGGAGGTGAGCAGGATGCCGCCCACCATGTCCGAGTGCCCGTTGATGTACTTGGTGGTGGAGTGGAGCACCACGTCCGCGCCCAGCGCCAGGGGATTCTGGTTGTACGGTGACGCAAAGGTGTTGTCCACGCTCAGCAGCGCGCCGCCCGCCCGCGCGATCTCTGCCGCGCCCGCGATGTCGCTGATCCTCATCATGGGGTTGGTGGGCGTCTCCACGTGCACCATGCGCGTGTTGGGCCTCATCGCGGCGCGGATCTCGTCCAGGCTGCCGCTGTCCACGAAGGAGAACTCGATCCCCAGCCGCGAATAGACCTGCTGGAAGAGGCGGTAGGTGCCGCCGTACACCCCCTCGCCGCACACGATGTGGTCGCCCGCGGACCACAGCTTCGCCAGCGTGTCGGTGGCCGCCAGCCCCGAGGCGAAGGCGACGCCGTGCGTCCCGCCCTCCAGCGCGGCGACGTTGCGCTCAAGCGCCTCGCGTGTGGGGTTGTGGGTGCGCGCGTACTCGTAGCCCGTGTGCCGCCCCAGCTCCGGCTGCACGTAGGTGGAGGTCTGGAACACCGGGGTCATGATGGCGCCGGTGGTGGGCTCGGGGGTCTGCCCGGCGTGGACCGCCAGGGTACCGAAACGGTGGGCCGCGGCCTCCGCGCTGTCGTCGTGCCTCATGCTCCTCTGGGGGCTGGGGTGGCTCGTGGCGGCGGAAGATGCGCTCCGCCGCCGCGCCGGGCAAGGCGAACCGCCTCTCCCGGCCGTCTCCTCATGAACATCGTTCTCCCTCCTGGCGAATGCAAGTGCGGGTACATACTTTGCTGGGGAGGTGCGGAGAACGATGTTCGGAGAAAGGAGGGTTACGGAGAATGATGGACGATACCGACCTGCGCATCGTGCGGCTCCTGCAGGAGAACGCGCGCGTGCCGAATGCAGAGGTCGCGCGTCGGCTGGGGATGGCCCCGTCGGCGATCCTGGAGCGGGTGAGGAAGCTGGAGGAGCGGGGGGTGATCCTGGGCTACGCGGCGCGCGTGAACCCGGAGGCGGTGGGGCTGGGGCTCACCGCGTTCGTCTTCGTGCGGGCCAGCGAGCGGGCGGGCGCGCAGAACACCGCCCGCGCTCTCGCGGAGCTCCCCGAGGTGCAGGAGGTGCACCACGTGGCCGGTGAGGACTGCTTCCTGGTGAAGGTGCGCGTGGCGAACGCGCGCGCCCTGAGCCTGGTGCTGTCGGAGCGGTTCGGGGAGATCGACACCATCATCTCCACCCGCTCCACCATCGTGATGGACACCGTCAAGGAGACGGCCGCGCTGCCGATCCCGGGCGAGGAGGTGGACCGTGGCTGAAAAGGCTTCGCGGGCGGCCGTCTTCGGCGCGTTCGCAGCGGTGTACGTGATCTGGGGATCGACGTACCTGGCGATCCGCTACGCCATCGAGACGCTGCCGCCCTTTCTGATGGCGGGCGCGCGCTTCCTGAGCGCGGGAGCGGTGCTCTACCTGTTCATGCGCATGCGCGGGGTGGGCGCGCCGGCGCGGGTGCACTGGCGCTCGGCGTTCGCGCTGGGCGGGATGCTGCTGCTGTTCGGCAACGGCGCGGTGGTGTGGGCCGAGCACCGCATCGCCAGCGGGGTGGCGGCGCTGCTGGTGGCGGTGGAGCCGCTCTGGATCGTGCTGCTGGAATGGCTGCGCCCCGGCGGGCGCAGGCCGTCGGCCAGGACGGCGCTGGGGGTGGTGCTGGGGTTCGCGGGGCTGGTGATCCTGGTGGGGCCGGCGGACGTGGGCGGCGGGCGGGTGGACCTGCTGGGGTCCATCGTGGTGGTGGTGGCCGCGCTGAGCTGGGCGGCCGGCTCGCTGTACTCGCGCGAGGCGCCCCTCCCGTCGTCGCCCTTCCTAGCCACGGCCATGCAGATGCTGGCTGGCGGCACGCTGCTGGTGGGCGCGGGGCTGCTCACGGGCGAGGCGGGGCGGGTGGAGGTGTCCGCGATCTCGGGGCGCTCGGTGGCGGCGTTCGCGTACCTGGCCGTCTTCGGGTCGCTGGTGGCCTTCACCGCGTACATCTGGCTGCTGGGCGTGGTGAGCCCTTCGCGCGCATCGACTTACGCGTACGTCAATCCGCTGGTGGCGGTGCTGCTGGGATGGGCCGTGGCGAACGAGCCGCTCAGCCCGCGCGTGGCCATCTCCGCCGCGGTCATCGTGGGCGCGGTGGCGATGATCATCTCCGCCTCGCGCGCCACCGAGAGCGCGGAGGCCATCGCCGAGGCGCCGATGCCCGCGCCCAACCCGGCGGTGCCGGAGGCCGCGGCGACCGAAAAGATGGCCTCACACAGAGACACGGAGACACAGAGAAGAGTTAGGCGGCTTCGATTGTGATCCGCGCTGGCTGCTTGTAAGCGGCCAGGCTCTCACGGCAGATGCGGCGCACCGCGTCCTCGTCCAGCTCGGCGCCGGGGGCGGGGACGATGGTGACGGCGATCTCGTTCTCGCGGGCCGCGTCGGGGACGCCGGTGACGGAGGCGTCGGCGATGCGCGGATCGTCGCGGAGGACGCGCTCGATCTCGCGGGGGTAGATGTTGAAGCCGCTGCGGGTGAACATCGGCTTCAGGCAGCCGCGGAACCTCACGGTGCCGTCGGCGCCGCAGCTTCCCAGGTCGCCGGTGCGCAGGGCGTTGCCGTAGAAGACGCGGGGGTCGCGCCCGTCGTCGCCCACGTAGCCGGCGAAGACGTTGGCGCCCTCCACGCAGATCTCGCCCGTGGCGCCGGTAGGCACGGGCTCGCCGCGCGGGTCGCGGACGGTGACCTCCACCCCCGGAAAGGGGTGCCCCAGGCTGCCGGGGTTGTTGGGGCGGTCCACGCGGTTGAAGAGGCACACGGGCGACGCCTCGGTGAGCCCGTACCCCTCGCGCAGCGGGATCCCGAACATCTCCTCCCAGCGCCGCGCCACCTCGGGGTGCAGTGGGGCCCCGCCGCAGATCGCCACGCGCAGCTCGTGCTTCGGCACGCCGCGCCGCTCCGCCGCGACGATCAGCGCCAGGTACATGGCGGGCACGCCGCAGATGACGGTGGCGCGCGACGCTTCCAGCTGGTCCAGCGTGCGCACGGGATGGAAGCGCTCCACGGGGATCATGCTGGCCCCCGCCGTGAGCGCGGCCGTCATCGTCACCGTGAGCCCGAAGGCGTGGATGAGCGGGAGGAGGGCGAAGACGCGGTCCTCCGGGGTGAGCGCCATCGCCTCGATGGTGGAGGCGCAGTTGCTCCCCAGGCTGCGGTGGGTGAGGCGGGCGCCGCGTGCCCACCCTTCGTTGGCCGAGGTGTAGATGACCACCGCTTCGTCGCCGGGCGCGGGGCGGGGCAGGGGGACGTCGGCCGAGAGGTCGGGGGTGGGCGTGTCCACGCACCCCTCCGCCGGCTCCAGGAGGATGGCCTCCACGCCGGCCGGCAGGAGGTGCTCCAGGGCCTCCATGGTGACCACGCTCAGCGCCCCGGCGTCAGCCAGGTACTCGCTGATCTCGCGCCGCGAGTACTGCGGGTTGAGCATCAGCGTGGTGGCCCCCGCGCGCAGCAGACCGTAGAACGCCACCGGAAACGCGGCCACGTTGGGGAGCAGGATCCCCACGCGCCCCCCGTCCACGCCGCGCGCCCGCAGCTCGGCCGCGAACGCCACGATGCGCGCGTCCAGCTCCGCGAAGGAAACCGGCGGGCAGTCCGCCGCCTCGACGGCGATCCTCTCGGGAAGACGCCGCGCCGTGTCGGCGAAGCGGGAGTAGAGCGATACGGTCATGGCCGGTCCGGCTGCGTGAAAAATGTTGCTGCTCCCGGGAAGGTAGCCCCCGCGCGAATCCCGGCAAGTGACGGCGGATCGTTCTTCATCCAAAACGAATCGTTCTTCTCCGTGTCTCCGTGCCTCCGTGTGAGATGCCGTTCTCTTTTCGTTACACGCCCGTGCGATTCGAGAACCGATCTTGCAAAGGCCCGGCTTGCCGCGCGACGCGGTGGCAGGCACATTGGCCCGTTTCCGGGCGCCGGAGTGGCCGGCGCCGCAGCAATCATCCAGCCGAACCAGGCCCGTGATCGATACCTCGAAGCTGATGGTGAGCGTCTCCGGCCTCCGCGGACGCGTGGGCGAGGGGCTCACGCCGGAGGTGATTACCCACTTCGCGGCGGCGTTCGGCGCCTACGTGCTGCGCCGCGGCCCCGGGCGCACGGTGGTGCTGGGGCGCGACTCGCGCGTGTCCGGCCCCATGTTCGCGCGGGCCGCCACGGCGGGGCTGCAGTCCGTGGGGTGCGACGTGGTGGACGTGGGGGTCGCCCCCACCCCCAGCGTGCAGCTGGCGGTGGAGGACCTGGGCGCGGCGGGCGGGCTGGCCGTGACGGCGAGCCACAACCCCATCGAGTGGAACGCCCTCAAGTTCATCGGCCCCAGCGGGATGTTCCTCGACGCGCAGGAAAGCGCCGAGATGCGCATCATCGCCGACGGCGAGGTGCCGCGCGCGATGTGGCGCGACCTCGGCGGGTGGCGCGAGGACCCGGAAGCCGTGGAGAGGCACCTGGCGCGCATCCTGGCCATCCCCTTCCTGGACGTGGAGCGCATCCGCCAGCGCGGCTTCAAGGTCGCGCTGGACTGCGTGCGCGGGGCGGGGGGCACCATCTTCACCCGCCTGCTGGAAGAGCTGGGGTGCGAGGTGACGGCCATCAACATGGAGCCGGACGGCCTCTTCCCCCGCGAGCCGGAGCCGGTGGCCGAGAACCTGGGGGAGCTGGAGGCGCTGGTGCGCAGCAGCGGCGCCATCGTGGGGCTGGCCACCGACCCCGACGTGGACCGCCTCTCGCTGGTCTCGGACGAGGGCCGCGCCATCGGCGAGGACTACACGCTGGCGCTCGCCGCGTCGCTGGTGCTCAAGCACCGTCCCGGTGCCGTGGTGACGAACCTCTCCACCAGCCGGCTGCTCGACGACGTGGCCGAGGCCGCCGGGCGCACACTGGTCCGCGCGCCCGTGGGCGAGATCAACGTGGCGCGCCGGATGCAGGCGGAGCAGGCGACCATCGGCGGCGAGGGGAACGGCGGGGTGATCCTCCCCGACGTGCACCTTACGCGCGACGCGCCCGTGGCCGCCGCGCTCATCCTCCAGCTGCTGGCGGAGAGCGACCAGCCGCTCAGCGCGCTGGCGGCGGGGATCGGCCGCTACGAGATCGTGAAGGAGAAGCTGCCGCGCCCGTCGCAGCCGCTGGACGCGGTGTACGCGGCGCTGGAGGCCCACTTCCCCGAGGCGGACGCGGACCGGCAGGACGGGCTGCGCCTCTCGTGGGCCGCCGAGCGGAAGTGGGCCCACCTGCGCCCCTCGGGGACGGAGCCCATCGTACGCATCATCTGTGAAGCCCCCACGCGCGACGAGGCCGTCGCGCTGGTGGACACCCTGCGCGCCGCCCTCCCCGTGTGAGGGTGGCCCACACTTTGTAATGAGGCCCAAGTGCTGAGTCCTGAGTGCTGAACGGCAGTGCGTGAGTGCGCTTTCTACCCAGGACTCAGGACTTGGCACTCAGGACTTGGCACTTCCGGCAGGATGCACGAAGGTGCTCGGTACCTGGAAGAGTCACCCCGGGCGGATGCCCGCACCATAATCAAACGAAAGGGCGAAGCACTATGTGCGGAATCGTCGGCTACATCGGTGAGCAGCAGGTCACCCCGCTCCTGATCCAGGGGCTGAAGCGGCTTGAATACCGCGGGTACGACTCCGCGGGGGTCGCGGTGGTGCGCGACGGCACCATCCAGGTGCGCAAGGAAGCCGGCAAGATCGCCGAGCTGGAGAAGGTGCTCGAGGCCCAGCCCGTGGAGGGGGTGTACGGCATCGGCCACACGCGCTGGGCCACCCACGGGCCGCCCACCACGCGCAACGCCCACCCCCACATTTCGGAGAAGGGCGACTTCGCGGTCGTCCACAACGGCATCATCGAGAACGCCGGCACCCTGCGGCGGCTGCTGCAGGAGCGCGGGCACGTCTTCTCGTCCGAGACGGACACCGAGGTGCTGGTGCACCTCATCGAGGAGATGTTCGAGAAGGGCGAGGGGCGCGCCCAGGGGTCGCTGGAGCGGGCCGTGGAAGCCGCGCTGCAGCAGATCGAGGGGACGTACGGCATCGCCGTGGTCTCCACGCGCGACCCCAACAAGATCGTCGCCGCCCGCCTGGGGAGCCCGCTCCTGATTGGCGTGGGCGAGAACGGCGAGACCTTCGTGGGGTCGGACGCGGCGGCCGTCATCGCCCACACCCGCGAGGTGGTGTACCTGGACGACGGCGACATGGCCACCATCACCCCCGGCGGCTACACGGTGCACCGCCCCTCGCAGGGCCCGGTGAACCGCCCCGTGAGCCACGTGGACTGGGACCTGAGCGAGGTGGAGCGCGGCGGATACCCGCACTTCATGCTCAAGGAGATCATGGAGCAGCCCAACACCCTGCGCGAGACGATGCGCGGGCGCCTCCTTCCGGAAGAGGGCGGGGTGAAGCTGGGCGGCCTCACGGGGATGGACGAGGAGCTGCGCGCCGTGGAGCGCATCATCATCCTGGGATGCGGCACCTCGTGGCACAGCGGGCTGATCGGCGAGTACATGCTGGAGGACATCGCCCGCATCCCCACCGACGTGGAGTACGCGTCGGAGTTCCGCTACCGGCGGCCGGTGGTGGAGCCCCACACGCTCACCATCTCCATCTCGCAGTCCGGCGAGACGGCCGACACGCTGTGGGCCATGCGCGAGGCCAAGCAGCAGGGCGCCACCACGCTGGGCGTGGTCAACGCCGTGGGCTCCACCATCGCGCGCGAGACCGACGCGGGCATCTACCTGCACGCCGGCCCCGAGATCGGCGTGGCGTCCACCAAGGCGTTCACCAGCCAGGTGCTGGTGCTGGCGATGCTCACGGTGCACCTGGGCCGGCTGCGCGGCACGCTCACGCAGGCGCGCGGGCGCGAAATCGTGCGCGCCATGCACCAGATCCCCGAGCAGGTGTCGCACCTGCTGGAGATGGCGCCGGCGCTCCAGAAGCTTGCCGAGGAGTACGCGGACTCCAAGAACTTCCTGTACCTGGGCCGCGGCTACAACTTCCCGGCGGCGCTGGAGGGGGCGCTGAAGCTCAAGGAGATCTCCTACATCCACGCCGAGGGCTACCCCGCGGCCGAGATGAAGCACGGCCCGATCGCCCTCATCGACGAAGACATGCCGGTGGTGGTGATCGCGCCGCGTGACGCCGTGTACGACAAGGTGCGCTCCAACATCGACGAGGTGAAGGCGCGCGGCGGGTGCATCATCGGCGTGATCAGCGAGGACGACACGGAGCTGGTGGACGTGGTGGACCACGTCATCACCATCCCCCGCACGCACGACGCGCTCACGCCCATCCTGGCGAGCGTGCCGCTGCAGCTCCTCGCGTACTACATCGCCGTGCTGCGCGGGACGAACGTGGACCAGCCGCGGAACCTGGCGAAGTCGGTGACGGTCGAGTAGGAAAACAGAAGGCTCACACAGAGATGGTGCGAAACAATGATGTCGGGTAGTCCGCTTGAATGTCGGGTAGTCGGTCTGAATGTCGGGTAGTCAGCTTCAATGTCGGGTAGTGGCGGGAACGCCACGGGCGGCGGCGGCGAGAATCAGTGCCGCCGCTGCCGAGCGGCGAGCGTGTGTCCTTCAGTGCGGGGGTGCTGCCGATGCCGGCGATCTTCCCGACGCTGTACCCAGAGGAGCCGTTGCTCAGCGCGATGGCTCGGTATGCCGAAGCGATGGCGTACCCGGAGCCGCATCACGCGCTCCACGCGCTGTTCGGGAGGGGCGGGGCGAGCCCTCGGGTGTCGCTACCGCAGGGCCTTGATGACCTGATTCAGCACCTGCCGACCGCTCACCCCTACACGTTCATGGGGCTGGCGCTCGGCCACACCGCGTATCCCTACCACCGGTCGTTCCTCTCGGACGCGGACGCGGTGGCGCTCCGCAACTCGCTAAGCCGTGTGCAGCCCCCACGGCGCGGCCGGGGGTGGCGCTACCAGGTCGCCAAGCCCTGGCCGGAGCCGTACCTCTACCCCATAACGGCGCTACGTTTCTGTGACGCCTGCGTGGCCGAGGATCGGGCGAGCCTCGACCGCGAGCCGTACTGGCGCCGGGTCCACCAACTCGTCGGCGTGCTGGTTTGCCCGGTGCACGCGCTCCCGCTGCGTGTTTCCTCCTCTGCAGCTCGATGGCCAGACCCGCAGTACCTCGAACATCAGTGGAGCCATCTCGGGTCCGATCCCCCGGTCCACAGTCTGGTCCGTGCACTCGACGAACCCCACACGCCCGTCGAGGCGCCAGCGGAACATTCCGACATGCTGCTGGCTGTCGCGCGTGAGTCGCTGTGGCTCCTTCAAAACCCGGTAGAAACGGCGCACGTCGCCGACCTTGACCTGCGGTACCGCGCCCATCTCACCCGCCTCGGGTTTATAGACGGTCGGCGCCGCATCCACTTGGTAGACCTTCACCGTGCGTTCTTGGAGCGCATCCCGCCGGATCTGATCGACGCGCTCGAGTGCTGCCGGATCGATGACTACGTGCGCTTCCCTCGTGGTGGATGGCTGGCCCACTTCTTCAAGAAGCGGCATACGTACCATTCCCCAATCTTCCACATCCTGCTCCAGCAGTTCCTGGGTGTGTCCGCGGAGCAGTTCTTCGCCGAACCGGTTCCGGACCGCGTCCCGCTTCCGCGGCGGGCACGCGCGGTCGGTCCGTGCAGGAACCCCGTCTGCTCGGAGTACCCCGGGCAGGAATCAGCGGATGCCCACAGCGCTTCGCCACCCGCCTCTGCCGGCTACCTCGACGTGGACTGTCCCGTGTGCGGCTTCGCCTACAGCCGTCGAGTGGGTGGAGCGCGCACCAGGATTACCGTGCGCCGCGTGAGCGATGCGTGGCTCCGCCGGCTACGTGAGCTGGCGGGCACG
Source organism: Longimicrobium sp. (assembly GCA_036388335.1). GTDB lineage: Bacteria > Gemmatimonadota > Gemmatimonadetes > Longimicrobiales > Longimicrobiaceae > Longimicrobium. Next base: position 889 of record DASVSA010000270.1, on the reverse strand, counting down.
CCCGAACTGTCGCTGGCCGACGCGGCGGCCACCCTGGGCGTCGGAATCGCGAAGCTGCGCAACGAGGCATGCATGCTCCGGGTGTGGAATCCAGCGTGGGGACCGGCGCCGGACAAGGGCGCGTTGCCGAGGCGCGAGCATACCCGGCGGCAGCATCGGCGTGTCGTGCGGCGCCGCTGGCGGACCCTCATCCGCATGCACGAGACGGCGGACCTCCGCGAGCTCCGCTCCCTCGACCCGCGTGCCTACCGTTACCTGCGACACCATGACCACGAGTGGCTCCAGAAGGAACTGCCCCGCGCGCCACCGCGGCCTCGGTACCGTGTCGCGTGGGGGTACCTTGACTACGTGGGGCGGTCCACCGTGCCCAGCCTGGTACGCCTTCTCCGCGAGTGGGCGGGCGCCCCGGTGCGCATCACGATCGGCGAGGTCGCGCGCCACCTGAACCCCTCCACTTTCCGGAGCCCCGCGTGGATACGGCGGATGCCTGACACGCTCGCGGTGTTGGCGCCCATGGTCGAGTCCGTGCATTCGTTCGCCGAGCGGCGGATCGTGTGGGCCGCGAAGTGGCTCATGCGGGAGGGCGTCGTGCCGTCGCCGGACGAGATCGCGGTGCGCGCCGGGCTCTCCAAGCGGCAGCGCCGCGCCCTCACGCCGGCGCTCGATGCCGCCTCCGTGGCGGTTCGCGCCGCCGCTGACGGCGCGGATCTCCCGGATGCATGGGCCGTGGACCTGCGCGAGATGGGCGGTACGGTGCCTGGTGACCAGATCAGGAGGTTCTGGTCGCCAATGGTTTACAACCCGCGGGATTTTCGGTATTTTTTCGGTAGTCCGGATACCCCGTTTCCAGGAGGATACCATGCCGAGAAAAAGAGGCGGCCCCACCGAT
>DASVSA010000269.1:0-3428 GCA_036388335.1 Longimicrobium sp. | reverse complement strand
TGAAGTCATCTCCGTGCCTCTGTGTCTCTGTGTGAGATTGCGGTTCAGACGCCGACCGCCACCCGGGACCAGACGTTCGCCGTCTCCTGGACGAAGTCGCCGAAGGCGCGCGGCAGGTGGCCGACGATGCGCTCCGTTTCGGCGATCTGCTCGGCGCTGGCGTGAAGGCCGCGGTCCTGGAAGAGCGCGTACATCAGCGCGAAGTCGTACACCATCCAGGCGGGGAGCGTCTTGCCGGCTTCGCGGGCCCACGCCTGCAGGTCGTTGCCGGCGTAGCGCACTTCGCGGCCGAACACCTCGTTGTAGGCGCGGGCGCACTCCACGCCCGTCAACGGCTCCGGGCCCACCAGGGCGAACGAGCGGTTCTCGAAGCCCGAGCGGGTAAGCGCGTTCGCGCCAGCCTCGGCGATGTCGCGCACGTCCACCCGTGAGATCCCCACGTCGCCGATGGGCTGCGGGTAGATGCCGTGGTCCACGATGGCGTCGCGGAACCAGTAGTCGTTCTGGTAGAAGTTGTTGGGGCGCAGGATGGTGTACGGGATCCCGCTGCGGCGGATCGCTTCCTCGATGGCCAGCTTGGAGGCGAAGTGCGGGATGTGCGGCCCCTTCTCCGCGTCGTGCACCGAGAGGTACACGATGCGCGCGGCGCCGGCGCGGCGGGCCTCGTTCACCGCCGCCAGCCCCTCCTGCAGCTCCGTGTCGGAGATGGCGTTGACCAGGAAGAGGGTGTCGAAGCCGGAGAATACGCGGTGGTAGCTCCCCGGGTCCCGGAGGTCGCCCACCACGGGCTCCGCGCCTTCGGGGAGCGCGCGGGCCTTTTCCGGCGCCCGGGTGAGGATGCGCACGGACTCGCCGCGAGCCAGGAGCTCGCGCGCCACCGCGCCGCCTACCGTGCCGGTTCCGCCAAGGATCAGGTGCTGCATGGTTGCGCTCCGGGGTTGAGGGTCCAATCACCGGTGCGCAAGCTAGTCCGCGATTCGTCGCGCTGCATGGGTCATGTGAACCACGCAGAGCTGCTAATCGGGCTGTTCGCGCTCACGCTGCTCCCGGAGCCTGTCACGGAGCGATTTGACGGTTGGCGATGCTACGTAACTCACGCGAGGGAGGATCACCGCCGCCGTTGTGGACGCGATCCGCATCGCGCCTTCGGCTTCCGTGGGGCTAACGGCCGGGTAGCGGCCAGGATACCTCGTCCTGACCGCATACCGGTTCAATGCGACCACGGGATCGAGCTCGTCGGCAAGAAGGGCCGCGTCGCTCCTCCTCACCAGGCCGAGCAGGTACTCCAGGTCGTGCTGATCTTCGAAATCGGTTCCGTTCTTCGCCAGGAACGCCTTGATCAGCTTCTCGGCGCATTGCTGCGCGTGGAACGCGATCAGCTCGAACGAGTCGAAATCCGCATCCGCGAGACCCAGCTCTCCGAGACGGAGGTCTCCCCTGCCACGCCGTGTCCAATCCTCAACCCAGGCCCGCAGAGCGTCAGGCGCACTCATACAAGACCACGCCCTCCATGTGGGCGGTTCTAAGAGGATGACCAGGGAGTGCGCGGGCGCGATTCCACTCGTCGAGGCCGCAGACCCAGATGTCCAGCGTCGGCACCGGGCGGTCGAGGCCAGCCGTAGCCGCATCCCTCAACTGTCGCTCGATGCTTTCGAGGTCGGCGGGAAGCTCCTCGAGCACCACCACGAAGTCGAAGTCGCTGTTGGTGGACGCAGGGTTGCCGCGTGCGCGCGACCCGTAGAATACCACCCGGAGGACCTCCCCCGGTCCGCCGTTCGCCATCCGATCGGCAAACCGCCGCGCGAGCGCGAGATCGCCCGGTCGTGACGTACCCCTGGATCGGCGGCGGGTGAGGGGCTCCTGTGCCGCCGCCCTCTCCTGCAGCCGCTCCGCGAGCGCGGCAAGCCGCTCCGCCCGGTTCTTGAGGGCGTGAGCCATGTTGTTGAGGTGCTGGCGCGTCGGACGGCTCCGTCCCCGCCGCCAGGTGGTGAGGGCGAGCGGCTGCACCCCGACCTCGCTCGCCAATTCAGCCTGCGACGGGGTGAAGGCGTCGGACGCCTGGACAATCAGGTCCGTGAGATCGGGATCCGCGAGCGACTCAGCCATTCCAGCACATTCCGCGAAATGCTTACACCATGGTATACGCTATGGTAACATACAGTACCTCAACAGAAAGGCACAGAGATAAGGTCGTCTCTGTGCCTCTGTGTGAGTCCCGTCGTTATTGTCCCACCGGCAGCGGCGTGGGCGCGATGCCGTCGATGGTGGGGAGCGGCGCGGAGGCGGGGGTGGTGTCGACGCGCACGGGGGGCGGGGGGCCCACGGGGGAGGCGCCGGTGCGGCCGAGGACGGCCTTCGCGTAGCCGTTGGCGGGGTCGCCGCCGGCGCGGCGGATGCGGTTGACGGTGCCGGGGCCGCGGTTGTAGGCGTGCAGCGCGGCCTCCACGTCGCCCTCGTAGGCGCCCAGGAGGCGGCGGAAGTAGCGGAAGCCCAGGCGCAGGTTGGTGTCGCGGTCGAAGAGGTCTTCGCGCGTGACGCCGGGCTGCAGCTCCGCGGCGGTGGCGGGCATGAGCTGCGTGAGGCCCAGCGCGCCCACGGGGCTCACCGCGCGCGGCCGGAAGGCGCTCTCCACCCGCACCAGACGGAAGGCGAGCTCGGGCCTCACCCCCTCCGCATCGGCGGCGCGGAGGACGGCGGTGGCCATCTCGCGCTCGATTCCGTAGCGGCGGGCGTACTCGTCTGCCTGGCGCTCGCGGGCCTGCGCGGAGCGCGCGGTCTCCAGCACCGCGCGGGCGGCCAGCACGGCTTCCCAGGCGATGCGGCGCGCGGCGGGGTTGGAGGCCACGAACACCACCAGCGCCACCAGCACCCACGACCAGGGGATGCGGAAACGGCGCGCGGCGGCGCGCTTGGCGGGCGCGCGGCGGCTTCCCTTGCGGGCGGCGGGCTTCTTTCTGGGCGGCTTGGCGGCGGAACGGGGGGGCACGGGAGGCTCTCCGGGTCTGGTGCGGGGGAGCCCCAATCTAACGGGCGCGCCGGGCCGTGTCACCCGTTGCGGGCGACTGAAGTCGCTGCAACGACTACACGAAGTCCCCCTGCGGGGACTGGACGGTGCGGCTGATCCTGAAGGACGAGTCCGCGCAGGCGGACTTTGCGCGGTGGTTGCCGCGAGTTTACTCGCCAGGCTGCGCGGGCGCGGCGAACACGCGCGGGGCCAGGCAGCGGACCGTGGCGGGCCCGGGCTGAAGCACCAGGAAGTCGATCACCAGCGTCACGCCGCGGGTGAGCTCGGCGTTGGTCTCGGCGCAGCGGTGGGCGCCGAAGCCGGCCACGGAGCCGTGGAGCTGCACCTCTCCCCCCTGCACCACCACGCGCACGCGGCCGGCGCCCACCGAGGGCTCGGCCGCCAGGCGCGCTTCAAGCTCGCG
>DASVSA010000268.1:0-6784 GCA_036388335.1 Longimicrobium sp. | reverse complement strand
AGCACGCAGGTGCCGCGGTCCGTCCAGTCCACGATGGACGACATCTTCTCGGTGGCCACCACCAGCACCGTCTCCGCCTGCCCCGCGGCGATGTGCGCCTCGGCCATGGAGAGCCCGTACAGGAACCCCGAGCACGCAGTGGCGAAGTCGTAGGCGCCGGCGTTGCGCGCGCCCAGCAGCGCCTGCACGTCGCAGGCGGTGGAGGGGAGGAGGCGGTCGGGAGTGGCGGTGGAGAGGAGGATCAGGTCCACGTCGCCGGCGGTGAGCCCGGCGCGCTCCAGGGCGATGGCCCCGGCGGCGGCGGCCATGGTGGAGGCGTGGGTGTCCTTGTCGGCGATGCGCCGCTCGCGGATCCCGGTGCGGCTGCGGATCCACTCGTCGTTGGTGTCGACGAGCGACTCCAGCTCCTGGTTGGTCATCACGCGGCTCGGGTTGAACCGGCCCGTGGAGACCAGCCGCGCGTGCGGCTTCCTGGTTTCAGTCATGTGCGGGAGTGGCTTCCGCCAACCGGTTGAGGCGCCCGGCGATGTGGCCCACCATCCCGCTCTGCACGCAGGAGGCGGCGGCGCCGAGGGCGTTGCGGATCGCGATGGGCGGCGACCCGCCGTGGCAGATGATGGTGACGCCGTTCACGCCCAGAAGGGGAGCTCCCCCCCACTGGGTGTAGTCCAGCGTACGGAAGAGCAGCTCCAGGTCCAGGTCCACTCCCTGCTCCTGGATGGCGCTGCGCAGGAAGCCGGACATGAAGCCGGACATGGATTCGTAGAACTTGAGGAGGACGTTCCCCACGAAGCCGTCGCACACCAGCACGTCGCACTTGCCGCGGATGATGTCGCGCCCCTCGATGTTCCCCACGAAGTCGAGGTTGGGGTCGCTCTTGAGCAGCTGGTAGGCCTCCACCGTCTGCTCGTTCCCCTTCTCCTCTTCCTCGCCGATGTTGAGGAGCCCCACGCGGGGCGCCTCGATGCCCATCAGGTCCTGCGCGTAGATGTGCCCCAGGTGCGCGAACTGGAGGAGGTGCTGGGGCTTCACGTCCACGTTGGCGCCCATGTCCAGCAGCAGGAAGCGCCCCGTGGTGGAGGGCAGGTCCGCGCCGATGGCCGGGCGGTCCACCCCCGCCAGCGGGCGCAGGATGATGAGCGAAGCCGCCATCACCGCCCCCGTGGAGCCGGCGCTGACGAAGGCGTCCACCTCCCCGTCCCTGTGAAGCCGGGTGCCCACCACGATGGAGGAGTCCTGCTTGCGCCGCACCGCCTGCGCGGGCGACTCTCCCATCTCGATCACCTCCGTGGTGTGCACCACCTCGATCCGGTCGCGGGGGGCGTCCGGGTGACGGGCGAGCTCGGCCTCCACGAGGTCTCGGTCGCCCACGAGCACCACGCGTAGGTCGCTACGCTCAAGCAAAGCTCCGACCGCGCCCTCGACCTCTACGGCCGGGGCACGATCGGAGCCCATCGCGTCCAGCGCGATCCGCATATATGTGGGAGCTCTGGGCGGGGCCTAGAACTCTTCCACTTCAATCCGCTGCTCGTTGCGGTAATAGCCGCAGTTCGAGCAGACGCGGTGCAGCAGGTGCGGGTCGCCGCACTGCGGGCATGCGTTGATGGAAGGCATGGAAGCCTTCACGTGGGTGCGGCGCTTGCGCTGGCGCTGCTTGGACTGGCGCCTCTTGGGTACGGCCATCGGAGCCCTCTCGGAGTGGCTGGGGTTAGTCGAACTTTACCTGCTTCAACGCGTCCCACGGGCTCGGAGCCGCTTCGGAAACGCAGTCGCACGTCCCTTCGTTGAGGTTGGTGCCGCACTGGGCGCAAAGCCCGCGGCACTCCTCTTCGCAGAGCACGTACTGGGGTGCACGCAGCAGGAGCTGCTCGCGGACCGCGTCGGCCACGTCGAGCTCCTGCCCGCGCTCCGGGAGGGGATAAACTTCGCCTCCCAGCTCTTCCTCGTCTTCGCCGATGGGGGCGAAGAGCATGTCCACGGTGTCGTCCACCACCTGGGTGACGGCCGTAAGACAGCGGCGGCACTCACGCCCCACCGTCGCCCTCAGGCGGCCGCGGAGGAGAACGCCGTCGCCCACCGACCGGGCGGTGAGGTCCACCTTCAGGGGCTCCACCAGGCGCACGTCCGACCCTTCCCACATGGGATCGTCGGCCGCCACTTCCTCGTGCAGCTCCACGTCTTCGCGGTCCAGCGCCGCCAGGTTCAGCTTCAACATAAACCGTAAAAGTAGCCGTAAGCCCGCGTCCTGTCAAGGAAACGCCCTTGCAAAAGCGGGGCTAAGCCGGACGCACGGATACGGCTCAGTCGTCGTCTTTGAGGAAGAGCGACAGCACCCAGCTCACCAGGGTGATGACGATGGACCCCACCAGCGCCGCGGTGAAGCTCTCCACGTAGAAGCCGTACCCCAGGTGCTGCGCCAGCAGCGAGGTGACCCACAGCATCGCCGCGTTGATGACGAAGAGGAAGAGGCCCAGCGTGAGCACGATCAGCCCGCACGACAGCCCCTTGACGATGGGCCGGGCCACGGCGTTCACCACGCCCAGGATCACCGCCACCACCAGGTACGTCTGGACCCCGCCGGTCACGCGGATCCCCGGCACGAAGTACGCGGCGGCCGCCACGGCCACCGCCGACGCGATCCAGCGCAGCAGAAGGTTCACGAGTGCCTCCGGGTTGGAGAAAAGGGCCTCACACAGAGACACAGAGGCACAGAGGAGTGTTCCCTCTCTGTGTCTCCGTGCCTCTGTGTGAGATTTCCGTTCAGCCGACCAGCTCGGTGCCCGCGAAGAAGAAGGCGATCTCGGCGGCGGCCGTTTCATCGGCGTCGCTGCCGTGCACGGCGTTCTTGCCCTTGCTCTCCGCGTACAGCTTGCGGATGGTGCCGTCGGCGGCCTCGGCGGGGTCGGTGGCGCCGATGGTGTCGCGCCACTTCTGCACGGCGCCCTCGGCATCGAGCGCCAGCACCACGGAGGGCCCGCTGCTCATGAACTCGGTGAGCTCGCCATAGAACGGCCGCTCGCGGTGCACCTCGTAGAACGCCTGCGCCTGCTGCATGCTGATCTGCACCAGCTTCATCCCCACGATGCGAAAACCGGCCTTCTGGATGTGGGCGACGATGTTCCCCGCGTTGCCGGCCTGCACGGCGTCGGGCTTGATCATGGCGAAAGTACGGGACATGGCGGATGTATCCGTCTGAGGTGAAAGTATCGGTTCGGGAGTGCGTTAGTGCGTGGAGTGCGTAAGTGCGCTTAACTGCGGTCCAAACGCACTCACGCACTCACGCACTAACGCACTCACGCACTTCAGTTAAAAGCGAACAGCTTGCGCAGGATGTCGCCGCGCGTCAGAAAGCCCGTGAGCTTGCCCTCGCTGGTGACCGGGAGGCGCTCCAGGTCTTTGGAGACCATGATGGAGGCGACCTCGGCCAGGGCCTGGTCTTCGGAGACGCAGATCACGGAGCGCGACATGACGTCGCGCACGCGCAGGCTGCGCAGCTCCGCGGTGGAGCTCTCGGCCGGGCGCTGAACGCCCGGCAGGAAGTGGCGCAGCAGCTCGCGGTCCGTCACCATCCCCAGCACCTCGCGGTTGTCGCCCACCACGGGGATGGCGCGCAGGTGGTGCTGGCGCACAAGCGTGAGCACCGCGCGCACGCTGTCGTCCGGCGACACGCGGTACACGCGCTGGGTCATCACGTCGCGCACCGTGAGGCGCGGCTGGATGATGATGCCGCCGATCTCGGGGACGGCGATCACTTCCTCGGGGGTGCGCGCCGCCACCAGCTGGTCCACCGTGGCGTCGTCGCGAAGCGCGCGGGCCAGCGCCGCCACCGTCTGCAGGTACAGGTCGGCGGCGGCGGGCGGGGCCAGGACGAGCACCACCACCTGCGCGCCGCCCTGCGCGTCCCCCTCGGTGATGCGCAGCGGGGCCGGGGCCACGCCCAGCGCCACGGCCAGGTGCGACACCGCCTCGGTGCGCAGGTGCGGAAGCAGCACCCGCCCGCCGATGTGGATCAGGTCCCGCACGTGCGGGTCGGTGAAGAGCCGCTCCAGCCGCTCGGGTTGAGCGACGTCGCCGGTGTCGATCAGGCGCCGCGCCAGCTGCGACACCGCGCCGTGCACCGTCTCGGCCGCAAGGGGGGCAACGACGTGCGCCGGACGGAGGATCTCCGTCAGGCGCACCTCGCGCCCCCCTTCGCGTCCCGGAGGGCTCAGAGCGCCTCCTGGATCAGCCCCACTACGTCCACGGGGCGCTGCGCCACGCCGATGCCGTTGTCGCGGAACGCCTGGATCTTCTCCTCGGCGGTGCCGGCGGAGCCGCTGATGATGGCGCCCGCGTGCCCCATGCGGCGGCCCGGAGGCGCCGTCTGGCCCGCGATGAAGCCCACCACCGGCTTCGTGACGTTGGCTTTGATGTACGCGGCTGCCTCCTGCTCGTCCGTGCCGCCGATCTCGCCCAGCATCACGATGGCGGTGGTCTCCGGGTCCGCCTCGAACGCCGCGAGGCAGTCGATGAACGAGGTGCCGTTGATGGGGTCGCCGCCGATGCCCACGCACGTGGTGGTGCCGATGCCGGCGCCCTTGAGCTTGTAGACCACCTCGTACGTCAGCGTGCCACTCTTCGACACCAGGCCCACCGGCCCCGGCTGCGTGATGTGGCCGGGGATGATCCCCACCTTGCTCTTGCCGGCCGAGAGGAGGCCCGGGCAGTTGGGGCCCAGCAGGCGGGCGCCCTTCTCCATCACGTACGGCCTCACGCGGGTCATGTCCAGCACGGGCACGCCCTCGGTGATGCAGACGATGAACTCGATCCCGGCGTCCGCCGCCTCGAACATGGCGTCGGCCGCGAAGGCCGGCGGCACGTAGATGACCGAGGTGTTGGCGCCGCCTTCCTTCACCGCCTCGGCGACGGTGTTGAAGATGGGCACCTGCCCCTCGAACTTCTGCCCGCCCTTCCCCGGGGTGACGCCGGCCACGACCTTCGTGCCGTACTCCATCATCTGCTTGGCGTGGAACGAGCCGTCGCGGCCCGTGATCCCCTGCACCACCAGGCGCGTGTCGTTGTCGATGAAGATGCTCACTGGGCCCCCCCGTTGGCCAAAGCGACTGCCTTCTGCACGGCGTCGTCCATGTCGGTAAGCGCGGTGAACCCGGCTTCGTTCAGGATCTTGATGGCGATCTCTTCGTTGGTGCCGGTCAGGCGGATGACGATGGGAATGTCCATGTTCAGCTGCCGCGTGGCCGTCACGATCCCGTTCGCCACGTCGTCGGTGCGGGTGATGCCGCCGAAGATGTTGAACAGGATGACCTTCACCGCCGGGTCGGTGGTGATGATACGCAGCGCGTTCACCACCTTTTCCGGGTTCGACGAGCCGCCGATGTCCAGGAAGTTGGCCGGGTCGCCGCCGTAGTACTTCACCAGGTCCATGGTGGCCATGGCCAGCCCGGCGCCGTTCACCACGCACCCCACGTTGCCGTCCAGCTTGATGAAGGTGAGCCCCGCCTCGCGCGCCTGCACCTCGGCCGGCGCCTCGGACGATTCGTCGCGCAGCGCCTCGATGGCCGGGAGGCGGAAGAGCTCGTTGTCGTCGATGTTGAACTTGGCGTCGATGGCCTTGACCTCGCCCGAGGGCGTGGTGATCAGCGGGTTGATCTCGGCCAGCGAAGCGCCCGCCTCGATGAACGCCTTGTAGAGCTGCTGGAGGATCTTGGCCGCCGCGCGCTGCTGCTTCACGTCGGTGTACAGCTTCGTGGCGAGCTCGTACGCCTGGTGCGGCAGCAGGCCGTAGCGGGGGTCCACCGGGAGCTTGATGATGGCTTCGGGATTGGTGTGGGCCACCTCTTCGATGTCCACGCCGCCGGCGGCCGACACCATGAACACGGGCGCATGGCTGGCCCGGTCCAGGATGATGCCGACGTAGGCCTCCGTCTCGATGTCCTCGGCGGGCGCGATGAGCACCTTGTCCACCGGGAGGTCCTTGATGGTCAGGTTGAGGATCGCCTCGGCGCGCTCGCGGGCCTCTTCCGGCGTCTTGGCCAGCTTCACGCCGCCGGCCTTGCCGCGCCCGCCCGTGTGCACCTGGGCCTTGACCACCACGGCGCCGCCCAGGCGGCGCGCGATCTCTTCGGCCTGCTCCGGCGTGGTCGCCACCTCGCCCATGGGGACCGGGATCCCCTGCGCGGCCAGGAGCTCTTTGGCCTGGTATTCGTGGATGTTCACCGGGACATTCCGGTTCGGGTGATTAAGTCTTCCTGCGGCGGCGCCGCCGGAAAGGCGCAACATGATAGGTCAGCCCCCCAGCCACCGCAATGAGGAGCAGCCCCATGCCCAGGAGCACCAGCGTGGTCCTGAGCGGATCGCCGAAGTACACGGTCATGGCGCCGGCCGCCGTGAGGACCGCTCCGAGCGCGAAGAATAAGATTGCGAGGAGGATACGCATCCAAATGATCTCACACAGAGACACAGAGGCACAGAGATGACTTCTTCTCTGTGCCTCTGTGTCTCTGTGTGAGCCCCTTTTGTTAGTGGCCCACCGTCGCTCCGCCGATGCCCTCGCCGCGCAGCCACTCCTCCATCTCGGAGCGGATCTCCTGCAGGCGCTCCTGCGTCTTGGCCTCGTAGCGGGCCACCAGCACCGGCTCCGTGTTGGAGGCGCGGATCAGGCCCCAGCCGTCGCCGAAGAGGACGCGCGCGCCGTCCACGTCGATGACCTCGTGGCCCGCGCGGAAGTGAGCCGTGGCACGCTCCACGATGGCGAACTTGGTCTCTTCCGTGGCCGGGTAGCGCA
>DASVSA010000267.1:0-2143 GCA_036388335.1 Longimicrobium sp. | reverse complement strand
CTGGAGCTCACGGTGCCCTTCACCGAGCTGGGCGACGGGCACCTGAAGGCGCTGCGCGAGGCATCGCCCGAGGTGATCTTCCTGGACCTGGGGGCCCACCCCGCCACGGGGATCAACCTGGCGCAGTTCCTGGCCGAGCAGAACCCCCACGCCCGCCTGGTGGCCGCCGGGCCCGCCCTCTCCGCCGAGGTGCTGATGGCGGCCATGAGGGCCGGCGTCGCCGAGTACCTGGTGAAGCCGGTGGGGCCGGACGAGCTTGCCCACGCGGTGGAGGCCACCCTGCGGCGGATGCGCGGCGCCGTGGCCGAGGGGCCGCAGCAGCCGGGGGAGATCTTCGCCTTCTTCGGGCCCAAGGGGGGCTCGGGCTCCACCACGCTCGCCACCAACCTGGCCATCCACCTCCACCGCCTCACGGGCAAGCGCACGCTGCTGGCGGACCTGGACCTGGAGCTGGGCGAGGCGGCGCTGCAGCTGGGCGTGGACCCGCGCTTCAACTTCGCGGACATGGTGAGGAACTTCCACCGCATGGACGCGGAGCTGCTCGCCTCCTTCATCGAGCGGCACCACTCCGGCGTGCACCTCCTCTCCGCGCCGTACCACCCGGAGAAGGCGGAGGTGGTGACGGGCGACCGCATCGCCAAGATCCTCAACTTCCTCCGCCAGCACTACCAGTACGTGGTGGTAGACACCTCCAACTCGTTCTCGCCTGCCACGCTGGCCACCTTCGAGCAGGCCGACCGCATCTTCCTGGTTACGCAGGCGGACCTGCAGTCGCTGAGGAACATCAAGCGGTGCGCGCCCCTGCTGGAGCGCACCATCGGCGCGTCGCCAGACAGGGTGCGGCTGGTGCTCAACCGCTTCCGCACCAACGACGCGATCAAGCCCGAAGACATCGAGAAGACGCTGGGGATGAAGGTGCACTGGACCATCGCCAACGACTACGAGGCGGTGGTGAGGTCGGTGAACTCCGGCACCCCCATCGTGCTGAACGGCGACTCCCGCTACGCCCACGACGTGCGCTCCATGTCGGCCGAGATCGCGGGGCTGGCCGGCGCCCCCGCGCCCCTGGGCAACCGCTTCGTCCGCGCGGTGGCCGATCCCCTGCTGCGCGCGTTCCGGCGCGCTTCCCCGCCGAGGCCGGAGGTGGCCGTATGATCCAGGGCTGGTTCAGTGGCGCCGTGCCCGCGCAGGTGATGATCACCCCCCGCACGCCCGCGCCCTGGGAGCTGGCGGCCACCTCCATGGAGGGCGCGAGCCCCTCGCTCCTGCAGGAGACCAAGGCGCGCATCCACCGCAAGCTGCTGGAGCGCCTCAACCTGTCGTCGCTCGACGCGCTGGACCGCGAGCCGGCCGTAGCGGCCATCCGCGGGGTGGTGCACGAGCTTCTGGCGCAGGAGTCGGTGCCGCTCAACTACGACGAGCGCGAGGAGCTGGTGAGGCAGGTGCTCGACGAGATCTTCGGCCTGGGGCCGCTGGAGCCGCTGATGCGCGACCCGGAGATCTCGGACATCCTGGTGAACACCTGCAGCAGCGTGTACATCGAGCGGCACGGGCGGCTGGAGGAGACCGACGTCACCTTCCAGGACGACCGCCACCTGCTGCAGGTGATCGACCGCATCGTCTCGGCGGTGGGGCGGCGCATCGACGACTCGTCGCCCATGGTGGACGCGCGCCTGGCCGACGGGTCGCGCGTCAACGCCATCATCCCCCCGCTGGCCATCGACGGCCCTCACCTCTCCATCCGCAAGTTCAAGCGCGACGCGCTGGCCGGCCAGGACCTGCTGCGCACGCAGAGCCTCACGCGGCCGATGCTGGAGCTGCTGATGGCGGTGGTGGGGTCGCGCCTCAACATCCTCATCTCCGGCGGCACCGGCGCGGGGAAGACGACGCTGCTCAACATCCTGTCGTCGTTCATCCCCTCCACCGAGCGCATCGTCACCATCGAGGACTCGGCCGAGCTCCAGCTCCGCCAGCCGCACGTGGTGAGGCTGGAGACCCGGCCGCAGAACATCGAGGGCTCGGGCGAGGTCTCGCAGCGCCACCTGCTCGTGAACGCGCTGCGCATGCGGCCGGACCGGATCGTGGTGGGCGAGGTGCGCGGACCGGAGGCCATCGACATGCTCCAGGCGATGAACACGGGGCA
>DASVSA010000266.1:0-3959 GCA_036388335.1 Longimicrobium sp. | reverse complement strand
ACACGTACTGGTCGTAGAACGAGCTGTCCGAGAGCATCGGGTCGGAGCGGGTGAGCTGCCCGTTGATCGTCTGCCCGGCGGTGACCGTCGCGGCGCCGGCCGGCGCCGAGGCCGTCTGCTGCGCGCCCGTGGCGCCCACCGGCTGCACCGACAGGGTGTACGAGCCCGTGGCGCCCGCCGCCAGCGAGTTGGCCTGCACGGCGTAGGTGCCGCTGGCCCCCACCGTGGCGATCAGCTGCGAGTTGGTGCCGCCGCCGCCGTCGTCGTCGCGCGACTCGGCCTCGAAGCGGCTCCCCGCCAGGCGGCCCCACGCCATGTAGGTGTCGAAGTCCGTGGACCTCATCGTCACCAGCACCCGCTCGCCGGGACGGCCGCGGTACACGTACAGGTCGTAGTGCGAGTTGTCGCTCAGCTTGGGGTCCGACGCATCGAGCCGGCCGCTCACCGACTGCCCCATGGAGAGCGTCTGCGCGCCGGAGGGGGCGGCGCCGCTGGCCCGCTCCACCGCCAGCGTGTAGGCGCCGGTGGTGTTGGCGGCCAGCGAGTTGGCCTGGATGGTGTACGTGCCGCTGGCGTCCACCGTCACCTGCATGCGCGAGTTGGTGCCGCCGCCCGCGTCGTCGTCGGTGCCCAGGAGCTGGAACTGCGCGCCCTGCCCTCGTCCCCAGCGCAGGTAGGTGTCGAACTCGGGCGAGGTGAGGGTGATGAGGATCTGCTCGCCCGGCGTGCCCTGGTACACGTAGCTGTCGTAGTGCGAGTTGTCCGGCAGGCGCGGATCGGACCTTTCCAGCCGGCCGGACACGTTCTGCCCGGCGCGGATGACCCCGCCCGCGGCGACCGCCTGCCCCGTCCCGGTGCTCTCCACGCTCAGGGTGTACGCGCCGGTGGTGTTGGCGGCCAGCGAGTTGGCGCGGATGGTGTACGTGCCGCTGCTCCCCACCGTCACGGTGAGCCGCGAGTCCGTGCCGCCCGCCCCGTCGTCGTCAGTCTTCTCGGAGCGGAAGGTGCTCCCCTGGCCCGCGCCCCACACCAGGTACGTGTCGAAGGTGGGCGAGCGAAGGGTGATGACGATCTCCTCGCCCGGACGGCCTTCGTAGCGGTACTCGTCCGCGTAAGAGTTGTCGGCCAGCTTCATGTCCGACGCCTGGAGCTGGCCGCTCACCGTCTGCCCCGCGGCGATCGTCCCCTCGCCCCCGCCGGCGGACGGCTGCGGGCGGGTGGCGACGGGGGTGGCGCCCTGCCCCGCGCGCTCCACGGTAAGCGTGTAGGCGCCCGTGGAGCTGGCTGCCAGCGAGTTGGCGCGGATGGTGTACGTGCCGTTGCTCCCCACCGTCACGTTGAGCCGCGAGTCCGTGCCGCCGGCGCCGTCGTCGTCCGTCTGCGCGGAGCGGAAGGCGGTTCCCTGCCCGGTGCCCCACACCAGGTACGTGTCGAACGCGCTGGAGCGCAGGGTGATGACGAGCTGCTCGCCGGCGCGCCCCTCGTAGCGGTACTCGTCCGCGTAGGAGTTGTCGCCCAGCTTCATGTCCGAGCTCTGGAGCTGCCCGTTCACCGTCTGCCCGGCGGAGATGGCTGCCATCTGGCCGGCCGGCTGCGGGCGCTCGGCCGTGCTCCCCCCGGCAACCTCCAGCGTGTAGGCGCCCGTGGCGCCCCCCGTCAGCGAGTTGGCGCGGATCACCAGCACCCCCGACTCGCCCACGGCCACGGTCAGCCGCGAGTCGGTTCCGCCCGCCCCGTCGTCATCCGTGGCGGAGGAGGCGAAGGTGGCGCCGTTCATGGCGCCGGCGGACAGGTAGGTGTCGAAGGCGCCGGAGCGCATGGTGACCACCACCTGCTCGCCCGGCCGCCCGCGGTACACGTACTGGTCGTAGAACGAGCCGTCGTCCAGCTTGGTATCGGACGCGGCGAGGCTGCCGTTCACCGTCTGGCCGGCGCGCACGGCGGTGCCCGGCTGCGCGGCGGCGGGGGCGGCGGCAAGGAGCAGCGCCCCCGCCAGGGCGAGCGAGTTGGGCGGGAAGGAAAACCGCATGAAGGGGTACCAGGAACGGGTGGAGGACGAGCGGAGGGAGGTGGCGGAAACATGCGCCGCGGCACAAGTTCGGGGGTGGCACACCCAAACGCAACAAAACATTTGTTTGCGCGCGGATTCGAGTTTGCCCTTGCGCCCGGGCCGGCGGACCCCATCTTGCCGCGTCGGCGAGACACGAACCAGCGAGCGACCCCGCGGAAGTAATCCGCGGGGCGTTCTTATCGAATGAACGTGAGGAAATGGACTTGAGCCAGAGAATCAGGCCGGTAGAGATCTACATGCAGGGCCCGGCGCCCGACCCCGCCGAGCCGCGCGCCGTGCGGCTGTCGCAGGTAACCTTCGCGGATCTCGCGGAGCCGCAGAGCCAGAACGTGGCGGGGACGCTGTTCGGCGGGGTGCTGCTGGGCTTCATCGACCGCGCGGCTGCTTTCTGCGCCATGAAGCACGCCGGGCGCCCGGTGGTCACCAAGAGCTTCGACAGCGTGGAGTTCAACGAGCCGATCTTCATCGGCGAGCTGGTGGTGGCTCACGCGTCCGTCAACTTCACGGGGCGCACCAGCATGGAGGTGGGCGTGAAGGTGCTCGCCCAGAACCCGGTGACGGGCGAGGAGCGCCACACCAACACCTGCTACGCCACCTTCGTGGCCCTCGACGACCGCGGCCGCCCCACCGCCGTCCCGCCCATCCTCCCCGAGACGGACGAGGAGAAGCGCCGCTACGAGGCCGCCCAGCTCCGCCGCGACGACCGCCTGGCGCGGAGCAAGAGGAAGAAAGGCTGAACAGCGGGGAACGGGGAACGGTAACACCCGGTTTTTACCGTTCCCCGTTCCCCATTCCCCGTTCCCCAGCCGTTGGAACCATCCACCCGGGCAGAGGTATTCCATTGACGGCGGGAGGGGCGCCCGCTACGTTATGCGCCCCCCGAGGCCCGCCCGGACGCCGCCCAGCGCCGGGCGATTCATTTTGCCCGGGCAGAGCTTTTGCAGGGATTGCAGGTTGGCACACGAACGGAAAACGGCTCCGGAGCGACGGATCTAAATATGGCGACTGCGCGTAAGAGCACGACCCCAGCCACACCACGGCGGCGCAAGAAGGGCGGCGGGGCTGACGCCGGCTTCGGCGTGGCCAACGAGGACCAGTCCAGCCTGGACCAGTACCTCAAGGAGGTAAGCACCCACGCGCTGCTGAACTCGGCCCAGGAGATCGAATTGGGCCGGCGCGCGCGCCTGGGCGACGAGGACGCGGTCAACGAGCTGGTGCGGGCGAACCTGCGCTTCGTCATCTCGGTGGCCAAGAAGTACCAGAACCGCGGCGTATCCCTCTCGGACCTGATCCAGGAGGGGAACGTCGGCCTGGTGACGGCCGCCCGCAAGTTCGACCCGGACCAGGGGGTGAAGTTCATCTCCTACGCCGTGTGGTGGATCCGGCAGGCGATCCTTTCGGCCCTGGCCAACCAGGGCCGCTCGGTGCGCGTGCCGCTCAACCGCGCGTCGGACCTGGCGAAGATCTTCCGCGAGCGGGAGCGCCTCAAGCAGGAGCTGCGGCGCGACCCCACTCCGCAGGAGCTCAGCGAGGCCACCGGCCTGTCGCCGGAGATCGTGGAGAGCCTTCAGACGCTGAACGCCGCCGAGATCCGCCTCGACGCGCCCATCGGCGACTCGGACGACAGCCAGCTGATGGACCGCTTCATCGCCGACGAGGCGATCATGACGGAGGACGAGGTGGAGGAGCGCCTCCTCTCCGAGCGGATCGACCGCGCGCTGAACACCCTTCAGCCGCGCGACGCCAAGGTCCTCAAGCTCTACTTCGGGCTGGAGGGCGGACGCGAGCACACGCTCGAGGAGATCGGGTCCATGCTCGGCGTCTCCCGCGAGCGGGTTCGTCAGCTTCGCGATCGTGCGCTCAAGCGGCTTCGCGAAGGCGATGTCGG
>DASVSA010000265.1:0-21893 GCA_036388335.1 Longimicrobium sp. | reverse complement strand
GTCGTCGCGCGAGAGACGGCCGCCTGGTGCCGAAAGCGCAACGAGCAGCGAGCGACGATTCGCTGGCAGTTCACCACGCCGAAGGCGCGTGAGAAGTTCGCCAGGAGCTACCCCTCACCTCAACTGAGGTGACCCACTAGGCACGGAGGGCTGCGGCGGGCGTCGGGAAGGGCTCGGCGGCGTGTGGGGAAAAACTCTCACATAGAGGCACGGAGAGAAGCGACTGCTCAGTCCTTCACCACTACCTTTCCGATCATGCCAAGAACGGCGTGGGGATCGCACTGGTAGGTGTACTCGCCGGGGGCGAGGTCCACCGGCACGTCTTTGGTCTGGCCGGCGGTTTGGAGGAGCTCGGTGGGAGCCGGGAGGCCGGTCTTGCCGGGGTTCTTGTCGGCGGGGAAGCTGGCGTTGTGGATGCCGCTGGCCAGAGTGAAGCGGAGGACGTCGCCGCGGTTCACCTCGACGCGGGCGGGGTCGAAGTAGTTGCCGCGCTCGTCGGAGGCCATGCGGATCTCCACTACGCGGCCGGAGGGCGCGCAGGCGGTGAGGAAAAGCGCGACGCCCGCGAGGACGGCGATGGGACTGAGCTTCATGGTGGTGTTCACAGGTTCGTTGTTCGTGCGCATCTCACCAGCGGCGGGCCAGGCCCAGGCCGGCGAGGTGCTCCGCGTCCCCGGAGGTGGAGGCGCGCTCGCCCCAGCTGTCCAGCTGCAGGCCGTTGGTGAGGCGCAGCGCGAAGGTCGCCCGGGCGCGCGTGGTGCCGGTTCCGCCCGCGCGGGTGGAGTGCGCCTGCGCGGCATCGAGATGGAAGAGCGCACCCCGGCCCAGCTCTACGCGGCCCGCGAGGGCGGCGGTGGTGACTCCGAAGCGGTCGTCCCGCAGCACGCTGGAGCGGTGGGCGAGGAACGCGGCGCCCCGCAGCTTCGGCGCGACCGTCCATTCGGCGGCGAGGGCGGCTTCGGGCTGGAAGGCGCCGCTGCTCACCTCCTTCTCGCCGGTGGGGAGCGTGGCTCCGGCCGTGACCGCGAGGGCCGGGAGCAGGCCGCGGGCGATGCGCAGCCGGTGCTTGAGCGCGAGCGCGGCATCTGCGACCCCGGCCGTGGTCAGCGCGGGCGTGACGGTGCGCTGGTACGAGGGGATTCCCAGGCGCAGCTCCGTTTCGTGGCCCAGTCCCAGGCGCAGCGTCGTCTCGCCGAAGAGGTGCCGCGTGCGGGCGCCGGTGTGGCTCCGGCTGTAGCCGGCCTCCGCCTGCAACCTTCCGGGCGCCACGATCCCGGTGGGCTTCGCGATCCCGACGCGGCTGGAGAAGATGGGGGGAGGCGTGGTCTGCGCGGCTGCGCCGGCGCTGGAGAGCGCCACCAGAACGAGTGCGATGCGGAGGCTCATGTCCGTGGACGGTTCGAGTTTCTGCCGTGCTCACCGGGCCGCGCGGATGCTCGCGAGCACCTTCTCAGGGCCCTGCTCCAGCCCCGTCTGGCGGTGGACGATCCGTCCGCGCGAATCGAGCACCAGGTAGCTGTTGGAGTGCGAATACTCCGCCGACGACTCCCGTCGGTACCGGATGCCCAGCAGTGCGGCGGTCTCGCGCACGGTGCCCTCGTCGGACGTAAGCAGCGTCCAGCGCGCGGGGTCTAGCCGCGTGCTCTCGGCGAACTCCGCCAGGCGCGCCCTGGTGTCGCGCTCCGGGTCCAGCGAGATCAGTGTGAAGCCCACCCGCTCGTCATCTTTCAAAGCCGCCTCGATGCGCTTCAGCTCGACGAGGATGCGCGGGCAGGTGTGGGCGCAGTGGGTGTAGACCATCGCCACCACCTGCACCCGCCCGCCCAACGAGGCGAGGGTGCGCTCCCGGCCGGCCTGGTCGCGGAAGCGCGCGTCCAGCTCGTAGACCGAGAACTCCTCGGCCGCGAGGGTGCGGGCCTCCGCCTCGCGCGGTGAGTCGCATGCCGCCAGGCCCAGCACGGCGGCGAAGAGAAGAGTCAACGTGCGCATCGGAAAGCCTGTCCCCGGGGTGGTGGATCGTCCCTCCAGCGCGGCGCGCACCCCGTAGCGCAGGAACGCCGGATAGTTTCCCGGTTCGGTCGCGCCGATCACGCCAGCGGCACAGAAGAGCTGGTGGTCGCGCCCCGCGGTGGCCCGCGAATCGTCCGACACCAGCAGCGAGTTGAAGTCCTCGGTCCACTCCCACACCAGCCCGTGCATGTCCGCCACGCCATGGCGGTTCACGAAGGTGGAGCCCACCGGGGCGCCCACGCGTGACGTGCGGGTGGTGTAGAGGTCCAGCAGCCGGGCCACGAAGCTCGCGCTCCGCGACGCGTCCACGCGCGTCTCGTCCGCCCGCGCCGCGTACTCCCACTCGTCGGTGGTGGGTAGGCGCTTGCCGCGCCACTCGCAGTACGCGCGGGCCGCGAACCATGAGACTTCCGTCGCGGGGCGGCGCGGCTCCGCCCCGGCGTCCAGTGCGCCCGGCCAGGAGCCCAGGTACGCCCGCCCCACCAGGGCCGCCGGGGCGCGTCCCCGCTGCCAGCGCGGGTGGGCGCGCACGAACTCCAGGTACTCGCCGCGCGTCACGGGATGCCGGTCCAGCTCAAAGGACGCGACTTCCACCGTGGACGCGCCGTTCACGAAGAGCGGCTCGTAGCGCCCGCCGGGGATGCGCGCCATCCCCGGCGCCGGGCCCGCCGCAAGGGCGGAGGTGGCGCAGAGGAGGAAGGCGAGTGCAGGGAGTATGGCGCGCATCTTTGCATCACCCTTGCAGCGCGGGGCGGAGCCGTGAGGCCCCGCCCCGTCCGTTTCCGCCTACCTGCTGGCCGGGGCCGGCGTGTACTGCCGCGTGGCCGTCTGCCCGCCGAAGATGCCGGGCACCTGCTCGCCCTCCACCATCATCAGCCCGACCGTGCCCTTGTTGAAGGCGCGGAAGAGCGCGTGGTCCACCAGCACCAGCTTCCCGGGCGTCTCGGCGCGGAACTCGACGATGGCGCTGCCGCCGGCGGGGATGGTGGTGGTCTGCACGTTGTGCTGGGCCAGCGTGCCGCCCTCCGAGTACACGTTGTCGAACACCTCGCCGATCACGTGGAAGGAGGAGGTGAGGTTGGGGCCGCCGTTGCCCACGAAGAGGCGCACCGTCTCGCCCGTCTTCACCTTGAGCGCGTTGTCGCCCGTCAGCGAGCCGACCGCGCCGTTGAAGACCACGTAGTCCGGCCGCTCGTCGATGGCCTTCTGCTGGTCGAAGGTCTGCAGCCCCTTCTCGCCGTGGGCGCCCCTGGTGTAGAAGTCGCCCTGCATCACGTAGAACTCGCGGTCCACGCTGGGCATCCCCTCCTTGGGCTCCACCAGGATCAGCCCGTACATCCCGTTCGCCACGTGGAGCGCCGCGGGGGCGAAGGCGCAGTGGTAGACGTAGAGGCCGGGGTTGGCAGCCGTGAACTTGAAGGTGCTCTCGTGGCCGGGGAGGACGATGCTGGCCTCGGCGCCGCCGCCGGGGCCGGTCACGGCGTGGAGGTCGATGTTGTGCGCCACCATGCTGGACGGGTGGTTCTTGAGGCGGAACTCCACCTGGTCGCCCTCGCGGACGCGGATGAAGCTGCCCGGCACCGAGCCGCCGAAAGTCCAGAAGGTGTAGTCCACGCCGTCGGCCAGCTTCATCTCCTTCTCCACCACCTCCAGGTCCACGACTACCGTGGTGGCGTAGTTCCGGCTGATGGGGGCGGGCACCATGGGCGGCGCGGTGAGCATCGCGCGCTCGGTGCCGCGCACGGGCTCGGCCTTGCGGACGGGGATGGTGGCGCTGAACGCGCGCCCGGTCTCCACCTCTTCGCCGAACGCCGCGTAGCCCACCGTGGCGGCGCTGGCGAGTGCCAGGACGGCCGCGCCGCCCGCGATCCAGCGCATCATGCCGCGCGGCGCTTCGAGTTGAGTACTCATTGCAGGACTCCTTGGGATGGTTGTTCCTGACCCGCGCTCGAATATCCGGGTTTCCCGGCCGGGGGGATGTCGGTGGATGATCGACGGTTTGTAGGGGTGGTCTGGACTGCTTGACTCACACAGAGGCACAGAGACGACTTCATCTCTGTGCCTCTGTGCCTCCATGCGAGCCTTCCAGCGCGCGCAGCAGCTCGTCGAGCGGGGCCCCGTGGCGCGCCGCGGCTTCGGCGAGGGTGGCCGCCCCGCCGCAGCAGGTGTCCAGGCCGTATTCCTTGAACACCGCCAGCGACTCGGGATGGAGGCGGATGGCCTCGTTGAGCGTGGTCGTGTCGGGATTCATCAGCGTGAAGCTCCGGGAGGGGGAACGGCGGGCAGGGCACCGAAGGGCACCGGGACGGGCGATCCGTCGCCCAGCGTCCGCCACAGGTTGTAGATGAACAGGTAGGCGCCCACGGCGCTGACCATGCCGCCCGCGCCGATCAGGGGCGTGCCCAGGGCGGGCGCGTGCGCCCGCACGATCCAGCCCCCGGCCAGCGCGGCCAGGCCGGCGTTGGCCACCCACAGGTGCAAGGCGGCGAGCAGCGGGCTGTGCAGCGGGCGCCCGCTGAAGCGCGGGATGACGTGATACGCCACCCCGAAGATCATCATGCTCACGAAGCCGAGCAGGTTCGCGTGAACGTGGGCGGTGCGGTAGGCTACGGCGCGGGGCACCAGGGCCATCGCCACCCCGATCAGCACCCCGATCCCCAGCCACACCAGGCTCGCGCGGATGAAGCGGCGTACGAACGGATCCATTTCGGCTCTGTGTTCAGGAGGACCAGGCCACCGCCTGCAGCCGGTCCAGGTTCACGATGCGGACGTGTGTCCCGCGTTGCTCGATGGCGCCCTCCCTGCGCAGCCGCGCCAGAGCGCGCGCCACGCTCTCGCGCGTGGTGGCGAGCTCGGAGGCCAGCTCTTCCTGCGTGCGCGGGAGGCGGAACTCGGCCCCCTCACGCGCGCCGCCGCCCGCCTCGGCGTACTCCAGCAGCGTCATCGCCACGCGGGCGGGGACCTCCTTTAGGGAGATCTTCTCCACCAGCCCCACCATGCGGCGCAGCCTGCGCCCCAGCTCGCGGATGGTGGCGTCGGCGATCTCAGGGTATCCGCGGCAGAGCTGCTGGAAGTCGGCGACGGGGAGGAAGAGAAGGCGGCTGGCCTCCTCGGCGCGGGCGCATGCCGGGTACGGCCCGCCGTCGAAGAGGGGGACCTCGGCCAGCGTCTGCCCCGGCCCGCGCAGGTGAAGCACCTGCTCCCGCCCCTCGCGGTTGGCGCGGTAGATCCTCACCTGCCCTTCCACCACGATGTAGAGCCCCTGGCACGGCTCGCCCTGCCGGAATACGCGCCCGTGCCGCGGATAGCTGCGCGCCACCGTCCGGCTCGCGACCGCGTCCAGCACCGGGGCATCCAGCGACGCGAACACCGGCAGCCCGCGCAGCACTTCAATCGCTTCCATCACTCCTCCACGAAAACAGCGGGCTCACACAGAGGCACGGAGACACAGAGAGGAACCATCAGAACCGCTCCCCTTTCGCCTCGCGGAGATGGCTTCCCACGGGGCGGATGCGTGTCCACATCGTCCAGAAGTAGATGAAGAGGCCGAGCGCCTGCCCCGCCCCGCCGAGGACGACGGTCCAGGCGAGCCACCTCCCCTGCACGCCGCTGCGGAGGGCCTCGGCCACGAAGCGGGCGAGGGTGGAGGTCAGCAGGACCCAGTACGCCGCCTCGATGCGCTCCGGGCGGTAGCGCGTGTCGCCGCGCTCGGCGCGGGGGAAGAGCCAGAGGCCCACGCCCAGGATCATGAACATCATGAAGCCCACGAGCACCGCGTGCGCGTGGGCGGATACGAGGAACGGATTCGGCCAGATGCCGAGCAGCTCGCGGCGCACGAGCATCCACAGCCCCAGCGCAATGCCGGCGGCCAGGAAGCCGATCCCTGTCTTGATGAAGCGCCTGACGAGCGTGTACACGGTGCCCCTGGTTCGCGGAACGGCCTGCCTACAGCGAATGTGCGGCTTTCGCGGCGTGAGGCTGTGACGTACGTCACATCCGGCCCCGAAGCGCCGCAGCGCCTCGCGCACCGTCTCGGGAAGGGGCACGGAGCGCAGCGTCGCGCGGTCCACCGCCACCAACACGTAGCGGCTGCGCGCGCACACGTCGTCCTCCGCCGCGTCGCGGATCTCGAACCCCAGCGACATGGAGGTGCGCCCCAGCGCCTCGACGGCGATCCGCACCTCCAGCTCGTCGTCCAGGCGGGCCGGGCGCAGGAAGTCGCACTCCACGCGCCGGCGGACGAGCCACACCCCCTCGCCGTCCAGCACCGCGTGCGGAAGCCCCGCCGCCCTGAACATCTCCGACTCCGCCAGCTCGAAGAAGCGCAGGAACGAGCCGTAGCAAACGATCCCCGCCGAGTCCACGTCGCTCCACCGCACGCGCTCGCGGACGATGAACGGAGTCTCCGTGAGGGCCGCCGATTTGGTGGACACGGGATCACGCGGGAAGGGACACGGTCACGCGCGTCCCCTCGCCCGGGGCGCTCTCGATGCGCACGGAGCCGCCGGCGTACGCCGCCCGCTCGCGCATGCCGAACAGCCCCAGGCACACGTCCTCCGCCTCGACGGCCGACACGCTGAAGCCCACGCCGTCATCCTCCACAGTCGTCACGACGCAGCCTTCCGCCCGCGCCACACGAATGCGGACGCGAGTCGCGCGCGCATGCTCGGCGGCGTTGCAGAGCACCTCCTGCACGATTCGGTAGAGCGCCAGCTCGCCCGTGGGAGGGAGGACGCTGGCCACGTCGCCCGCCTCGATCTCCACGCGCAGGCCGTATCTCTCGGCCAGTGTGCGGGCGTAGCCCTCCACCGCCGCCACGACGCCCAGGTCGGCGAGCGTGGGGGTGTAGAGGCCGCTCGCGAACTGCCGGACGCGCTCGGTGACCGCCGCCACGTCGTGGCGCAGCGCCTCGATGGCCTCGGCGCGCGCCTCTTCGTCGCGCGTCTGGCGGACGATGCGCAGGCCGATGAGGACGGCGGAGAGCGTCTGCGCGGTTTCCTCGTGGAGCTCCTTCGCGAGCCGGGTGCGCTCCGCTTCCTGGGTCCTGAACGCGCGCGCCGCGATCTCGCGCAGGCGGTGGCGGTCGGCCGCCATGCTGTCCAGCAGGCGGTTGAAC
Source organism: Longimicrobium sp. (assembly GCA_036388335.1). Classification (GTDB taxonomy): domain Bacteria; phylum Gemmatimonadota; class Gemmatimonadetes; order Longimicrobiales; family Longimicrobiaceae; genus Longimicrobium. The sequence goes on along the minus strand of DASVSA010000265.1, from coordinate 14,767 downwards.
ACGCGGGTGAGGCGCTCCAGCCGCGGGTCGGCCAGGGGGGAGACCGGCGCCCGCGCCGCGGCCTCGCCGCTCTCCACGCGCTCCGCCACGTGCTCCAGCGCCCCCACCGGCGCCAGCGCCAGCCGGAGCACCGCCGCCTGCAGCGGCACGATGGTCACCAGCGACACCACCGCGCTCGTCGCCAGCAGCGGGTACGACGCGCCCCCGGACGCCGCCCCGAACAGCAGCGTCGCCAGCCGCACGCTCACGGCGGAGGCGAGCAGCACCACGAGCACCTCCGCCAGGAGGATCTTGTAGAAGAGTGGGACGCGCAGGAGCAGCTCCGCGCTCCATGCGCGCGCGGACGTCCTTGCGGGATGCATCGCGCGAAAGGTGGTCGAGGTCATCGGTTCGGCTCCTGCTCCAGTTCGTCGCTGACACTCCATCAAAACTGCCCGCGCCGCCCCGGTCCCGCGTCGGGGAGAGGTGAACACCCCTGTAGGAGTTCCCTCACCTCCGCGCATCCGTGTGAGCCTATCGCAACAGCCCGTTGTCCAGCGCGAACCTCACCAGGTCCGAGCGGTGGGCCAGCCCGAGCTTCTGCATCAGGCGCGAGCGGTAGGTGTCCACCGTCTTGGGCGAGAGGAAGAGCCGCTTCCCCGCCTCCACCGAGCTGAACCCTTCGGCCGTGAGCTGCAGCACCTCGCGCTCACGCTCGGAGAGATCCTCCACGGGGCTCGCGTCGCCCCGCGCCTCGGCCTTGCGGAAGCCGTTGAGCAGCAGCTTGGTGGCGGCGGGATAGAGGAACACCTCACCTCGCGCGACGATGCGGATGGCGGAGATGAGGTCTTCGTCCGCGCCGCTCTTCTTCACGTAGCCGCTCCCCCCCGCGTCCAGCACGGGAAGCAGGTACTCCTCCTCCGCGTGCGAGGTCAGGATCAGGACGCGCGCGCCGCTGCCGGACGCTGCGATCTGGCGGGTGGCTTCCAGCCCGCCCATCCCGGGCATCCCCAGGTCCATCACCACCACGTCAGGGCTGACGGCCTTCACCCGCTCGATCGCCTCCTCGCCCGTCCCCGCCCTCCCCACCACCTCCAGGTCCGGCTCCAGGCCGAGCAGCGCCTCCAGCCCCGCGCGCAGCACCGCGTGGTCGTCCACCAGCAGGACTCGGATCTTGTCGGACATATCTACCTCACCAGGAAACGGGTCTCACCTCGAAGGACGGAAGTGCAAAGTGCTGAGTCCTGAGTGCTGACCAGAGGTTCACTCACGACTCAGCATTCAGGACTCAGGACTCAGGACTTCTGTTATCCAATTGAACGGGCACCGGATGCATCCACGAAGTCACCAGCCAGACGGTGCCGAAGACGACGGAGACGTGCGCCAGGTAGAGCACCACCTGCGCGTGGAGACCGGCTCCCGGGATGGCGATGGGCGCCAGGAACGAGAGGATCAGGACCCACAGTGACGCGGCGCGGAAGCGGCGCACCGGGTCGTGCGCCAGGCGCCGCAGCAGCGCGAAGGTGGCGGCACCGGCGAGCGATGCGGCGGCGGAGGCCGCGGCGATCAGCGCCACGCTCATGGGCGCGTCGGCCGGGGGCAGGAGCAGCTCGCGGGGGAAGGCCCAGCGAGCCGTGATCGCGAACAGCAGCGAGTTCACGCCCGCGGAGAGCGCCGCGCTCGCCAGCGCCGCGGCCCACAGCGGCGGATCGGCCAAGGAGCGGCGGAGCAAGCCGGGGTCACGGGAACGCATCTCATCCTCCCGCCTCATTGGTGAGTCCCCGCCAGGGAAAAGCGCGGGGGGACCGGAGGGGCCCGCCCGCGCGGCTGGGGCTACTTCTGTACGATCAGCGCCGTCACCATCCCGAACATGCCGTGCGGGCTCTCCGCGTGGGGCAGGATGTGGCAGTGGAAGGCCCACGTGCCCGGGTTGTTGCAGTTGACGATCACGTCCCACCGCTCGCCCGGCGCCACGTTGATGGTGTCGCACTTCCAGGGCTGCGGCTGCGGCCAGCCGTCCTTGTCGATCACCGTCATGTGCATCCCGTGCAGGTGCATCGGGTGGATCATCATCCCCTCGTTCATGAAGCGGATGCGCAGCTTCTGGCCGAGCTTGGCGACGATGGGCTCCGTGGCCGGGAAGCCCTTGCCGTTGATCGTGTAGCCGTGGTACCCGTCGTTGATGATCATCACGTAGTCCAGGTCCACGTTCTCGATCGCCCGCTTGCGCCGCGGCTCGATGATGAACGCGCCCAGGAGGCCCTGGCCCACCTGCTCGGCCGCGTTGTGGTGCGAGTGGTACATGTGCGAGCCCGGGTTGGGCGCCGTGAACTCGTACGTGTACGTCTCGCCCGGCTTCACCGGCGGCTGGGTGATGTACGGCACGCCGTCCTGGTCGTTGGGCACCTCCACCCCGTGGAAGTGGATGGCGGTGGACTGCTCCAGCTCGTTCTTGAGCACCACGCGCACCCGGTCGCCCTCGCGCACGCGGATCTGCGGGCCGGGCACCTGGCCGTTGTAGGCCATGGCGTCCACCGTGCGGCCCGGCTCCACCTCCCACTTGATCTTGCGCGCCGTGAGCTCGTAGACCTTGACGCCGCCGACCAGCTTGGGCGCCATGAGCTGGTTGCCCTTGCCTTCGGTCCTGGCGGGGAAGGACTTGATGCCCTTCTCGTGCATGGCGTCCATCTCGTCCGCCTTGGCACGGGCCGTCTGGGCCGGATGCGGCGCGGTGCTGCCGCCGCTGTGGTCGCTGTCGGCGGGCATGGCGCCGGGCTTGGCGGCGTTGTTCGCGCTCCGGTTGCCGTCCGCCGATGCGGGGGCCGTCTGGGCGCCCTCGGGCTTGCACGCGGCCACCGCCGTGCCCGCCGCCAGGCCGAGCGCGGACATGCGCAGGAATCCGCGACGCGACGTCGGGGACGTCTCGGGGAGGATCTCGCTGGACGGAGTTTCCTTTATCTGGCTCATCGTTCGTTGCCTTACAATGGGATGCGTGCCTCCTGCCGTACGCGCTGAAGCTAGCGGGCGGCGGGGCGAGCATCTGCCGGGAGTCGCGGGATTCTTTCGTAGGCGGATGGGAGGGGCGTGTAGGGGTTTTCTAGATCCGGATTGGCTCACACAGAGACACAGAAACACGGAGAAGAAGATCGACCTGGGCGGCGCTGATTGGCCAAGAGAAGCAGGGACAACGACATACGGAGGCACGGAGAAGACCTCTTCTCCGTGCCTCCATTTTCGTCCTTGCGCCACGAGGAGCCGGAGGATAGAATGCGGTTGAGAATCGTTCTCAAGCAACTGTGATCCACATCTCGAAGACTGATGCGACACTTCGTCCTCCTTGGCGCCTGCGTGCTTGGCGCCGCGCCGCTCGCGGCCCAGGCCGTCCCCGCCCCGTCGCTCGCCATGCAGGTGGCGGACACGGCGGCGCATATCCGGTTCAACATCCCCGCGCAGCCGCTGGCCGACGCGCTGGGCGACTTCGCGCGCCAGTCGCGCATCCGCGTGCAGCTGGACGCGGCGGCGGCGGCGGGCCTGCGCTCGCACGCGATCTCCGGCTCCTTCCGCGCCGGTGAGGCGCTGGAGCGGCTGCTGGACGGCACCGGGCTGGCCGGGCGCTTCACGGGCACCCGCACGGCGCTGGTGACGCGCGCCGGCGGCACGGTGTACGCGCTCACGCCGCTTACGGTGGTGGGCGCGCGCAGCCGCGGCTACGCGGCCGCGCGCACCAGCAGCGCCACCCGGACGGAGACGCCGCTGCGCGACGTGCCGCAGTCGGTGAGCCTGGTGACGCGCGAGCTGATCGCCGACCAGGCGATGCAGGGGATGGGCGACGTGGTGCGCTACATCCCGGGGATCACCATGGGGCAGGGCGAGGGGCACCGCGACGCGCCCACCATCCGCGGCAACTCCACCACGGCGGACTTCTTCGTGGACGGGGTGCGCGACGACGTGCAGTACTTCCGCGACCTCTACAACGCGGAGCGCGTGGAGGCGCTCAAGGGCTCCAACGCGATGATCTTTGGGCGGGGCGGCGGCGGCGGCGTGCTCAACCGCGTCACCAAGGAGGCGCAGTGGGCGCCCACGCGCGTCGTGACGCTGGAGGGCGGCTCGTTCGGCCACCGCCGCGGCACGCTCGACGTGGGGCAGGGGCTGGGGAGCAGGCTGGCGGCGCGGCTCAACGGGATGTACGAGCACTCGGGCGGCTTCCGCGACGAGTTCGACCTGAAGCGGCACGGGCTCAATCCCACGGTGGCGCTGGCGCTGGGCTCGCGCACCACTCTGCGCGCGGGGTACGAGTGGTTCGTGGACCGGCGCTCGGTGGACCGCGGCATCCCGTCGTTCGAGGGGCGCCCGTCCGGCGCGGGGATCACCACCTTCTTCGGCAACCCGGACTCCAGCTACTCGTCGGTGCGGGTGCACGCGGCCAGCGCGCTGCTGGAGCACGAGCTGCCGGCGGGGCTCACCCTCCGCAACCGCATCCGCTTCGCGGACTACGACAAGTCGTACCAGAACAGCCTTCCCGGCGCGGTGAACACGGCCGGCACGCAGGTGGCCCTCAGCGCGTACGCCAACGACACGGGGCGCCGCAACCTGTTCAACCAGACGGACCTGCTCTGGGAGACGGCAACGGGGCCGGTGCGGCACACGCTGCTGCTGGGCGCGGAGATCGGGCGGCAGGAGACCGAGAACTTCCGCCGGACGGGGTACTACAACAACACCTCCACCTCGTTCTCGGCGCCGTTCGACGCGCCCACGGTGGCCACGCCCATCACCTTCCGCCAGAGCGCCACCGACGCGGACAACCGCACCGACGTGACGGTGGCGGGCGTGTACGTGCAGGACCAGGTGGAGCTCGCGCGCTGGCTGCAGCTGGTGGGCGGCGTGCGCTTCGAGCGCTTCGACCTGGACTTCCACGACAACCGGAAGGACGCGTCGCTGGGCCGCCAGGACGACATGGTGTCGCCGCGCGCCGGGCTGGTGCTGAAGCCCCTGCAGCCGCTCTCCTTCTACGGCAGCTACAGCGTGTCGTACCTCCCCGGCTCGGGCGAGCAGTTCGGCTCCCTGACCGCGACCACGGAGACGCTGGAGCCGGAGCAGTTCACCAACCGCGAGGTGGGCGCCAAGTGGGACGTGCGCCCGAGCTTCGCCCTCACGGCCGCGCTCTACCGCCTGGACCGCACCAACACCTCGGCGCCGGACCCGGTGGACGCGACGAAGGTCGTGCAGACGGGCAGCCAGCGCACCACGGGCTGGGAGCTGGGCGCGTCGGGCGACCTGACGAGCGCGTGGCAGGTGATGGCCGGCTGGGCTTCGCAGGACGCGGAGATCGTGAGCACCACCTCCGCGGCCAAGGCCGGGCAGCGCGTGCCGCTGGTGCCGGAGCACACCTTCTCGCTCTGGAACCGCTTCCAGCTTCACCGCGCGGTGGGCGTGGGCCTGGGCGTGGTGCGCCAGTCGGACATGTTCGCGGCCATCGACAACAGCGTGACCCTCCCCGGCTTCACCCGCGCCGACGCCGCGCTCTTCGTGCGGCTGGGCGGGCTGGCGAGCGCGCAGGTGAACGTCGAGAACCTCTTCGACGAGCGCTACTACGCCACCTCGCACGGCAACAACAACATCATGCCGGGCGCGTCGCGCACGGTGCGCGTGTCGCTGACTACACGCCGGTGACAACTGGTCTCACACAGAGGCACAGAGACACGGAGAGAAGGCTTTCTCCGTGCCTCTGTGCCTCCGTGTGAAATCCTTTTCCGAAGATGATGAAGAGATTTCGTAGCCTGGTTTTCTGGTGCCACCTCGCCGCGGGCGTGTTCGCGGGAGTCGTGGTGCTGATCATGTCCGTGACGGGCGTGCTCCTTACCTACCAGCGGCAGATCACCCTCTGGGCCGACATGAGGTCGCTGGAAGCGGCGCCGCCCTCGGCCGCGGCGCAGCGCCTGCCGCCGGCGGTGCTGGTGGAGCGGGTGCTGAAGACGGAGAAGGGGGCGCCCACGGCGCTCACCTGGCGCGCGGGGCGGGACATGCCGGTGCAGGTGGCGTTCGGGCGGGAGCGCACCGTGTTCGCCAGCGCGTACACGGGCGAGGTGCTGGGGCAGGGAGGGACCGGCGTGCGCGCCTTCTTCCGCAAGGTCACCGACCTTCATCGCTGGCTGGGCGCGGGCGAGGAGCGGCGCGCGCTGGGGAAGATGGTGACGGGCGCCAGCAACCTGGCCTTCCTCTTCCTGGTGGTGAGCGGCTTCTACCTGTGGTGGCCCAGCGAGTGGAGCCGGCGGATGCTGCGCAGCATCACCTGGTTCCGCCGCGGACTGCGCCCCAAGGCGCGCGACTTCAACTGGCACAACACCATCGGCTTCTGGTCCGCGATCCCGCTCTTCTTCGTCGTGCTCTCCGGCGTGGTGATCTCGTACCCCTGGGCCTCCAGCCTCGTGTACCGCGCCGTGGGCGAAGCCCCTCCCCCGCCCGCCGAGGGCGGCGGCCGGCCGGGTGGCGAGCCCGTTGCGCCGGCCGTGGCGCTCGCGGGCGTGGATGCGTTCTGGCCGCGCGTGACGGAGCGCGTCCCCGGCTGGCGCATCATCACGCTGAACCTGCCGAAGAAGCCCGACGCGCCGTTCGTCTTCAGCATCGACCGCGGCAGCGGCGGCGAGCCCCAGAAGCGCGCGTCGCTCACCCTGGACCGCGCCACGGGCCGCGAGGTGAAGTGGGAGTCCTTCACCGCCACCTCCCCCGGCCGCCGCCTGCGCTCCATCCTCCGCTTCGCCCACACCGGCGAGGTCCTCGGCATCCCCGGCCAGACGCTGGCCGGCATCGTCTCCCTCGGCGCCGCTTTCCTGGTCTGGACCGGCCTGTCCCTCTCCCTGCGCCGCTTCCGTGCGTGGCGAGGCCGCAGAGCCAGATAGCTCACACAGAGACACAGAGGCACAGAGGCACAGAGAAGAACTTATCTCAGTGCCTCTGTGTCTCTGTGTGAGCCAATCAGCGCGCCCCGACGAGTCGGTCGTATTCGTCGTGACGCCCGATCCAGAACCATACGTAATCGCTCCCCTCGTGCACCGCGAGGGCTCGGTGATGGATACCGACACGCACGGACCAGAAGCGGCCCACCTTCTTCAGATGCAGCGATGGGTGTCGCGGATTCCGCTTGAGAAACGCGTAGCTCTCGTCGGCCAGCTTCCGGACTTCCGGCGGCAGGGCGTCGTATGTCTGCCAGAACCGGGCGGTCGTGTGGTGCTTCACAGGGGGCGAGTTCGGCCCGCCCGCAGCTCCGCGAGAGCTTCGTCCGCGAGGTCGTCGAGGCGGCCCGCGGCGACATCCGCTTCCATCTGGTGATCCCACGCCTCGGCGTCGAATCCACGGAACCACTCGCGGAAGCGCGCCAGCTCTTCCGGGGAGAGGCCGCTCACGGCCTGCGCGATCTCGTCGATAGTGCTCATGGGTTCAACGCTAGTAAGAGTGCACTCGAACCGGCAATCCCCGGGAGAAAGTCGGTGCAATTCTTGGCCCTATCAACCCTCCCGGCGGTATCCAACGCCTTTGTTACGCACCACGTGGCATGCATCTGGCCCCTCGTGGGCGGCTTCACTGGAACGACTGACGAGAGGGGTTGATGCGCGATATGCGATGGTTGGTGGTCGCGATGCTGGCCGCGTGTGGGCCGGGCGAGCACGAGTACGATTCGGACAACGATCCGGAGGAGCCGCGGGCTTCGGTGCAGAAGGCGCCCGCCGCTGCACCTGTCGCGCCTCCCGCCCCGCCGGCGCCGGTGAGCGCGGCGGATTCGGCGACGCTGCGGGCCCGGATCGCGGCGCGGGGGGACTCGGTAAGGGCGGCGTTCGCGCGGGGGAAGCCGCTGGGGGCGAGCGAGATCGGGTGGCTGCGGCGCGACGTGAACCGGACGCAGGTGGCGACCGCGCAGTCGCTAGGGGTGCGCGCGCACGGCGAGACGCAGATCCAGCAGCTCGTGAGGCAGGGGCGGCTGGTGGCACTGGGGGACAGCACCGAGTACTGGATCCTGCGCAAGATGGACCACTCGGTGCCCTACGTGACGCCGGATGCCCGCGCGCTGCTGGTGCAGGTCGGCCAGCGCTTCCACGCGCGGCTGGACAGCCTGGGGCTCCCCCGCTACCGCATCAAGGTGACCTCCGCGCTGCGCACCGGCGCCACCCAGGCGGAGCTGCGGAAGATCAACTCCTACGCCTCGCAGACGGCGAGCGCTCACGAGTTCGGCACCACCATGGACGTTTCGCACGAGCGCTTCGCCGCCCCCGCGCCGGCCGCCGGAGCCGCGGCGCAGATGGAGGCCGAGGCGCTGGACGAGCTGGGGAAGGAGCACGCCAAGGTGCTGCAGGGCGAGCTGGGCCGCACTCTCATCGAGCTGCGCGCCCGCGAGATGCTCCACGTGATGATCGAGAACAAGCAGCCGGTCTACCATTTCACGGTCCGGCAGCGCCTCGCCTCACGCTGACGAAGAATCTCACACAGAGACACAGAGGCACGGAGAAGAGCTAATCTCCGTGCCTCTGTGTCTCCGTGTGAGCCCAGCCGTTCAGGGCACGGGACTGGCAGGAGGCCCACACGCTCAGGGGATCGCCGCGCGCCCAGCCGAACACGCAATTGCCGACCGAACACTATCGCCGCCAGCTAGAAACGGTGGCGGAGAACGCTACGCTGGCGCTCTTCATCATGGACGAGCGCCTTCACTGCACGTTCATGAACTCCGCCGCGGAGCGCCTCACCGGCTACACGCTGGCCGAGGTGCAGGGGCGCCCGCTCCACGAGGTGGTGCACCACACGCGCCCGGACGGGACCCGCTACCCCATCGAGGAGTGCCCCATCGGCGCCGCCGCTCCCGCGAACATGCGGGAGGAGGGCGAGGAGGTGTTCGTCCACAAGGACGGGCACTTCTACCCGGTGGCCTTCACCGCGTCCCCCATCCGCCACGGGGACCGCACGGTGGGGACGATCATCGAGCTGCGCGGCATCGCCGAGGAGCGGCGCGCGGAGGCGGAGCGCCAGGCGCTGCTGGAGGCGCTGGAGGCGGAGCGCTCGCGCCTGGCGAGCGTCTTCCAGAACGCCGCGTCGTACATCGCCGTGGTGCGGGGGCCGGACCACGTCTTCGAGCTTGCCAACCCCCTCTACCGCCGCCTCACGGGCGAGCGCCCGCTGGTGGGGCTCGCCGCGCGCGACGCGCTCCCGGAGCTCGCGGCGCAGGGGTACATCGGCCTGCTGGACGAGGTGCGGCGCACCGGGGAGCCGTACACGGCCACCGAGGCGCCGGTCGCCTACAGCAACTTGCCCGGCGCGCCACCGTCGCTCCACTACATCAACTTCGTCTACCAGCCCATCGCCGACGCCGCGGGAGAGGTGTGGGGGATCCTGGCGCACGGCGTGGACGTGACCGAGCAGGTCCTCGCCCGGCGCGAGGTGGAGCAGGCGCGCGACCTCACGGCGCGGCTGCAGGCGCTGACGGCGGCGCTGGCCGCCACCACCACCCCGGACCAGGTGGCCGACGTGGTGGTGGCCCAGGGCGTGGTGGCGACGGGGGCGGCCACCGGGATGCTGGCCCTGCGCGACCGCGGCGCCGGGAGCGCGGCGTCCATCCTGGGGCAGACGGGGCTCACCCCCGCCGTCCTGGGGGAGTACTCCCGCTTCCCGCTCACGGCGCCGGGGCCCGCCGCGGAGTGCATCCGCACCGGCGAAGCATTCTTCGTGGAGACCCACGAGGAGCTCGTCGCCCGCTTCCCGGGCGCGGAGTGGATGTGGGAAAGCATGGCGACGCGCGCCGTGGCCACGGTGCCGCTCACGGTGGCGGGCGACACCATCGGGGCGATGTCGTTCACCTTCACGGCCGAGCGCGGCTTTCCGCCCGAGAGCCGCGACTTCTTCATGGCGCTGGGAAGGCAGTGCGCGCAGGCGCTGGAGCGCGCCCGCCTGGTGGACGCGGAGCGGGAGGCGCGCGAGATGGCCGAGCGCGCGGCCGAGCGTGCCCGCCGCCTGCAGCGCCTCACCGCGCGCCTGAACGAGGCCGTGGGCCGCGCGCAGATCGCCGACGTGATCCTGGAAGGGGGCGTCGCCGCCATGGGTGCCGACGCCGGCTCGCTGGCGCTGGTGCATGCGGGACCCGACGGGCGGCCGGCGCACTTCGAGGTCGTGCGCACCTGGGGCTACACGCAGGCTGTGACGGAGAGGTACCGCACCTTCCCCGTGGAGCCCGGGCGTCCCCTCTCCGACACGGTGCTGCGGCGCGAGACGGTGCTGATCGGCTCGCCCGAGGAGTGGCGGCAGGAGTTCCCCGGGGCCATGGAAGACCTCGACCGGATGGGATACGTCGCCTTCGCCGCGGCGCCCGCCTCCGTGGGCGACCGGACGCTGGCGGCGCTCTCCTTCAGCTTCCGCGAGCCGCAACGCTTCGACGACGGCACGCGCACCTTCCTCGCCACCCTCACGGAACAGTGCGCGCTGGCGCTGGAGCGCGCCCGCCTCCACGAGGGCGAGCTCCGGCAGGCCGAGCGGCACGCGGCGCTGCTGGAGACGATCCAGGATGCCTTCGTGGCGCTGGACCAGGAGCTCCGCTACACCTACGTGAACCCGCGCGCCGAGCTCATCCTGGGGGAGCGCGCGGAAGATCTCCTGGGGCGGCGGCTGGAAGAGGCGTTTCCCGCGGCGTCCGGGACCGCGGTGTTCGAGGCAATCCTGCGCACGCTCGCCTCGGGGGTGGGGACGCAGGTGGAGGCGTTCAGCCCCGTGATCCACCGCTGGACCGAGGCGCGCATCTACCCGGCGCCGGACGGGGTGTCGCTCGTCTTCCAGGACGTCACCGAGCGCCGCCGCACCCAGGAGGCCGACGCCCTGCTGGCCGAGGCGAGCCGGCTCCTCTCGGCGTCGCTCGACTACGAGGCCACGCTGCGCGCGGTGGCCGACGCGGCGGTGCCCCGGCTGGGCGACTGGTGCGCGGTGGACGTGGTGGAGGACCCCGCCGCGCGCGAGTGGCCCCCGCGCGTCCACCGGCTGACGGTGGTGCACCGCGACCCGGAGAAGCTGGCGCTGGGCCAGGAGCTCACCGCCCGCTTCCCGGTGGACTGGGCGTCGGAGCGCGGCTACGCCAACGTGCTGCGCAACGGCGAGCCCTTCTTCGTGCCGCACGTGACCGACGAGATGCTCGTGGCCGGCGCGCGTGGCGAGGAGCACCTCCGCCTGCTGCGCGCCCTCCGCTTCTCCTCCATCCTGGTGGTCCCGCTGATCGCGCGCGGCCTCAGCCTGGGGGCGCTCACCCTGTGCATGACCGAGTCCGGGCGCCACTACGACGAGCGCGACCTGGCGCTGGCGCAGGACCTGGCGCGGCGCGCGGCGGTGGCCATCGACAACGCGCGCCTCTTCCGCGACGCCGAGCGGGCGCGCGCCGACGCCGAGAGCGCCAACCGCAGCAAGAGCGAGTTCCTGGCGACGATGAGCCACGAGCTGCGCACCCCCCTCAACGCCATCGACGGCTACGCCGAGCTGATCGAGATCGGCGTGCACGGCCCCGTGACGCCGGCGCAGGGCGAGGCGCTGGGGCGCATCCGCCGCAGCCAGAAGCACCTGCTGGGGCTCATCAACGAGGTGCTCAACTACGCCCGCCTGGAGACGGGCGCCGTGCGCTACGACCTGCAGGTGGTGGACGTGGCCGACGCGGTCGCCGCGGTGGAGCCGCTGATCCTGCCGCAGGTGAGCGCCCGCTCGCTGGTGCTGAGCACGGAGCGCGACGGCCTGGTGGCGGCGTACGCGGACGAGGAGAAGCTGCGCCAGATCCTGGTGAACCTCCTCTCCAACGCGGTAAAGTTCACGGACCCCGGCGGCCTCATCCGCGTCGCCGTGAGCGGCCGGGACCACGTGGTGGAGGTCGCCGTGCACGACACGGGCATCGGCATCGCGCCGGACAAGCTGGAGGCGGTCTTCGAGCCTTTCGTGCAGGTGGGGCGCGCCCTCAACAACCCCACCGAGGGCACGGGCCTGGGCCTGGCCATCAGCCGCGACCTGGCCCGCGCCATGGGCGGCGACCTCACCGTCCGCAGCGCGCCGGGCGAGGGGAGCACCTTCACGCTCACCCTGCCGGCGGCCGAAACCGCTTGACTCACACAGAGACACAGAGGCACAGAGATTGGTTCGTCTCTGTGCCTCTGTGTCTCTGGGTGAGCCAGGTTGTCACCGCACTGTCAGGCGGGTCTCGCAACGGCGATGTACGAGGCGCGGCTCGCGTGGCGGTCCAGGGCGGTGAACTCCTCCAGCTGCAGGCCGGCGTCGTGGACCTGCGCGCGGAACCCGTCCGCATAGGTCACGTGGCCGAAGTCGATGCTGGTGACCCGCTTCAGCATGGGCTTGAGGATCTCCATCCAGCGGGCCGGCTGTTCCTGGATCGTCTGCGTGAAGAAGATCCGCCCGCCCGTCCTCAACAGCGCGCAGGAGTGCCGCAGCGCCCGCTCGGGCTCCGGCAGGAGCATGAAGCTGCCGGAGAAGTACACGGCGTCATAGGGCCCCCCCTGGTGATCGTACACGGATTCGAGACGCACCTCGGCACGGCCCGCCAGCGAGGAATCCGCGAGTCTCCGCCGGGCGCGCGCAACGTAGTCGGCGTCGATGTCGATCCCCACCACGCGCAGCTTCTTCCGCTTCACCAGATCGGCGTTCGCCAGCAGGGCGCCGGCCGTGCCGATCCCGACGTCCAGCAGCGCGGCGCCCTCGGGCACGCGACTCAGCACCTCCGCGTACCACCGCGAGGTGAGCCTGAGAATCAGGGTGTCGTAGATGAAGCTGCGAATCATCGGTTCCGGCGGCCTTGGCTATTGTACGCGGACTTCCTGGACTGCGAGGGTGCGGTCCCGGCGCCCTTCCGCCACCCTGACCACGTACTTCCCTCGCGGCACAGCTTTCACCACTGCGCGAAATCCATGCGGGATGACTGCGTCCACGCATGCCGTGTCGAAGGACACGCGCGGCATCAGGATCCTCAACACGACCGTGTCCCGAGTTACGGTGCGGTCGACCGCTGCAGCAGGGAGCGGCGTGGCCGTCCAGCAGGAGCCATCGTAGGTGTAGAGGAGGCTGATCTCACCCGGCGTCGGCGAGGTGATCTCGACGCTGTCTACCCGGCTGTTCAGGGGCAGCTCGATGGGAACGATCTCCACCTCCGCCCGCTCCGCGAGCACCCTGGCCGCGAGTGCGCCCGAGGGAACGCGCGGCGGAGTACACCCTCCCCAGGGGAGCGCGATCGTCATCGCCCAGATCAGCGTCCGCATCGTTTGCACGGGTGAGCGGCATGAGGGCGAAGGAGCGGCGGCCCGGACCTGGCCCCGTAGATACGGCTCCAACAGGAGCTCAAACAAGCCAAGCTCGGGGGCCAAGGATGACACACTCGCGGGGCCACGCCGGCTACGCCGCTTCAGCGAGAATAGCCGAACGGGCACGCATGAGGCGCGGGGATTGGGCGGTGACGATGATTGGCACGAGCTCACCTCTACCCGCCCGCCGTGCGTAGGTTTCGAGAAGCTTGGCTCACACAGAGACACGGAGGCACGGAGACGACTTCATCTCTGTGCCTCCGTGCCTCCGTGTGAGCCTGGTAGTTCAGCGGTCCAGAACGGGCAGATACACGCGCCAGGGTCCGACCGCGTCGCGGTACTGCTTCGCCATCACGCGGACAACCTGTGCCAGGTGCCCCAGATCATGCGCGACCCAGGTGGCCAGCAGCTGGCCCAGCGTGACCGGCCCGAACTCAGGATGCTCCCCCTCCAGGGCGAGTTGGGCGTCCGTCAGGCGCCATCCGGCGAGCGTGCTCAGGCTTTCAGCCCTGAGGCGTGCGAATTCGTCGAGCAGCTCGTCCACTGACTTCCCCTGGCTCTCGCGGAACTGGGCGAAGCGGTCGAAGGGGGTGAATCGGCGCTGCGGGCCCTGGGCGAGGATGAGCTGCGCACGCACGATCCAGTCGGTGCGCTCCCCGTGGATCAGGTGGCCCACGATGTCGTAGGGGCTCCACGTCTCCGGACCCTCGGTCGCCTCGGTCCACGCGGGCGGGAGCCCGCCGAGCATCGCGCGCAGCGTGTGCGGCGTCCGTTCGAGGACGGCCGTGCCAGCCGCTACGTCGAAGTTCATAGAAGTCGTCGCTGTGCCTTTGTGTGAGCCAAACAGTCAGCTCGCCACGCCGTCCCCCGTCCGCACCTCGGTGGCAAGCCGGTGCCGCTGATTCCATTCCAGCGCCGCCAGGCCGCCGACGATGAGCGCCTCGCCGATCAGGTGAGCGAGCCCGAATACGGTAGCTTGCTCCCAGAACGTCACCGCCAACCCGAAGCACACGAGAACCCATGTCGCGTTGGCGAACACCAACAGCTTGATCAGGGACATCGGCCGCACGGCCCGGCGGGCGAGGGAGAACGAGTAGGAGGCGTAGAGCAGGTTGGCCGCGCCCATGAACAGCAGGATCTCCCGCGGCAACCCGTACAAGCGGCTGAGCCACCCGCTCAGCACGAAGACCGTTACCCCTGCGACCGCTCCCGCGGTGCAGTCGATCCACAGCAGCCTCCGAAGGATGAGCACCCGGCTTTTCTCCGCTCGTTGAGTCGTCTCCGTGCCTCCGTGTCTCCGTGTGAGCCAGGCAGTCAGCCCGTCGGCCCATCCCCCCGCAGCACCTCGGTGGCGGTGTTGGCGGAGCGCGCTACGAGGAGCGTCTCCAGCTCGCGCTCGCGGAGGTTGAATATAGCCGGCGCCGACGATGCCCACGCGCAGGTACGACAGCGTGAGGGGGACGCCCTCCATGCACTCG
>DASVSA010000264.1:0-9706 GCA_036388335.1 Longimicrobium sp. | reverse complement strand
AGCGACCGCCCCGCGCCTCTTGCCCCCTCCGCCGCGAGCGCGAAGCTTGAGCGCGAGCCGCCGTATCCCGTCCATCCCCGCGAGGCCGCCCCATGCGCACCTTCAAGCTCCTCCTCCTCTGCACCCTCGCCGCCTGCGCTCCGCGGGCGAGCTCGCCCGCGCCGGTACAGGGCGGCGCCGGCACGGTGATCGTCGCCAACAAGCAGGACAACACCGTGACGCTGCTGAGCGCGGCGGACGGGCGGGTGACCGCCACCCTCCCCGTGGGCGTGGGGCCGCACGAGGTGGCGGCTTCGCACGACGGGCGCTGGGCCGTGGTCACCAACTACGGCGACCGCACCAACGTGGGCTCGTCGCTTTCCCTGATCGACCTGCGCACGCGGACGGTGGCGCGCACCCTCCCGCTGGGCGAGTACCGGCGCCCGCATGGAGTGGCCTTCCTCCCGGGCGACCGCCAGCTCGTGGTCACCTCCGAGGCGAACCAGGCCGTGCTGCTGGTCGACCTGTCGTCCGGCGCGGTGGAGACGGCGATCCCCACGGGCCAGCGCGCCTCGCACATGGTGGCGCTCTCGGCCGATGGGCGGCGCGCCTACACGGCCAACATCGCGGAGGGTACGGTCACCGAGATCGACGTCGCGGGGCGCAAGCAGGGGCGCGTGCTGCGCGTGGCGCCGATGGTGGAGGGGATCGCGCTGTCGCCGGATGGCAAGCAGCTCTGGGTGGGGAGCAACCAGGCCCACACGGTGAGCGTGGTGGACACGGAGAAGTGGGAGGTGGCCGGCACCTTCGCCGCGCCGGGGATGCCGTACCGCATCGCCTTCACGCCGGACGGGCGCCGCGCGGTGGTCACGGCCCCCATGGCGGGCGTCATCCGCATCATCGACGTGGCCACGCGCACCGAGCGCGCGGCCGTGCCCGGCGCCTCCGCCGTGGGCGTCACCATCTCGGCGGACGGCCGGTTCGCCTACGTCACCCTCCAGGACACCAACCAGGTTGCGGCGGTGGACCTGGAGCGCGGCACCCTCGCCGGCACCTACGCCGTGGGCGCCGGGCCGGATGGAGTCGCGTTCGCCCGCTGACAGAAATGAACTGTTCTCTGTGCCTCTGTGTCTCTGTGTGAGATTTCTGTTTCAGTGGGTGCCGAAGCGGTAGACGGTGCGGGTGGAGTACTGCTGGCCGGGGCGGAGGATGACGGGGGGGAACTCGGGGCGGTTGGGGGAGTCGGGGAAGTGCTGGGGCTCCAGGCAGAAGCCGCAGCGGTGGCCGTAGCGCTTCCCGTCCTTGCCCAGGGTGGTGCCGTCCAGGAAGTTGCCGGAGTAGAACTGGATCCCCGGCTCCGTGGTGTGCACCTCCAGGGTGCGCCCGGAGGCGGGGTCGTGCACGCGCGCGGCCATCGCCAGCCCTTCGCCGTCGCGGCGCAGCACGAAGTTGTGGTCGTAGCCGCCGGCGCGGGCAAGCTGCTCGTCGTCGTCGCCGATGCGCGCGCCGATGGGGCAGGGGTGGCGGAAGTCGAAGGCGGTGCCCTCCACCGGCCTCAGCTCGCCGGTGGGGATCAGCGTCTCGTCCACGGGGGTGATGTGGCCGGCGGCGAGCTGCAGCTCGTGGCCCAGGATGTCGCGCGTGGGGTCGCCGGAGAGGTTGAAGTACGAGTGCTGGGTGAGGTTCACCGGCGTAGCCCGGTCGGCCGTGGCGCCGTAGTCGATCACCAGCTCGCCCGCGCCGGTGAGGCGGTAGTCCACGGTGGCGCGCAGGGCGCCGGGGTAGCCTTCCTCGCCGTGGGCGCTGGTGTAGGTGAGGCGCAGGGCCGCGCCGTCCGGCTCCATCCTCCAGAGCGCCTTGTGGAAGCCGTTCCGCCCGCCGTGCAGGTGGTTGCCGCCGTCGTTCACGTCCAGCGCGTGCACCTCGCCGTCCAGCGAGAACCGGCCGCCACGGATGCGGTTGGCGTAGCGGCCGATCAGCGACCCGAAGTAGGCGTCGTCCGCCAGGTACCCGCCCAGCGAGTCGTAGCCCAGCACCACGTCGCCCATCCTCCCCTCGCGGTCCGGCACACGCAGCGACACGATCGCCCCGCCGAAGCCGATCACCCGCACCTCCATCCCCGCGTTCCGCAGCGTGAACGCCTCCACCGTCTCGCCGCCGGGAAGCCTTCCGAACTCGGACCGCTCCACGTTCGCTCTCCTGGTCAACAGGGCTCACACAGAGACACAGAGGCACAGAGAACTTACCTGCATTCGCCGGAGGGCAGCTGCACGGGCTGTCCAGAAGGGATGGTGGCGGAGAAGCGGGGAGAATTGTCCGCGTTCCAGTCGAACTTCTGGAGGCGGATGACGCGGTCCCAGCCGGGGGTGGTGCTCGTCTTGGCGTGGTAGGCGATCCAGCTCTCCGTGCCGTCGGGCGAGGTGGTGAAGCTCGCGTGGCCGGAGCCGAACACCCCGTCCGTTCCCTCCATCACCGGCCCGCTCTTCGTCCAGCCGGCGGGGTCCAGCGGGTCCGCGCCGGGCGCCAGGCGGAGCTGCCCCAGGCGGTACTCCCTGAGCCACGATTCGCGCGTGGAGTAGATGATGAACCACTGGCCGCCGCGCTCCAGGAAGGTGGGCCCCTCCTGCAGGTCCAGCTCGGTGCCGCGCTCCCAGCTCTCCACGGGCGAGCTCAGCTTCACGCGTCTCGTGGCGATGGTCCAGGGGTTGGACATGCGGGCGATGTACAGGTGCTGGGGCGTGCGGTCGGTAGCCGCGTCGCGCTCCCATCCCGACCACACCGCGTACAACTGGCCTCCGATGCGCGCCACGTTGACGTCGATGGCCCACAGGTGCTCGGTATCGAGCATCCCGCGGTCCAGGTAGCCCCCCTGCGGATCGTCGCCCACCGATTCGAGGACACCGCTCCGCTGGTGGATGAAGGGCGGCCCCGCGCGCCCCGCCGCGTAGTACACGTACCAGCGCCCGTCGATGAAATGAAGCTCGGGCGCCCAGACGTTGCTGCGGTTCCACCCGGTATCGGGCGCCGCCCACACGCGCACCGGGTCGCTGAACGCGCGCGTGAGCCGGTCCGACTTCGCCACGTAGATCCCGTTGTCGCGCGAATGTACCGAGTAGTATATCGCCCCCTGCTTCACCACCCAAGGGTCCGCCCCCACCGCGACCGGGTTCGTGAAAGTGCACTCCGCGACCGGCGGATCGGGATCGCCCGGCCCGGAGCAGGCCACGCGCAGAAACGGCAGGATGCGTTTCATCGTCAATCCAGTTTGTTGTCTCACACAGAGGCACAGAGACACAGAGAGAGGTTCTCTCTGTGTCTCTGTGCCTCTGTGTGAGGCCTAATAACCCGGGTTCTGCTTCACGTTCGGGTTCTGCGCGATCTCCGTGGTGGGGATCGGCAGCAGCTCGGACTTGTTGGGCACGA
Organism: Longimicrobium sp.; assembly: GCA_036388335.1. Lineage (GTDB taxonomy): Bacteria > Gemmatimonadota > Gemmatimonadetes > Longimicrobiales > Longimicrobiaceae > Longimicrobium. Next base: position 6,304 of record DASVSA010000264.1, on the reverse strand, counting down.
AGAACTTGAACTCGTCAGGGTCGTGCGCCCGTACCTCGGCCGAGTTGAGCATGTCGTGCCGCTGGAGGTACATGAAGCGCTCCATCTCGAACCCGAGCTCCTTCACCTGCTCGTGCTCGATCCGCGCCCTCATCGCCGCCTGGCCCAGCCCGCCGGGTACCGGCGCCAGCCCGGCGCGCGCGCGCACCTGGTTGAGGAAGGGGAGCGCCTCGGCCGGGCGGTTGGACTCGTTCAGCGCCTCGGCGTGGAGGAGCAGCACCCCGCCCAGGCGCGCCACCTTGATGTTGATGGCGTTGTCCCAGTCCTGCTCGGTCAGGTAGTGCTCCGTGTACTTCTTCCAGAAGAAGGTGCTGTCGATCGGCAGGTTGTAGCGCCCGTTGGGGTAGCGCGTGGCGAACGGCTTGCCGAACACGTCCATCCCGCCCGGCCGGTTGTAGAAGATCGTCGCGTCCTTGCGCGGGTCCACCTGCCCGCCCACGGTGCGCTCCGTGTCGAACTGCGACACGAACCAGGCGGTGGGCTGCACGTCGCAGAAGCCCACGTCGCACGGGCCCGCCATGCGCGGGAAGGTGACCCCCACCGTGCCCGAGCTGAGCTGCGCGGGGCCGCCGAACTGCACCTCGAAGATGGACTCGGAGTTGTTGTCGCCCTCCACCCGGAAGTTGTTGCCGTAGTCGGACACGAGCTGGTAGCGGCCGGAGCCCACCACCTGCGCGAACGCCGTGGCCGCCTCGGTCCACTTCCTCTGCTGGAGGTACGCCTTGCCCAGCATGGCCGTGGCCGCGCCCTGGGTGGCGCGCCCAAGGTCCTGCCCGCCGTACGAGGTGGGGAGCACGGCGCGCGCCTCGGAGAAGTCCTTCTCCACCTGCGCCCACACCTGCGCGTTGGTGGCGCTGGGGGTGCGGTCGTTTGCCGTGGAGGGCTGCAGCACCAGCGGCACGCTGCCGTACAGCACGGCCAGGTTGTAGTAGAGGAGGCCGCGGATGAACTTGGCCTCGCCGATCAGGCGCGCCTTCAGCCCCTCGTCCATGGTGATGCCCGGCGCGTTGGCGATCACCTGGTTGGCGCGGAAGATCGCCTGGTAGTGGTGCCCGTAGATCTCCGTGTTCACCTCGAAGTCGTAGCTCCCCAGGGTGAACTTGTGGAACTGGCTGAACTCGCCCCACCCGCTGCGGCTCTGCCCCACGTCCGCGCGGATGTCGTACGCGAAGGCCAGCCAGCGCCCGTACGCCCCGCGCAGCTGAAGGCCGTTGTAGCTGGCGTTCACCGCCTGCACGGCGTCGTTCTGGTTCCTCCAGAACGTGTCCGTGGTCTGCTGGTTCGGATTCGTTACGTCCAGGTCCGTGCACCCGGCCAGCGCGGCCAGCAGCAGGGACGGAACGAGCCAATGTCTTTTCATCGCTCGGTTCGGTAGTGAGAGGGAGCTACAGGCCCAGGTCCACGCCGATCGTGAACGTGCGCGGGTTCGGGTAGATCCGGCCGTCGTCGAAGCCGCGGATCAGCGGGTTGTCGAAGCTCCGGACTTCCGGGTCCCAGTTGGGGTAGCCGGTGAAGGTGTGGACGTTCTGCACGTTCAGGTACACCCGCGACCGGTTGAGCCCCACCCCCAGCCGCCGCGTGAAGCCGTTGGGGAACTCGTAGCCCACTTCCACGTTCTGGATGCGCAGGAACGAGCCGTCGTCCAGCCAGCGGTCCGAGGCCAGCTTGGCGTTCTCGTCGCCCGCCGGGCCGAAGATGGCGCGCGGCGTGGTGGTGCTGCGGTTCTCCGGGGTCCAGGGCTGAAGGTCCGAGCTGTAGTTGCCCAGGTCGTTCATGCGCTCCGTCCAGTAGCGCACCCGGTTGAAGATCTTGTTGCCGTACACGCCGCGCAGCCCCATGGCGAAGTCGAAGCGGCGGAAGCCGCCGTCGAAGAAGAGGCCGCCCTCGAAGTCGGGCACCGCGCTGCCGGCCAGGTAGCGGTCGGCGTCGGTGATGGTGCCGTCTTCGTTGATGTCCGCGTAGATGATGTCGCCGGCCTTGGCGCCGGGCTGCAGCACCTTGCCCGTGCCGCTCCGGTGCGCCTGCACCTCGGCGTCGCTCTGGAAGATCCCCAGCGTCTTGCGCACGTAGAACGAGCTCACGGGGGCGCCCACCTCGGTGCGCGCGATCCCCTCGTCGTAGTACGAGAGCGCCTGCCCGTCCTGGCCCAGCGAGGTGACCTTGCTGTCCAGCGTGGCAAGGTTGGCCGCCGTGGTGAGGCGGAAGCCGCCGCGCAGGTAGCGGTACTGCGCGCCCAGCTCGAAGCCGCGCGTGCGGATGCTCCCCGCGTTCACCGTGGGGGCCAGCTCGTACAGCGGCTCGTAGGGCGCGTTGAGGTAGCCCACCACGCTCAGCGGGATGGAGGCCGGCACCAGGATGTCCTCCGTCTCGCGGATGTAGTAGTCCGCCGAGAACGAGAGGTGGTTGTCCAGCAGGTTGAGGTCCGCGCCGAAGTTGGTCTGGTGGTCCTCCTGCCACTTGATGTCCGGGTTGGCCAGGCCCAGCTGCGTGCGCCCCACGGCGATCAGGTTGTTGCCGAACAGGTAGCTGCGGTTGGCCTCCACGCGCCCGGCGTACTGGTAGTTGCCGATGTCCTGGTTGCCCAGGATCCCGTAGCTGGCGCGCAGCTTCAGGTAGTCCGCGCCGCCCAGCAGCGGGATGCCGCCGAAGAAGCTCTCCTCGCTCAGCACCCACCCGGCCGACACGGAGCCGAAGTTGCCCCACCGGTTGCCCGCGCCGAACCGAGACGAGCCGTCGCGGCGGAAGGTGCCGGTGAAGAGGTAGCGGCCGTCGTAGCCGTAGTTGGCGCGCACCAGGAACGAGCGCAGCCCCGCGTCTTCCTGGCTGCCGCGGTTGTTGAGCTCCGAGGTGCCCGCGTCGATCTGCTGGAGCCCCTCGTCCACGTAGTTGCGGCGGAACGCCTCCAGCCGGTTGAAGCGGTCGCGCTGCTCCGTGTACCCGGCCACGGCGTTGATCTCGTGGTCGCCGAAGTCGTCGTCGAAGGTCAGCAGGTTCTCTACCAGCAGGGTGGAAGCGTTGTCGCGCCGGTCGGTGAAGCGGTTGACCTCGTTGGGGTTGTTGTAGCGCAGCGACCCCTGACCGCGGAAGTTGCGCCAGTTGAGGTCCTGGTAGGTGAGCCCCAGGTTGAGGCGGTAGCTCAGGTTGTCGCGCAGGCGCAGCCCCGCGTACGCGGTGCCGATCACCTGGTTGATGAAGTCCGTGCTGCTCTCCAGCTCCAGCTGCCCCACGGCGTTGGTGCCGAAGGTGGGCACCGCGTCGCTCCCGAAGCCGTAGCCGCTGGAGGTGCCGGGGTCGCGCACCGCGATCACCGGCGGAAGGCGCACGGCCTCAAGCAGCGGCGAGCCGCGCAGGTTGTCGCGCACCGAGCGCGACAGGGAAAGGTTCTCGCCCAGCGTGAGGATGCCGCGGCGCGCCTCGGAGTTCACGCGGAACGAGAAGCGCTCGAACCCGGTGCCGATCACCGTGCCGTTCTCCTGCAGGTAGCCGCCGCTCAGCAGGTAGTTGCCCGCCGTGGAGCCGCCGGAGATCTGGAGGTTGTGGTCCTGGATGCTGCCCCCGCGGAAGATCTCGTTCTGCCAGTCCGTGTCCACGCCGTTGAGCGTCGCCGCGCCCGTGGGGACTTTCTCGCCCGCGCCCGTGTAGATCTGGCGGGTGAGGTTGGCCCACTGCTGCGCGTTGGCCAGGTCCAGCTGGCGCGGGACCTCCTGGTAGCCGTAGTACGAGCGGAAGCCGATGCGCGTCTCGCCCGCGCGGCCCCGCTTGGTGGTGATGACGATGACGCCGTTGGCCGACTGCGCGCCGTACTGCGCCGCCGCCGACGCGTCCTTGAGCACCTGCACCGATTCGATGTCGTCCGGGTTCAGCCCGGGGTTCTGGCGCAGGTACATCCCGTCCACCACGTACAGCGGCGACGGGTTGGTGGTGAAGTTCTGCCCGCGGATCACCACGTCCGCCGGTCGCCCCGGCTCGCCGGAGGCGACGATGTTGACGCCCGCGATGCGCCCCTTCAGCGCCTGCTCCACCGTGGCCACCTTGCGGGCCGTGATCGCCTCGGTGGGGAGCGACGACACCGCGCCGGAGATGTTGCGCCGGTTCTGCGTGGTGTAGCCCACCACCACCAGCGAGTCGAGCCCCACGGCCTGCGTGCCGAGCTGAACGGCCACCGTGGCCGGCGTGCCCGCCGTCACGCTCACCGCGCGCGTGCCGGGCGAGTGGCCCAGCGCCGTCACGCGCAGGGTGTAGCTGCCGGGGGCGACCCCGGTAAGGGTGAAGCGTCCGTCCGGTCCGGTGGTGGTGCGCCGGCCGGCGCCCACCACTTCCACCGTGGCGCCGGAGAGGGCACGGCCGCCCTCGCCCGTCACGGTGCCGGTGATCTGCCCGGTGGCCTGCGCCGCAAGCGGCGCGGCGCCGGGCCCCACGGGCGCGGCGAGGGCGAAGGAGCCGAGGCACGCCACCGCGCAGAGCACCTTCGCGGCGGTCCTGCTCTTGGGTACGACAGGGCTGTTCATGACGATCCCCTCTGGGGGTGCGGGTGATTACCGGCGGGGAGGGTCCTGCACGGCGCCGGGGTTCCGGCGGGTTCGCGCGGAGGGCCCCGGCGGGGCGGTGCGCGGCAATGGCGGAGTGAGCTCATACGCTCCCGGGTGGCGGGGCTCCACGGGTGGGCCGTCCGGACGGGCGGCCCCGAAATGCGTCCGTGGGTGAAGCGCCCGCCCGGGCGCCCCACCCACGCAAAGGGATCTCACCGCGCCCCGGTGGCGCGGAACAGCATCGATGAAGGGACGCGCTGGCGCGGCATCCCCGGCCCGGCGACGAACAGCTCCAGCTCCATCGGCGGGTAGGCGTTGTGGTAGCTGAGCGTGAACGGGTGCAGCCCGGCCCGTAGCGCGATCTGCCCCTCGTCTTCCTGCGTGGCCGGCGACTGCCCCATCGACCACATCACCCGCTCCTCGCCGATCCACAGCCCGATCCCGTCGTCCGAGAGCGCGGAAAAGGTGTAGACGCCCGTGGCCGGCACGCGCAGGAAGCCCGTGAACCGGAAGCCGAACATCTCGTCCCGGTCGCGCGGGGCGAGGGAGAAGTCCGCGAGCGTGCCGCGCTCGGCGGGCACCGGCTCGTCGTTTTGCGGCAGATCTTCCAGGAACGAGCGCACTGGCCAGTCCAGGCGGAAGGCCGGCTCCGGGGAGTCGTCGGGGAAGTACGCGTAGTCGATCCCGGGGACGACCGTCGCTTCGGCCGGCGCGCGTCCCCGCGTCCTGCGGTACTCCATGCGCGCCTCGGGGGCGGCGGTGGGTTGCCCGTCCTCGCCGAACGCCCTCACGCGCACCGTGGTGTCGTGGCGGATGGTGAAGGGGCGGAAGAGCGGGCTCCGGGCCGTCGGCTCGCTGCCGTCGAGGGTGTAGCGAAGCCCGGTGGGCGTGCCCTGGTGCACGGACACGACGATCGCGTCCGTGAACTGCTCGTACTCCGGGAGGAGGAGCGGGGCCAGGCCGCGGTTGACGGCGGCGAGGCGCGCGGGGTCCAGCTTGAGGACGGCGCGGTCGTAGCTGAAGAGGCCGTTGACCTCCGTCTCCACGTCGGTGAGCTGCGTGTAGACGGCCGCGCTCATCCCGTGCGTGTCGCGCAGCCGGTACATGCGGCGCATGAGGAGGTCGTAGCGGTCCTTCATCTCCTCGCGCTGCTCGTACGCGCCGCCGTAGCCCCAGTTCTCGTCGCTCTCGCGCCAGAGGTGGCCGCGCACGGGGTACCCGAGGCCGCCGTACTCGCCCACCACCGTCGCCTTGCCGGGCGATGGCGCCAGCGCCTGCGGGCCCTGGTAGCGGTGGACGTCGATGATGTCGCCCGCGCCCGTGTGCTGCCATCCGCTCGCGTCATCGATCAGGCGCGACGGATCGGCCTCGCGCATCGCCGCTACGGTCACGCGCGTGCCCTCGTCCGACCACTGGCCCCACTTCTCGTTGAAGGGCACCCACACGATCACCGAAGGATGGTTGTGGAGGCCATCCATCATCGCGGCCAGCTCGCGCGTGAAGTGCCCGCGCGCCTCCGGGGTGTCGTTCCACCCGCAGGGCATGTCCTGCCAGACGGGGAGCCCCAGGCGGTCCGCGTGGTGGTACCAGCGGGCGGGCTCCACCTTGATGTGCTTGCGCGTGAAGCCGAAGCCGAGCGCCTTCGTCTGCTCCACGTCGAAGCGCAGCGCCTCGTCGGTCGGGGCGGTGTAGAGGCCATCCGGCCACCATCCCTGGTCCAGCGGACCGACGTGGAA
>DASVSA010000263.1:0-3705 GCA_036388335.1 Longimicrobium sp. | reverse complement strand
GTCTGCAGCGCGTTGCGCAGGACGACGAGCAGGCGGTCGGTATCGAGCGGCTTTTCCAGGAAGTCGAACGCGCCGCGGCGGGTAGCCTCGACGGCCGTGTCGATGGTCCCGTGGCCGCTGATCATCACCACCACCGCCTGCGGGTCCATCTCGCGCAGGCGGGTGAGGGCTTCCAGGCCGTCCGTCCGCGCCATCTTCACGTCCATGAAGGTGACGTCGGGGCGGAACTCGGTGAACAGGCCGTACGCTTCCTGCGCGCCGGCGGCGGTGCGGACCTCGTGGTCCTCGTACTCGAAGAGCTGCGCGAGGACGCGGCGGATGCCGTCCTCGTCGTCCACCACCATGATGCGGGCCATAGTCGATTCTGCCTGTCCGGGCGGGCCGCGCCGCTACTCTGGCGTGGGGGTAAGGATCATCTCCCCGCCCTCCACCTGCGCGGATGCCACGCCCGGCGGAAGGGTGAAGGGGAACTCGTTGGGCTCGGCCCCCGGCTCGTCGCGGCGCCCCAGCCCCTGCAGCGCCTGCGGGTAGTACGTGGCCGGCACGGGGAAGCGCGCGAACGACACGTCCTGCACGTTGAGCGCGGCGCGCCCCGGCCGCAGCGTGCGCAGCGAGCCGCTCACCATCACCTCCGCCGTGTCGGGGAGGAAGCGGCGCGCCTGCTCCAGCTCCGGCGAGCGCGGCAGCAGGCTGGTGGGGATGCGGCCCGTGAGCTTGAGCGTGTTGTCCACGAAGTCGACCGACGGGTCGCGCAGCGGGCCGGTGAGCCCCGCCAGGTCGTAGCGCAGCAGCGAGGTGAACTCCACGGCGCTGATGTGCACCGTGTCTCCCGACCGGCGCATCCGCGCCAGCTTCTCCTGCGCCTGCTTCGCCGCCTCGGGCGAGACGTGCTTGGCCGCCTCGCTCTGCTGCCCCCCCAGCCCCGGGATGCGGTCGCGGAACACCCACACCGCGAGCGCCAGGACGGCCAGGATGCCGACCACGCCCAACATGCCGCCCCGTCGTCTCGCCATCATCGCTCCGTGTCGCTGTGCCCTTGTGTGATATCCATCTACCTACCCGCTCCCGCCTGACTTGTTTCCGCCACGGCGTCGGCGGCGCGGTCGATGTCGGATTCCGTCGTGGCCCAGCCGATGGAGAAGCGCACGGCGCCCGTGGCCTCGGTGCCCAGGATGCGGTGGGCCTCCGGCGCGCAGTGGAGGCCCGCGCGCGTCATCACCCCGTGCTCGCGGTCCAGGCGCGCGGCCAGCTCCGCGGGGTCCACCCCGTCCAGCGTGACCGTGACGATCCCCACCCCGTCCGGCGCCGCGGGGGAGAGGAAGCGCAGGCCGGGGATGCCGCCCAGGCGCTCGCGCAGCCGGGCCTTGAGCGCGGTCTCGCCCCGGTGGATCGTCTCCACGCCCCGCGCGAGCACCCACTCCACGCCCGCCAGGAGCCCCGCGATCCCAGGCCCGTTCTGCGTCCCCGCCTCCAGCCGGTCGGGCATGGCCGCCGGCATCTCGGCCGAGCCCGATTCGGCGCCCGTGCCGCCGGAGAAGAGGGGGTCGATCTCCAGCCCCTCCCGCACGTAAAGGCCGCCCGTGCCCTGCGGCCCCAGGAGGCCCTTGTGGCCCGTGAAGGCCAGGAGGTCGATGCCCATCTCGCCCACGTGGATGGGGAGGTGGCCGGCGCTCTGGGCCGCGTCCACCAGCACGAGCGCGCCATGCGCGTGCGCGCGGGCGGCGAGCTCGGCCACGGGCGCGGCGGTGCCCAGGACGTTGGATGCATGCGAAAGGACGAGGAGGCACGCGCCCGCCAGTGCGCGATCCGCCTCGTCCATGTCGAAGTGCCCGTCGGCGAAGCCGGAGAGCACCGTCTCGGCCACGCCCAGCCGCGCCAGGGCGGCCACGGGGCGGCGCACGGAGTTGTGGTCGTACGCCGTCCGCACCACACGGTCGCCCGGCCGCAGCACGCCGAAGAGCGCGGCGTTGAGCGCGTGAGTGGCGTTGAGCTGGAAGGCGATGCGCCCCGGGTCGCCCGGCACGCCCAAGAGGCGCGCCAGGGCGCGGCGGCAGCGGAAGACGATACGCCCCGCCTCCACGGCCCGGCGGTGCCCCGCGCGCCCCGGCGTGGCGCCCACATCGCGCAGGTAGGCCGCCATCGCGTCCGCCACCTCCGGCGGGCGGAGGGCGGAGGTGGCGGCGTAGTCCAGGTAGACCGTCATTCCGCCGGGGCGAGGTCGAGCGCCACGTAGCGGAAGCCCAGCGCCTTCACCTCCGCGGCCAGCGCGCCCTCGTCGTCCGCCAGCCGCTCCCACGCATCGGCCCTCACGCGCACCGCCGCGATCTCGCGCTCGTGCCCCTCCACCGACACCTCGGCGCCCGCGAACCCACGCGCGGCCAGGAGGCGCTCGGCGCGCGCCACGCGCTCGTCCGCGCTCACGCCGCGCCCCCGATCTGCACCAGCGTCATCACCTCGCCCGCCCCGAGCCCCTCGTTCAGCGCGCCGCGGCGATACCCCTGCAGGTCCAGCAGCGCGCGCCCGAACCCCGCCGCGCGGATGGCAGCGCCGATCTCCGCGCGGTGCCCGACCACGCGCGGGGCCTCGGAGGGGTGCACCTCCAGCCGCGCCACCTCGCCGTGGTGCCGCACGCGGAAGTCGCGGAAGCCGAGCGCGCGCAGCGCCACCTCCGCCTCCTCCACCTGGCGCAGGCGCCGCGGAGTGACGGAGATGCCGTAGGGAAGGCGCGACGCGAGGCAGGGCGCGGCCGGCTGATCCCAGGTGGGGAGGCCCAGCTCCCGCGACCAGGCGCGGATCTCCTCCTTGGTGAGCCCCGCCTCCAGGAGCGGCGAGCGCACGGAGTTCTCGTTCGCGGCGACGGCGCCCGGCCGGTGGTCGCCCACGTCGTCCGCGTTGGAACCGTCCAGCACGGCCGCGAAGCCCCGCTCGCGGGCCACCTCGCCCAAGCGCCCCCACAGCTCGCTCTTGCAGAAGTAGCATCGGTTGCTGGGGTTGGCGGCGTAGCGCGGGTCCTCCATCTCCCGCGTCTCCACCTCCAGCCAGGGGATGCCGAAGCGCACGGCGACGTCGCGCGCCGTGTCTTCCATCCACGACGCGATGCTGTCGCTCTTCCCCGTCACGGCCAGCACGCGCTCGGGGCCGAGCAGGTCCACGGCCACCTTGGCCAGGAACACCGAGTCGACCCCGCCGCTGTATCCCACCACCACCGAGCCGCACTCGCGGAGGATGTCCGCCAGCCGCCCGCGCTTCACATCCGCGCTCATCGTCCTTCCCGTGTCCGCCGGAACCCTGTGGATGGCACCAAGATAGGCGCCACCGGGCCCGCGCCGCCAGCGGCGGCGCGCCGGGTCAGCGCTGCGGCACGGGCGCGGACGAGCCCGCGCGGAGGTGCGACGGGGCGCGCCGTGCCCGCCCCCTCAGCTCGAACACGATCACCGGCACGGCCATCGGGATGGAGAGGAAGAGGGCGATGTCGGCCACGTTCCCCGGCGGCAGCCAGTACGGCCCCCAGCGGAACGACAGGTAGTCGGTCACGCCCCAGTGGATGGCCCGCTCGCCCAGGTTGCCCAGCATGCCCCCGCAGATGAGGCCCACGAAGAGCCAGGCCCAGCGCTGGTGCGCCCGCGGGAGCCGGTGCGCCCGCCCGATGATCTCGAGCACCACCAGCACGGCCATGAAGCCCGCCACCACGGCCAGCACCTTCCG
>DASVSA010000262.1:0-18271 GCA_036388335.1 Longimicrobium sp. | reverse complement strand
TGGCCGCCGGGATGCTCTTCGCCGAAGGGCTCCTCTCCCCCACGGCTCTGGACTCGGTCGCCTACTGCACCGACACCCGGCTGACCCGGGACCAGGAGTTCAACGTCGTCACGGTCACCCTCGCCGACCCCCCGCCTCGGCTGCCGCATGCCGTCCACGACACCGTCACCGCTGCTGCCTCCGCCTGCGGGGTCTGCGGCACCGACAGCATCGGGGAGGTGCTCGCGCTGACCGAGGTGCGAGGAACGATGGGCACCGACGTCGTCGAGCCGTCGGTGCTGCAATCGCTTCCAGGACGGCTGCGCGAAGCCCAACGCGTCTTCGACGCGACCGGCGGGCTGCACGCCGCCGGACTCTTCACGCCGGGCGGCGAGCTGCTGCGGCTGCGCGAGGACGTGGGGCGGCACAACGCGCTGGACAAGCTCGTGGGCGCCGCGCTGCTGGACGGCGAGCTGCCGCTCTCGCGCGGGATCGTGCTGGCGAGCGGGAGGCTCTCGTTCGAGCTGGCGCAGAAGGCGGCGCGCGCGGGCGTCCCCGTGCTGGCGGCGGTGTCGGCGCCCAGCAGCCTGGCGGTGGAGCTGGCGGAATCGGTGGGGATGACGCTTGCGGGCTTCGTCCGGGGCTCGCGCTTCAACGTGTACACGGGCGGCGGCCGCATCGCCGCGGCCACCATGCAAACGACAGGCGGATGATGATCGATACGCAGCGTGCCACCCTCGGTGCCCTCCTCCTGCTGCTGGCCGCGTGCGGCGGGGGCGGGGGCGAGCTGCGCGAGGCCACCGAGCGCCGCCGCGCCGAGACTTCCGGCGCGGACACCACCACCGGGCTGGCCGCCACGGACACGGGCGAGTTCCGCGCCCCCGCCTTCGTGGACACCACCCCCGCCGCGCCCGCCGCCGCCGTGGCCCCGGCAGACACGACGCCGGCCCCCGCCGCGCAGCCGGGCAACCCGCCGGGCCAGCCGGAGTGGAGCGCATCGACCCGCCAGGGCGGCCGCGAGGGGGGCGGGACCTCTACCCTGCGCGAGATGCGGGTGGGCAACAACGCCGGCTTCGACCGCCTCGTGCTCGACTTCGGGGACGACCCGGTGCCGCCGTACCAGGTGGAGTACGTGGACTCGCCGGTGCGCGCCTGCGGCTCGGGCGATCCGGTCGCGGTGGCGGGGCAGGGCTTCCTGGTGGTGCGGATGCGGTCGGCGCAGGCGCACGACGGCGCGGGCCGCGCCACGATCCAGCAGCGCCAGATCGTCCCGCGCACCCCCGTGCTGCGCGAGGTGGAGATCATCTGCGACTTCGAGGCGCAGGTGGAGATCGTGATGGGTGTGCAGTCTCCCAACCCCTACCGCGTTCTCGTGGTGCCGTCGCCCAACCGCCTGATCGTGGACGTCCGCCAGTAGCTCCCCTCTCCCCGCGCGAGATGAAAACGGCCCTCCCCCTGCTCGCCCTCCTCTCCCTCGCGCTCCCCGCCGCCGCCCAGCGTCGCCCCGAGCCACTGGTGCCGGCGCGCGACACCGTCTTTCAGTCGCCGCGACCGCGGGGCACCCCGGAGACGCGCATCGCCCACCGGACGCTCACGGCGGCGGGCGGCATGGCGGCGGGATTCTTTGGCGGCGCGGCGCTGGGGGCAACGCTGGTCGGCGCGACCGGCAGCGACAGCTTCCTCCCGATGATGCTGGGAGCGGGCGGCGGGGCGATGATCCTGGGGGGGATGGGCGCGGGTTTCCCCGACTACCGCGGGCGCTGCGCGCAGCCCGAGCGCGCCCTGCGCGGCGCGCTGGGCGGCACCGTCTCCACCCTCGCCGCACTCCTGGTGATCAGCCGGGTGCGCAGCGAGCTCACCGACGGCATCGCGCTCGTCGGCATCCCGCTCGGAGCCGCCGTCGCCGCGGACTGCTGAAACCCGCTACTCTGCTCCTCCGTACCAGCACGGGTCGGCAGGTCCACCCGCTCGCACAGAGAATCGAAGATGACTCACCGGAACGTCCGCGCCCTGGTCCTGATCCGGGACCTGATCCTCTTCCACATCAAGCTGCTGCTCGATGGGGTGAAGGGCTTCATCATGTTCTGGTTCTCCATCAGCGCCGTGCTCGCCGACCTGTTCCTGCTCAGCAAGGCGGAGCGGGGCAACTACTTCTACGCATGCCTGCGCATGGGCGAGCGCTTCGACCTGTGGCTCAACCTCTACGCCCCCGCCCGCAAGGCCGGCGACAACGGCGACGGCCTCTTCGGCGAGAGCCGCGCGGGCGACGACACCTTCGTGGGGCGCATGGAAGAGATCGTGCGCCGCGGGCCGGAGCCGGTCGTCCGCAAATAGAATCTCACACAGAGACACAGAGGCACAGGGAAAAAGCATCTTTCTCTGTGCCTCTGTGTCTCTGTGTGAGCCCTGCTTTTAGCGGGGGAACGCTCGGGCGTGCCAGGAGTCGCGCAGGCGGGTCTCCCAGCGGCCCGCGCGCACCTCGCCGGCCGTGGTCACGGTGTTGTCGAAGACGGGGGTGTCGTCGGTGACTTCGCCGGCGGCGGCGAGGCGGCGGAACTCGGGGCGGGGCACCGAGCGGATCTCGCCGGCCGCGTCGCGATAGAAGACGAGGGAGGAGTCGCGCAGCGAGACGCCGGTCTCCGCCTCGGCGGCGGCGAGGGCGTGGAAGAGCGAGTCGATGGAGCACCCGGAGACGCCCGTCGCCCGCTCGTCGGCGCCCACCAGCAGGAAGCGGCCGTGGCGCCAGTCGCGCGCGCCCCGCACCGGCGCCCCGTGCGCCGCCCACCCCTCGATGAACCCGTCCACGCCCCGCAGCAGCGGCGCGCTCTCCGCCTCCGCGAGCGGGCGGGCCGCCGCGAAAATCCACACCCGCGCATCGTCGGGCAGCTGATCCCAGGAAATCATCGTCATTCCTCTCTGTGTCTCTGTGTGAGGCAAGTTCAGCCGACCACCGAACGCACGAACTGCAGCTCATACAGCCGCGCGTAGAGGCCGCCGCGGCGGAGGAGCTCGGCGTGGGTGCCGCGCTCGCGCAGCTCGCCGTGGTGAAGCACCAGGATCTGGTCGGCGTGCTGGATGGTGGAGAGGCGGTGGGCGATCACCAGCGAGGTGCGCCCCTGCATCAGCGTCTGCAGCGCCTCGTCGATCTGCGCCTCCAGCTCCGAATCGACCGACGAGGTGGCCTCGTCCAGCACCAGCACCTGCGGGTCGAAGGCCAGGGCCCGCGCGAAGCTCACGAGCTGCCGCTCGCCCACCGAGAGCGAGGTGCCGCGCTCGCCCAGCGGCTGCGCGTACCCGTCTGGCAGGCGCTCCACGAAGCGGTCGGCGCCCACCCGCGCGGCGGCGGCGCGCACGGCCTCGTCGGGGATGTCGTCGCGGCCCAGGCGGATGTTGCGCTGCACGTCTTCGCTGAAGAGGAAGACGTCCTGCAGCACCAGCGAGATGCGGTCGCGCAGCTCCTTCACCGTCACGCGCGAAACGGGCACCCCGTCGAACAGGATCTCCCCCCGCTGCGGGTCGTAGAACCTCATCAGCAGGTTGATGATGGTGCTCTTGCCCGCACCCGTGGCCCCCACGATGGCCACCCGCTCCCCCGGCGCCGCGCGGAACGACACGCCGCGCAGGACCCACTGCGGGTCCGCCTCGCCCTCGCCCGACCCCTCGCCGTAGCGGAACCAGACGTCGCGGAACTCGATCTCGCCGCGCCCGGGCGACGGCAGGCGGAGCGCGGAGGCCGCGTCGCGGATCTCCGGCTCCGTGTCCAGCAGCTCGAAGATGCGCTCGGACGACGCCATCGCCGCCTGCAGGATGTTGTACTTCTCGCTCAGGTCCTGCAGCGGGCGGAAGAAGCGGCGCGTGTACTGGAGGAAGGCGGCCACCGTGCCCACCGTCATCGCGCCCTGCAGCGTCTGGCCCCCGCCGTACCACAGGATCAGCGCCAGCGCCGCCGCGGTAAGCACCTCGATGACGGGGAAGAAGAGCGCGTAGTAGGTGATGGAGCGCAGGTTGGCGTCCAGGTGGTCGCGGTTGATGACGCCGAAGCGCTCGGTCGCCTCCCGCTCGCGCCCGAAGAGCTGCAGGACCCTCACGCCCGTGACGCTCTCCTGCAGGTTGGAGTTGATGCGCGCCAGCCGCACGCGGATGTCGCGGTACGCCGAGCGGATCAGCGCGCGGAAGACGAAGGTGGCCACTCCCACCAGCGGCAGCACGGTGAAGGTGACCAGCGCCAGCCGCCAATCGAGCCTCACCATGGCGCCCAGGATGAACACCAGGGTGAAGATGTCGCCGAACACGGTGACGATCCCCGACGAGAAGGCTTCGTTCAGCTGCTCCACGTCGTTGGTCACCCGCGTCATCAGCCGCCCCACCGGGTTGCGGTCGAAGTAGCGCAGGGAAAGGCGCTGCAGGTGGGTGAACACCTCCGTGCGCAGGTCGAACATCACCCGCTGCCCCAGCCAGGTGGTGAGCAGCGTCTGCCCGTACTCGCACAGGAAGCCCACCACCAGCGAGAGCGCGTACGCCCCGGTGAGCATCAGCAGGAGCCGGACGTCGCGCGCCGGGATCGCGTCGTCAAGCGCCACCTTGGTGAGCCACGGCCCAGCCAGCTGCGTGGCGGACTGCACCACCAGCAGCAGCAGCGTCACCGCCACCTGGCCGCGGTACGGGCCCAGGTAGCGGACGAGGCGCCGCAGGAGATTGGGGTCGTACGCCTTGCTGTGGGCCTCTTCTTCGGCCTGCGCGGCGGATATCGGGTCGCTCATGGCGCTTTGCGCGCGCTTGTATCGAGGGTGCTAAAATGAAGCATGGGCCGAACGTAGCCGCCCCCGGCGCGGGGGGCAACGATGGTTGACAAATCGAGGATGGGGGGCGTACAGTTGTTCATCCTCCCAGGACGCACCAGGCCGTTCCGCATCCCCGCACTCAAGCCCAGCGACCGCGCCGCGCGCAGCCCGTCTGCCCGCGCGCCGGTTTTCGCGCGGCGGCGAAGCGGATGCCGGCCGTGCGGCGGCGCCCGCCGCGTTGACAATCGTTCATCAGACTGGATAGAATGCGCCATACCCGCCCTTCCCCCAGCAAGCTCCCGCGTACATGACCGCGCCCTTTTCCCAGGGGTCGCACGGTGCCGCCCTGGCTACCGCGCCCGAACCTCCCGCCGCCGCGCCCGCGCGTGTCGTTCCCATCCCGGGGCCGGAGCGCCGTCCGCCCGCGCCCCCGCGCCGAGGCTTCTCGCCGTTCCGCACGCTGCAGGAGCAGCTCTGGGTGTTCGGCATCTCGCTGTGCGTGCTGATCCTTTCCGGCGCCGCGTTCAGCTGGTTCACCATCGACCGCATCGTGAGCAACGCGGAGTCGCAGCTCGGCTCGCTCCAGCAGAGCTCGGAGATCGGCACCTCGCTGGAGTCGCTGATCCTGGGGCAGATGAACGCGGGCGAGCGCTACCTGCTGAGCCCGTCGCCGGCCGTGGAGCAGTCGTTCGCGCGGCAGGGGCGCGAGGCGCACCAGCAGCGCCGCCGCTACCGCGACCTGGAGAACCTCAGCATCTCCGAGCAGCAGGAGGTTGCCGCCATCGACGAGCTCCACTCGCAGATCGAGGTGGAGTACGCGCTGGCCCACGCCCAGGCCGACGTGGGCGACCGCGACGGCGCGCTTCGCCGCGTGGCCGCCGTGCGCCCGCGCACCGAGCAGCTGCAGGGCGCCATCCGCCGCGTGAGCGCGCGCCAGGCGCAGAAGGTGACCGCCACATTACAGCAGCTCCGCGACGACGCCTGGAAGCGCAAGGCCATCCTGCTGACGCTCTCGCTCACGGCGGGGCTGCTGGCGCTGGTGGCGGTGCGCGCCACGGTGCGCAGCATCACCCTGCCCATGGCGCAGCTCATGGGCTCGGCCGAGATGCTGGGCGCGGGCGACCTGCGGCTCAACCACACCGGCCGCACGGCGATGAAGCGCGAGTTCGCGGCGCTCTCCGCCGCGTTCGACGGGATGGCCACCAAGCTCCGCCACATCGTGGGGCAGACGGTGACCACCGCCGAGCGCATCTCCGCCTTCGCCTCGGACCTTTCGAGCATCAGCGAGGAGGTGGCGGCTTCCAGCGGCGAGGTGGCCACCGCCATGGTGGGGATCGCCAGCGGCGCCGAGAGCCAGTCGCACGGCCTGCAGGCGGCGCAGGACGCGCTGGGCGAGATGAAGCGCGGCGCCGGCGAGATCGCCAACGCCTCGCTGATGGTGAGCGGGCTCAGCGAGCAGATCTACCTGGTGGCGGCGGGGAGCCGCAAAGAGGTCTCCACCGCGCTCCAGCGGCTGCTGGAGATCCGCGAGGTGGTGCAGACCTCGGCCAACCAGGTGACGGAGCTGGAGCAGACCTCGGTGCAGATCGACCGCTTCGTGGAGACGATCACCGGGATCGCGCGGCAGACCAACCTGCTGGCCCTCAACGCCGCCATCGAGGCCGCCCGCGCCGGCGAGCACGGCCGCGGCTTCGCGGTGGTGGCCGAGGAGGTGCGCAAGCTGGCCGAGGGCTCGGCGCGCGCCGCCCAGGAGGTCGCTCAGAACGTGGGCGCCATCCGCTCGCGCATCACGGGCGTGGTGGGCACCATGGCGCAGGGCCAGACCAAGGTGGCCGACGTGGAGCACGTCTCCAAGGGCGCAGACAGCGCGCTGGAGCAGATCCTCGCCGCCGTCGATGGAGTGCGGCTGGCCGCCGGGCAGGTGCAGGAGGCGGTTGAGCGCAACCGCTCCGCGATGGACGGCGTTGAGGCCGCGGTGGCCGAGGTGGCCAGCACCTCCGAGTCCCACGCCGCCAGCGCCGAGGAGGTATCCGCCGCCGCCGAAGAGCAGTCGGCCGCCACGCAGGAGATGTCCGCCTCCAGCGCCGAGCTCCTCCACGCGGCGCAGCAGATGCGGGATCTCGTGAGCGAGTTCCGCACCTAAAAAACTGGGCTCACACAGAGACACAGAGGCACAGAGAAGAAGTTCTTCTCTGTGCCTCTGTGTCTCTGTGTGAGCTTCTTTTTACCGAGGCGCGAGGCGATGCTCGTGGATCACGATGTTGCGCTGGGCCAGGGCGTCGATGTATGCGGCGGCGGGCATGCACTCGTCGGGGGTCCAGACGCCGGGCTCGATGTCGCCGGCGGCCTGGAGGGCGGCGGTGATGGCCAGGGAGAAGCCCGTGGTCCTCATCATGGCCGTGATCCCCGTCTGCGGATCGAAGCGGTCGAGCAGGTCCCAGCGCATGAGGGTGGGGACGCCGTCCTTGTCGCCCTCGGCTTCCACGCGGAGCGCCACCAGGTCCGGGCTCTCGCGGTAGTCCTTGCGCAGCTTGGGGCCCACGACGGAGATGAACAGGTCGCGCGGCGCCACCTTCTGGCCCTTCACGTCCACCGGCTCCAGGCCCAGCAGGCCCAGGTCGCGGATGGTCTCCATGGCCTTGGCGTGGCCGGGGTAGCGGAGCGTCTTGTACTCCATCGAGGGGATCTGGCCCTCGTAGCGCTGCGCCATCGCCGAGAGGCCGCCTGCGGTGTGGAAGGCTTCCAGCGTGCCCGCGCCCGTGAAGGGGAGCTCCTCGATCTCGCTGAGCGCCGCCACCTGCATCGGCTTCCCGTCGCGCAGCACCCAGGACAGGGTGGTGTAGTAGTCCAGCACCCCTTCCAGCGAGTACACGATCTGGTAGTTGAGCGGGGGCTGCGGGTTCTGCGGGAGGCCGCCCACGTAGATGCGCACGGCGCGGGTGGTGTCCAGGCTGCGGATGCCGTGCTCGGCCAGGATGTTGACCATCCCCGGCGCCAGCCCGCAGTCCGGGATCACGCTGAGCCCCTTCTCCCGCGCGCGCTCGTGGAGACCCTTCTGCTGGAGAACGATCTCGGTGTTGCCGCCCAGGTCGCAGAAGTGCGCGCCGGAGTCCACCGCCGCCACCGCCATCCCCAGGTTGAAGTAGTACGGGAAGGCGCTCATCACCGCCGACACGCCTTCCATGGTGTCGCGGATGCCAGTGCGGTCGTTGGCGTCCACCCGCTGCACGGCCAGGCGCCCGCCGATGTACGGGTGCAGGAAGGCGGGAAGCGCGTCGACGTTGAGGTCGGCGATCACCACCTCGTGGTCCGTGTTGGCCAGCAGGTCGTAGGCACACGCAGAACCCTGCAGGCCCGCGCCGAGCACGAGCATCCGCATACGGTCAGCTCCTGTCCAGAAGACGGTTCGAGAAGAAGAAAGGGCCGCGTTCCGGGCGCGCGGCGCGGCAAGATAGCGGGGGCGGGCGGAGTGCGCAAAAGGCGGGGAATGGGGAACGGGGAACGGGGAATGGTAACCACCTGGGTTTACCGTTCCCCGTTCCCCGTTCCCCCGCCTTTACAGGAGGCCGAGCACCTCGTCCTGCCGCGTGAGCAGGTAGTCCGGGGCCGCTTCTTCCAGGGCGGCGCGCGGGAAGGGCCCCCAGAGGACGCCCGCGGTGCGGGTACCGGCGGCGCGGCCGGCGGCGATGTCGTGGGGGGAGTCGCCCACGAAGAGCGCCTCGGCGGGGGTGGCGCCCAGGTGCCGGAGGGCGAGGAGCACCGGGTCCGGGTGGGGCTTGGCGTTCTCCACGTCCTCCGGGGTGACGATGACCGGGAAGTGGCGCGATAGGCCGCATACGTCCAGGCCGCGCAGGGTGGCGCGGCGCAGGCGGCTGGTTACGATCGCCAGCGCGACGCCACGGCGGGACAGCTCGGCCAGCACCTCCTCCGCGCCGGGGAAGGGGCGCAGCTCGGCCTCGAAGAGCTCGTCCTGGTGCGTGCGGTAGGTGTCCAGCATGGCGGCGGCCTCGTCCGGGGTGCGGGCGAAGCGGGCGATCTGGTCGGCCAGCGGCGTGCCGAAGCCGCTCAGCCACTCCTCGTCCGGCGGGCACGCGTCCAGGTGCGTGGCCATGGTGTGGCGGTAGCAGCGCATGATCAGCTCGGTGCTGTCCGCCAGCGTGCCGTCGAAGTCGTAGAGGACGGCGCGGATGGGTGATGAGCTCACGGATCGGGATCGGTTGGGATGCCAAGCAGGGCCAGGATGGCCGGCGTAACGTCCGCGATGGAGCGGATGCGCTCCGCCAGCGCCCCGCGGCCGGGGCCCAGCGCCAGCACGGGCACTGGATTCAGGGTATGGCCGTCGTTCACGTCTTCCACGTTGCCGTGGTCGCTGGAGACCACCAGGAGCGTGTCCGGGGCGAGCGCGTCCACCAGCCCGCCCAGGAAGGCGTCCACCCGCTCCAGCGCGGCCACGGCGCCCTCCATCCCGCCGCGATGGCCGGCGTAGTCGGTGTCGTAGTGGGCGAAGAGCGTCACCTCGGCCGTGGCGGCGATGGCGGCCAGGTTGCGGCCGGCCTGTTCGGCGGTCACCGGCGCCACCTCTTCGGTCCGCTCGCGCCAGCGGTGGTTGGTGATGGAGGAGGCAACCGCCTCGCCCGCCGCCAGCTGGGGCACGTCGCGGGTGAGGACGCCGGCGGCGCGGGCGGCAAGCGGCGGCGCGGCGGGGCGGCGGAAGATGCGCGGGTCCGCCTCGATCAGCGCCACCGGGTACGCGTTGGCGAAGGCCGCGGCCCGCCCGCCCCGCCGCGCGCGCACCAGCAGGTTCTCCGCGGCCAGCATCTCGCGCAGCCCCGTGGGCACCCAGGGGCCGAAGTGCCGTCCGTACAGCGCCGCCGCGTTGCGCCCGGTGAGCAGCGTCGTCTGCCCGGTGCCGCTCTGCGGGAGCCCTTCCATGCCCAGCGTGGCGTCCGCGGCGGCGAGTACGGCGCGCTCCGATACGATGCGCCCGGCCGCGTCCAGCGCGTCGGCCACGGGAAGCTGGCCGCCCAGCAGCTCCCGGATGCGCGGCAGTCGGGCGGCGGCGAACGGGTTCGTCGCCGCGTCCGCCGGGCCGATGCCCACGCCGTCCAGGAAGACGAGGAGCGCGCGCCGGGGCTCAGCGGACATGCCGTGTTGGATCGAATGGATGTCCGGGCGGAGCGCTGGTGCCACAGGCGCGCCCCCAGGAGCGAATAAATTCGCCGCTGGAACCACGCGAAGTCCCCTGCGGGGACTGCACGGTCCACCGCCGGTGGAGGGTACAGACCGCGCCGGCGGTCTTCGCGTAGGCCCAGCGGCGAATTCATTCGCTCCTGGAAGCGTGCCGACACCTGCAGCCGATTCGCCTGGATCTCGTGTGATGAAGCGCATGGCCGGAATCTAAGCCAGTCTCTCGCGCCCCGGCAAACGAAGAAGGCCGCCGCTCCGGGTGGGAGCGGCGGCCTTCGGTGCGCTGCGGAGCAGGCTCAGCGGGCGCGGGGGATGGTCAGCTTCTGGCCCGGGCGGAGGCGCGAGCTGCTGCCCAGGCGGTTGGCCTGGCGCAGGCGGGCGACCGTGGTGCCGTTGCGGCGGGCGACCGTCCACAGGCTCTCGCCGCGGCGCACCGTGTGGGCACGGGCGCGGGTGGCGACCTTGGCGCGGGAGGCGCGGCGCGTGGCGGCCACGCGGGCCTCGGCGCGGCGGGTCTCGGCGCGCCTGGCCTCGGCCAGCTTGGCGGCGGCGCGGCGCTCGGCGGCGCGGGCGGCTTCACGGGCCTCGGCCTCTTCCTTCACCCGATCGAACTGGGCGGCGAAGCGCTCGCCGCGGCCACGGGGCACGCGCACCGCGAAGGCCTTCTTCCCCGGGGGCGTCATCTTGCGCACCAGGTGCGGGTTCAGCCGCACCAGCTCCTTCTCGGTGGAGCCGATGGCCGAGGCCACGATCTCCAGCTCCACCCCGCCGGGCACGTCCACCGAGTCCACGCGCAGCGGCATCCAGCGCTCCACGTTGCCCAGCCCGTGCTTGTGCGGCTCCTTGGCCACCAGCGCCGCCGCCACCATCTGCGGCACGTACTCGCGCGTCTCGCGCGGGAGGCGGTGGCGAATGCGCCAGAAGTCGCCGTCCTTCCCCTTCTCGCGGCCGGTCACCTGGCGCATCACCCGCTCCACGCGGCCCTGGCCGGTGTTGTAGGCCGCGGCGGCAAGGTACCAGGCCCCGAACTGCTTGTGGAGGTCCGTCAGGTAGCGCAGGGCGGCGTCGGTGGAGCGCTCCGGATCGCGCCGCTCGTCCACGTACGAGTCCACGCGAAGGCCGTAGTCGCGCGCGGTGGGGGCCATGAACTGCCAGAGGCCCACGGCGCTCACCCGCGAGCGGGCGTTGGTGTTGAACCCGCTCTCGATCATCGAGAGGTAGAGCAGGTCTTCGGGCATCCCGCGGTCGCGCAGCTTGCCGCGGATCATCTCTTCGTAGCGGCCGGAGCGCTTCAGGTACAGTGCCATCTCGTCCTGCTGGCTCCCCGTGAAGATCCTCACGAAGCGCTGGACGGCGTCGTTCCTCACCACGGGGATGTCGAAGCTCGCGGAGGCGGTGGCGGCATCGGCCTCGGTGGCGAAAAGCCCCGTGCGCTCGGCGAAAAGCCCCTTGCGCACCGCCGCCGTGTTCCGTGCGTCAGGGCCGTCGGTGGCGAGCACGGCGGCGCCCATGACGCTGCCGAGCAACAACGCGACCGGCCAAGCCGTCCTGAACTCCATGCATCCTCCTTGATGGGGGTACCGCGGGGTCCAGCGGACCTGCCTGATGATGCGGAAACTACCAGCCGGCGAGGGTGGGATCCTGCGGAAGCCGCGCTCGCCGCCGCCGCTCCGTGCACGTAACATAGTGCACATCAACGAGTTATTCAACCCTGCAGCTGAATCAGGCTCACATCGGTACAAAGAGGCACGGAGAACCAGGCTGTTCTCCGTGCCTCCGTGTCTCCCTGTGAGCCCCTCTTTTCAGCCGGCGGGGCGCCCGCGGGAGGCGAGGCGGACGATGGCGGCTACCGCCAGCCAGAAGAGGACGGCCGCCAGGGGCCAGGCGAGCAGGCGCGGGGCCATGATCCCGGCTCCCGACAGGAGCAGGAGGAGGATGGCCAGCGCCGTGACCCAGCCCGTATCCTCGCGCCCGATCAGGCGCTCGCCCACCAGGGCGCGGGCGAGGACGCTGCCGGCGCGGGCCAGGCGGCCCAGGATGCGGCCCACCTCGGTGCCCCGGTAGGAACGGGCGCGCGCCTTTCGGGCCGTGGCCACTTCGGGGCGGCGGCGGTCCTGGGCGTCGGTCATCACCAGGCGCTCGGTGGCCCTGCGCTCCTTGAACTCCGCGCCGGGGAGGGGGGAGGTGCGCAGCGCGATCTCCACCGACGATTCCAGGTCGGAGAGGAAGAGCGCCTCCACCTCGGCCGCGAAGGCGCGGTCGGTGACGGCCACGTCGATCTCCCAGTTTCCCAGGAGTGACGCCAGGTTCATGTTGGTGGAGCCCACGCGGGTCCACATCCCGTCCGCCACCGCCGTTTTGGCATGGATCATGGGGCCCTCCCACTCGAAGAGCCTCACCCCGGCCTCCAGCAGCGGGCGGTACCCGGCGCGCGACATCCCCCCTACGATAGGCCAGTTGTTGTACGCGGGCACCAGCACGCGCACGTCCACACCGTCGCGCGCGGTGGAGGCGAGGGCTTCCACCATTGCGGGGGGGAGGACGAAGTAGGGGTCGGTCATCCACAGGCGCCGCTCCACGCCCACCGCCACGAACTGCATCAGGCGGTAGATGCGGCTCTTGCCGGGCTCGCCCTCCACCACGCGCACCGCCACGTCGCCGCGCGGCTCCACCTGCGCGGGATCCGGCACCTCGTCCGGCGGGAGCGGGGGGCCGGCGGCGCGCCAGGTGCGGGCGAAGGCACGGTCGATGGCGGCGGCGGCCGGGCCGCGGAACTCCACGCCCGTGTCGCGCCACGCGGCGATCCCCTCGTGCGGCAGCCCGGCCCATTCGTCTCCGATGCACATCCCCGCCACCGACGCGTACTCGCCGTCCACCGCCACCACCTTCCTGTGGTCGCGCCGCATGAAGTGGAGCGGGTCCGACACGCGGGGCGGGGCGAAGGAGCGCACCTCGGCCCCGGCCTGCACGAGGGGGCGCCAGAACGCGCGCGACGTGGCCCAGCATCCCACCCAGTCGTACAGCACCCGCACCGGGATCCCCGCGCGCGCCTTCTCCGCCAGCGCGTCCCGGAAGAGACGGCCGGTGAGGTCGTCGCGGATGATGTAGTTCTCCAGGTGAATCCAGCGGCGCGCTCCCGCGATGGCTTCCAGCCAGGCGGGGAAGGCCTGCGTGCCGTCCACCAGCAGCCGCGCGGAGTTGCCGGGGATCTGCCCCGCGTCCGACGAGCGCACCATCGCCCGTTCCGCGTAGCGCACCAGCGTGCGCGAGGCGGATGCCCGGGCGGTCGGCGGGGAGGGAAGCTCGTGGAGGTCGGTCACTCGGGTACGGGAACGGGTGGGCGTGGCTCGCTCGTGGATGGAAAGCAAATGCGCTGCCATGAACAACGGAACGGCGGCCTCACAGGGAGGCACAGAGACACGGAGGAGGGGCGCGCACACTCTTGAACGTGGACAGAGGGTACTGGGAGGGCGGGTGCACCATTGTGGTGCGCGGGAGCGGATGGTGCACCATTCTCGCGCGGTGGGCGGAGGGGGTAAAATGTGTAAGTGATTGTGGGGGTATAGTTTATGTTTTGGTGGATTTCGGTCCGGGGTATGCCTTAGAGGGGGGTAGCAGGATGGACGTGTGAGCGCGGCTGCTTCATCGGCGGCGTCGCACGAGCTGCCGAGAGTACTTCCGGGCCGCCAGGAGGGCGCCCGGCACACACCACCCCCTCAGGTGAACTGATGCGCTTCAAGCCCCTCGCCGCAACCGCAGTCCTCGCTGCACTCGCCGCCTGCTCCGACCAGCCGGAGTCTCCGGTGGCGAGCTCCCCGGTCGCCGTCCGCCCCGCCGCCAGCCGCGCGATCGAGGGCTCGTACGTAGTGGTGCTCAAGGAAGGCGCCGATCCGCGCTCCGTGGCCGCCATCGCCAAGGTGGACCCGCGCCACGTGTACACGGCGGCGCTCACCGGCTTCGCGGCCGAGCTCAACTCCGGGCAGCTCAACGCGCTGCGCAACAACCCGAACGTGGACTACATCGAGCAGGACGCCCGGGTGCAGGCCACCACCACCCAGAGCAACGCCACCTGGGGCCTGGACCGCAGCGACCAGCGCGCCCTGCCGCTCAACGGCACCTACAACTACACCCCCACCGGCGCGGGTGTGAACGTCTACATCATCGACACCGGCATCCGCTTCGCGCACGCCGAGTTCATCACCAATGGCGTGAGCCGCGCGGTGAGCGGCTACGACGCGGTGGACGGCGGCGCGGCCGACGACTGCAACGGGCACGGCACTCACGTGGCCGGCACCGTGGGCGGCAACAGCTACGGCGTGGCCAAGGGCGCCAAGCTCTACGGCATCCGCGTGCTGGACTGCGCGGGCAGCGGCACCAACTCCGGCGTGATCGCCGGGATGGACTGGGTCGCGCAGAACCACGTGAAGCCGGCGGCGGCCAACATGTCGCTGGGCGGCGGCGCGAGCCAGGCCACCGACGACGCCATCCAGCGGATGGTGAACGCGGGCGTGACGGTGGTGGTTGCCGCGGGCAACGAGAACCAGAACGCCTGCAACGTGTCGCCGGCGCGCGCGGCGGCGGCCATCACGGTGGGCGCCACCACCAACACGGACGCGCGCGCCTCGTTCAGCAACTTCGGCAGCTGCCTGGACATCTTCGCCCCGGGCAACAACATCACCTCCGCGTGGTACACGGGTAACACCGCCACCAACACCATCAGCGGCACCTCGATGGCTTCGCCGCACGTGGCGGGCGTGGCCGCGCTGTACCTGCAGGGCACTCCGTCCGCGTCGCCGGCGGCGGTGACCAACGCCCTCGTCACCACCGCCACCTCCGGCAAGGTGACGAGCCTGGGCACCGGCTCGCCCAACAAGCTGCTCTTCTCGCTGCTCACCACCGAGACGACCACGCCTCCGCCGGCCACCGGCACCACCTACACGGGCACCCTGAGCGGCACCGGGGCCTCGGCCATCCAGCCGAACGGCACGTACTACTACAGCGCCGCCGCCGGCTCGCACATCGGCGCGCTGCAGGGCCCCACGGGCACCGACTTCGACCTGGTGCTGCAGAAGTGGAACGGCTCGTCGTGGGTGGTGGTCGCCCGGTCGGAGAGCGCTTCCTCCACCGAGAACATCAACTACAGCGGCACGGGCGCTTCGTACTACCGCTGGGTGGTCTCTTCCTACAGCGGCAGCGGCTCGTACACCTTCACGCTGACCAAGCCGAGCTGATGTAAACGGCTGGGCTCACACAGGGACACAGAGGCACGGGGATGAAGTCGTCTCCGTGCCTCTGTGTCTCTGTGTGAGCCCCGTGTTTCCTTAGATTTTCATGACCCCTGTTCCCTATCCCCTTCCATTTGGCTATTTTCGAGAGTTTTTCCGATCATCCCGTACCGACCGGCCACAGGTCCATGAGCCAAGTCGCCCCGACCGCGCAGACGCCCGTCTCCGCGCCCCCGGCCGTCGAGCCGGCAACGCCGCGCCCGCCGTACCTTCACGCGCTGGCGGCCGCCTCCGTGGTGTTCGCGCTGTACGCCATCACGCTGGGCCCCACCACCTGGTTCTGGGACACCAGCGAGTACATCGCCACCGCCCACATCATGGGCATCCCCCATCCGCCCGGGAACCCGCTGTTCGTGGTGCTGGCGCGCGCGTGGGAGGTGCTCCTTTCGCCGTTCGGGCTGTCGCCGGCGGTGCGGGTCAACCTCTTCTCCGCCTTCATGACGGCGGGGACGATGTTCTTCTGGTACCTGGTGGTTCACAGGGTGCTCACCACCTTCACCGAGCGGGCGCTGTACCGGCACGGCGGGGCGGCGGTGTCGGTGCTGATCTCGGCCACGGCGTACACGGTGTGGAGCCAGGCCACGGTGAACGAGAAGGTGTACACCGTCTCGCTGTTCACCATCGGCGTGATGACGTGGATCGCCTTCCTGTGGCGCGACCACGTGGAGAGCCATGGCGGCCGGGGGACGCGCGCCGCCCGCGGGAAGCAGTGGCACGACGACAACGCGCTGGTGCTCATCGCGTTCATCCTGGCGCTCTCGGTGGGCAACCACCTGATGGCGTTCCTGGCCGCGCCCGCGCTGGCCGTGTTCTTCGCCATGGTGAAGCCGCGCGTGTTCGCCAACTGGCGGATCTACGCCTTCGCGGCGCTGTTCGGGATGCTGGGCCTTTCGGTGCACCTGTTCCTGCCCATCCGCAGCAACCTGCAGCCGGTGATCAACGAGGCGGCGCCATCGTGCCCCAACCTCAGCTCCGCGATCATCAGCGTGGTGGGCTTCGGCAAGATCCACCTGCCGGGCGAGTGCAAGGACCTGTTCGCCGCGCTGGCCCGCGACCAGTACCAGAAGCCCCCGGTCACCGACCGCCAGGCGCCCTTCACGGCGCAGATGGCCAACTACTTCCAGTACTTCGACTGGCAGTGGGCGCGCTCCATCGGCGGCGCGGACGGGTACTTCGGCGCGGGGCGGATCTTCGTCACCATGATCTTCCTGGCGCTGGGCGGCTTCGGCGCCATGGAGCACTACCGGCGCGACCGGAAGAGCTTCGCCTACATCGCCACCCTCTTCGGCACGCTCTCGGTGGGCCTCGTGTTCTACATGAACTTCAAGTACGGGTTCATGCAGGTGCGCGCCCACAACCTGAGCCCAGACCTGAGCGAGGTGCGCGAGCGCGACTACTTCTTCCTGGTCTCGTTCTCCCTGTGGGGCCTGTGGGCGGGGATCGGGCTCACGGTGCTGTGGATGCAGCTGGCCGAGGCGCTGGGCGGGCGGCGCAAGTCCGCGTACGTGGCGGCGCCCATCCTGCTGCTGGGGGCCATCCCGCTCGTGCTCAACTGGCCGTACGCCTCGCGCCGCAACGACTACACGGCGCGCGACTTCGCCTACAACATGCTGCAGTCGGTGGAGCCGTACGGCGTTCTCTTCACCAACGGCGACAACGACACCTTCCCCCTCTGGTACGTGCAGGAGGTGGAGGGGGTGAGGCGCGACGTGACGGTGATCGTGCTCTCGTACCTGAACACGGACTGGTACGCGCGGCAGCTGCGCGACATCACCAAGCCGTGCGAGCGCCCGGGGCAGGCCGCCGAGGACCCCACGCGCATCATCTGCCAGCGCGCGTTCGACCCGGCCACCTCGCCCAAGTTCTACGACGGGCGCCGGGCCCCCACGCGCAGCATCCTGCCGCTTACCGACGAGCAGATCTCGGCGGTGGTGAACCAGGGGGCGTTCTACACGCCGCAGGAGATGGTCTTCGAGGCGCGTGGGATCCAGGCCGTGATCCCGGCGCAGAAGCCCATCCTGCCGGCGGACCAGTTCCTCCTCACCATGATCAAGGGCGCGTGGGGCGACCGGCCGATCTACTTCGCCGGCACCACCAACGTGCAGTTCGACCTGAACCTGTACCCCTTCATCGAGCGGCAGGGGATGGTGTTCAAGCTGGTGAACGCGCAGGACGCGGCCGGCGCGCTGCCCATGCCGGCGGGGCAGAACTACTCCGCCGTGCTGGGCGCGTACCTGAACGTGGAGCGCAACCAGCGGCTGGTGAACGAGGTGTTCCAGTTCCACGGCCTGGAGGACCGGCCCCACTGGACCGACGACGCCACGCGCAACATCCCGATGCACTACTTCTACACCTTCTCGGCCCTCGCCGCCGGGCAGGAGATGGCGGGACGCCGCGACGCCGCCCAGCAGTACCTGAGGCGGGCCGAGAGCTTCCAGGCGCTGTCGAACAGATAAAAGCGGGCTCACACAGAGACACGGAGGCACGGAGAACGACTTGGTTCTCCGTGCCTCCGTGTCTCTGTGTGAGGAAAGCGGTCCTGGAGCATCCGGTAGACGGCGGCGGCGCGCGGCGGGTCGTTGCGGACGACGAGGTTGTACTCGGCGAGGGTGTGGTACCACTCGCGGGGGGTGAGGCGGGAACGGCTGGAGTAGGCGGCGGTGAATGCCCGTGCCGCGGCGTCGCGGGAACCGGCGCAGTAGAGGGCCAGCCCGCGCTGGCGGTGAGCGAGGGCGAAGCCGGGGTCCAGGGCCACGGCGCGGTCGAGTGCCGCGAGCCCGCGGGCGGTGTCGCGGGAGATGCGCAGCGCGCGCACCCCGTCCGAGTACGCGCGCAGGGCTCCCATGTGGCGCGTGCCCCGCCGCGCGTCGTCGCCGCTCTCGGGGAGGAGCTTGCCGCTCCAGGCGCGCGACCTCTCGGAGACGGCGTCGAGCGCCGCCAGCAGCGCCGCGGAGTCGCGGGCGGGAAGCCGGCTGGCGCCGAGCACCGCGCCGTCGCGGGCCCGAAGCAGGCGGGCCACCACCACGAACGCCCCGCCGA
>DASVSA010000261.1:0-2910 GCA_036388335.1 Longimicrobium sp. | reverse complement strand
GCACTTCCCTGAGTTTCTTGACCCAGAGTTTCTAGACCGGACTCAGGTTGTTTTGGGAGAGGGACAGCCGCGAAGCGGCAGGGTGAGGGCCCGCGGCGCCGAGGACGCACACCACCGCATCGGCTTCAATCCGAACTAGCCGCGAGCGAAGCGAGTCCCGGTCCCTCTCCCAGGTTGTTTTTGAGTCCGGTCTAAAAAGCCTTGGGGAGAGGTGTGTACGAAATCCTTGCAGGATGTGCGAACGGATATTAAATTACACAGTGTGGACAACGCCCTTTCCGTTCGCCCTTTGGAGCCGCGCGCCGTGTTCCGCACCAACGAGACCCATCGGCAACAGGACTGCTTCGGCGTCGAGACGCAGCTGAGCCCGGAGTTGCTCAAGCGGCTGCGCGAGTCGAAGGAGTACGCGTTCTATACGGAGGTCTTCTGCCGGATTCCGGAAGCGCTATTCACCGAGCTCTACGCCGACGCGCCGGCGAGCCGGCCCAACGCGCCGGTCAACGTGCTGATCGGGGCGATGATCCTGCAGCACATGAACGACTGGACCTTCGAGGAGCTGCTGGACCGCGTCGCCTTCGACCTGAAGGTGCGCGCCGCGCTGGGCCTGTGGAGCCTGGACGAGGAGCCGTTCTGCCGGGCAACCCTGTTCAACTTCCAGCGGCGGCTGCGCGACTGGATGGCGCAGACCGGGCAGGACAAGTTCCAGGCCGTCTTCGACCATCTCAGCGAGGACGCGCTGGAGCGATTCGATCTCAAGGGCGAGATCCAGCGGTGCGACTCGACCCAGCTCGGCTCGAACCTGCGGGAGTACACCCGCATCGAGCTGCTGGTGGAGGTGGCGCTGCGGATGTGGCGCGTGCTCGGCGAGGCCGACCAGGCGGAGCACCAGGCACGGTTCGCACCGTACGTGGAGGCGAAGACGTCCGGACAGTTCGTCCACCGGCTGCGCCGCAGCGAGCTGCGTGCGGCGTTGGAGCGCCTGGGCCAGCTCTACGCCTGGATGTGCGAGGCGCTGGAGACCGGCTACGGCTCGCGCGAGATCCACGGGATCGTCCGCCGCGTTTTCGCGGAGCAGTTCACGCGGGTGGAGGAGAAGATCGTGGTTCGTGCGGGGAAAGAGATCGGCAGCGACTCGCTGCAGTCTCCCGACGATCCCACGGCGACCTACCACAAGAAGGAGGACGAGGGCTACCACGGCTTCGTCCTCCACGCCACCGAGACGGCCGACCCGGCGGAGGAACTGCGTCTGATCACCGACGTCGCCGTGGCGCCGAACAACCAGGACGACGGCGGGATCCTCCACGATCGCCTTCTGGAGATGCACCGGAAGACGCCCGCGCTGCGGGAGCTGCACACCGACGGCACCTACGGCAGCGCGGAGAACGACAAGCTGGAGGCCGCGCTCGGGATTGCGGCCGTGCAGACCGGGATCTGCGGGATCACGCCCCAGGCCCCGATGCGGATCGAGCGCGACGAAGCGGGATTCCTGCATGTCCGCTGCGCCGCGGGGCACACTGTCCCCGGCCAGTTGGCCCAGCTCCACTACAAGGCGGAGTTCGCGGCCGCGGCCTGTGCCGGGTGTCCCATGGCAGCGGCGTGTCCGGCGAAGCTTCGCTCGCACGGCCGCACCTTCTACTTCGAGGAGGCGGACGTGCTGCGGCAGGCACGGCACCGGCGCATCGAGACGCTCCCGGAAGAGCGACGGACGCTTCGAGCCAACGTCGAGGCCACGATGAGGCAGTTCAAGGCGCCGTGCCGGAACGGCAAACTGCGCACGCGCGGGCTCTGCGCGGCTCGTCAGTACGGCTTCCTGCGGGCGATAGCGATCAACTTCGGGCGGATTTACCGGTACCTGAGCCGCCGCTCGCGTCCTCCGCACCACTCCGCGGCTGCTTGGCCACAGCGCGCGTACGCTGCTCTTCGATCGGCCTCCGGAATTCTGGCGTGCATCCGGTACCGTATTTCCATCCGCGAGACGTGGAATCGCCCGATCTCGCTCGTGCATGCACTTCCCTGAGTTTCTTGACCCAGAGTTTCTAGACCGGACTCAACCTTGCATCTGGACGGCTCGGCCCCGGACGCGCACATTGGGGGCTGTCGTCCCTCATCCCTTCCCGCCTGTCCGCCCTTCGGAGTTCCCAGCGATGAATTCCCGGCACTTCACCACGACCGCCCTAGCCGCGCTCGCGCTCGCCCTTCCCGCGACGCGCGCGCAGGCCCAGCCCGACGTGGTCGGCATCACCCGGCGCGCCAGCCCGGCGGTGATCACGCTCAACACCTACAACGCCGCCGGCCGCAAGACCGGCCTGGGCAGCGGCTTCTTCCTGTCCGACGGCCGCATCGCCACCAACCGCCACGTGGTGCAGAACTCGGCGCGCGTGGAGGCGGTCACCCAGGACGAGCGCCGGCTGGGCACCGCCACCTACGCCGAGGCGGTGGGCGGGCCCACGGCCGACCTGGCCATCCTCCCGCGCATCACCAACCCGCCGGCCACGCTGAACCTGGCCCGGGCGCTCCCCGAGGTGGGCGAAGCGGTGGTGGTGATCGGGGCGCCCGAGGGGCTCTCCAACACCGTCTCCACCGGCATTGTCAGCGCCATCCGCCAGCTGCAGGGCCGCACGCTGGTGCAGATCAGCGCGCCGATCAGCCACGGCTCGTCGGGCGGGCCGGTGCTGAACATGCGCGGCGAGGTGATCGGCGTGAGCGTGAGCGTGCTCTCCGAGGGGCAGAACCTGAACTTCGCCGTCCCCGTCACCGAGCTCACGCGCCTAGTGCAGGGCCCGCGCGGGCGCATCGCGCTCACCGGCGACCTGCGCTTCGGCAGCGAAGGCGTGGGCCCGGGGCGTGGACGCGGCGGCCGCGACGTGAACGACCTGAACCTGCGCACGCTCCCGCGCATCGCGCTGGGGC
>DASVSA010000260.1:0-9174 GCA_036388335.1 Longimicrobium sp. | reverse complement strand
AGCTCATCCCTTCCTCCAGAAACGTTGACGGTCTGGCGCGAATATAACCGCTATCCCGCAAGCAGGCACGGGGAGTCAGCTCGCGGCGGCGCTCAGCGGGATCTCCGCGCGGACGCGGGTGCCGCCGCCGGGGGTGCTCCTGATGTCCACGCGGCCGCCCAGGTAGGCGGCGCGCTCGCTCATCCCGAACAATCCCAGCCCGCCGGCGTTGCGCACCCGCGCCACGTCGAAGCCGCGCCCGTCATCCTCCACGCACACCACCAGCTGCTCGGGCTCGCGCTCGATGCGGACCAGCGCGCTCGCGGCGCCCGCGTGGCGGACCACGTTGGAGAGCGCTTCCTGCACGATCCTGTACACCGCAAGCTCCGCTTCGGGCGAAAGCGCGCAGTCCACCCCTTCCGCGTCCAGCCGCACGGGGAAGCCGGCGACCTCGGCCACGGAGCGGATGTGCGACTCGATGGCGGGGATCAGCCCCAGCTCGTCCAGCGCCGGGGGGCGCAGCCCGCGGGCGAAGCGGCGCACCCCTTCCAGCGCCGCGCCGATCTCGCGCCGCATCTCGTCCAGCAGCACCTCCAGCGCCTCCGGGTCCGACGCGTTGCGGACCACGCGGATGCGGATGAGGAGCACGGCCAGGAGCTGCGCCGTCTCGTCGTGGAGCTCGCGGGCGATGCGCTTCCGCTCCTCTTCGGCCGCGTACAGCGCGCGCGCCGCCACCTCGCGCAGCCGCTCGCGGTAGGCCGCGGCGACGTCCAGCGAGCCGTTGAAGGTGCGGGTGAGCTGCTCCAGCTCGCGGTCGGCCATGGGCGAGAGGGGGGCGCGGGCGTCCAGGTCGCCGGCCTGCACGCGGGCGGCGCTTCGCTCCAGCAGCTCCAGCGGCTGCAGCGCCAGGCGCAGGATGACGGCGTTCACCAGCACGGTGGCGCCCACGCCGGCCACCGCGAAGGCGCTCGCCAGGTCCACGATGGAGCCGCGCGGCATGGCGCGCACGTACGAGGCCGTGAGCGTGCTGCCCAGCAGCGCGCCAAAGAGCACGAGCGCGGCGTTGGCGATGAGGATCTTGTAGAAGAGCGGCACGCGGAGGAGCGCGCGCAGGATGCGGGGTCCGTCGGTCATAAGCACCAAAGTAACTCACACGGAGGCACAGAGACACAGAGGAGTTGTTTGCTTCTCTCCGTGTCTCTGTGCCTCCGTGTGAGATTTATGCGTCCCGGCCGTGCACCTGGAAGGGCGGGTGAGTGACTTCCACCGCCGTAAAGGTGTCCAGGATGACGTAGGTGTGGGTGGCGCCGCGGGGCACCGTCCACGAGTCGCCCGGCTCCAGGATGAGCACCTGGCCCTCGGTGTGGAGCTCGGCCCGGCCGCGGATCACGTAGCCCACCGTCTCGTAGTCGCGGGCGCGGGGCTCCTTGTCGCCGCCCGGCTCCTGGTCTTCCCACATGCGCATGGAGAGCGTGATGCCGGTGGCCAGGTACTTCTGGCCCTCTTCGCCGCGCGGGGAGTTCTGGGAGCTTACCTTCATCACGCTCGTGTCGCCCATCGTAGTCTCCTGTCGGGGTCCTGGCCCGCCGGCGGGGTCCCGGCGGAAGGGTGGGCCGCCCCTGCGCAGGCATCGTGCCCCGCGGCACGAGACCGGCATCTCCCGCTCCCGTGCCCGTCCACACCGCCCAGGCGCCGCCATGAGCCTGCCGTCTCCCGTCGCCCAGGAAAGCGCCCAGCCCCCCCGCACGGGCCCGCCCGCGCGCCCGTGCCCCAACTGCGGCACCTGGGTGGACGACCAGTTCTGCCCCCGCTGCGGCCAGCGCAACGCGGAGCGGCTGGTGTCCGTGCGGCGCATCGTGCGCGAAACGCTGGACGACCAGTTCGCCCTCAACGGCGCGCTGCCGCGCACCCTGGCGGCGCTCTTCCTGCGCCCCGGCTTCCTCACCGAGGAGTACACGGCCGGGCGCATCGCGCGCTACGTGGCCCCGTTCCGCCTCTACCTGCTGGCGAGCATCATCTTCTTCGTGTTCGTGTCGTGGGTCACCGATGCGGACCGCGTGGTCCGCAACGCCGCGCCGGCGCTCCGCCAGTGGCAGGCGCGGCACCCGGGCGAGACTCCCAAGGTGGTGGACCTGAAGATCGACACCGTGGGCGCTCCCGCCTGGACGCGCCCGCTGAGCCGGCGCATCCTCCGCCAGCAGGACGAGGTAAACGCGCTGGGCCCGGTGGAAGGGCTGCGCGTGCAGCTCCGCAGCTTCCAGGCGAACGCGCCGCGCGCGGCCTTCCTCCTCGTCCCCGCCTTCGCGCTGCTGCTTCACCTGCTGTACCTGCCGCAGCGGCGGCTGTACGTGGAGCACTTCGTGTTCGCGCTTCACGTCCAGGCGTTCGCGTTCGTGGTGCTCGCGGCCGGGCTGGCGATGCCGTCGGTGCCGTCACGGAACTTCGTGCTGACGGCGCTCCTGATGGGCTACCTGCTGCTGGCGATGAAGCGCGTATACCGCCAGCGCTGGCCCGTTACCCTGCTCAAGTACGCCGCCGTGCTGGTCGCGTACGGGGCGGTGCTGGGTGGGACGGTGCTCGCGCTGATGGTTCTCGCGCTCTTCATGCTCTGAATGGGCTCACACAGAGACACGGAGGCACCGAGATGAAGTCGTCTCTGTGCCTCCGTGTCTCTGTGTGAGGTTCCCGCTACGTGTCCGCAGACTCGCGGAGGCGCGTTTCGAGCTCGTCGTCGGTTACGCTCTCGTAAATGGGAGGGTCGAGCATCAGCGGCATGGCGATCTCTCCGTCCAGAGTTCCTGGACCTCGATGCGCGAGTCCAGCTTCGGTCCGCGCCGGTAAGGCCGAAAATGCTCGGGCACGGAGTTCGGCAGATGAAGCGACGAGGACGGTTCCCTCTATTAGATACCCCGGATTGCGCACATGGGTACAGAGGCAGCTCTACCCAGTAGTCTGGTCAGGCGAGGACGACCGGGAGCGCTTCCTTGCCGCGCAGGAGCATGACGATGGATTCGAGGTGCTCGCGGTCCACTTCGTCGAAGGCGGCGGGGAGGGTGCTGTCCACGTCGAGGACGGCGATCAGGCGGTCGGCGGCGTCGAAGACCGGGACGACGATCTCCGAGGCGGAGGCGGAGTCGCAGGCGATGTGGCCGGGGAAGGCGTTCACGTCATCCACGATCACCGTGCGCTCCTCGCGCGCCGCGGTGCCGCACACGCCGCGCTCGAAGGGGATCCAGAGGCAGCCCATCGTCCCCTGGTAGGGGCCCACGAGGAGCATGCCCTCCGCGACGCGGCGGTAGAAGCCGGTCCAGAAGTAGTAGGGGAAGGCATTGTGGAGCAGGCAGACGATGGAGGTCATGCCCGCCAGCAGGTCGCGCTCGCCCTCCAGCGTCGCGCGGATCTGCTCGGCGACGGTCCGGTAGCGCTCCGCCTTGGCGGCGGCGTCCATCCGCTGATCGCCCGTCTTTTCCACCACCAGCGTGTATTCTGCCATCGGTCTTCAGCGGTCCAGGTCGTCCGCCACGGATGCCCACGCGGCGATGAGGCCGATCTCGGCGGCGGCGTCGAGCAGGTAGACGGGCGGGATGCGGCGGCGCGACACGTACACGATGTCGATGGCGGCGAGGGTGGCGGCGCACCCGGCGCCCAGCATGGCGATCTCGGGCGTCACGCGCCGCGCCGCCGCCGCCGAGCCGATCGCCGCGCCCGCCGCCGCCAGCAGGCCGCCGACGGTCTTCACCAGCCAGCCGTCCACTTTGGGGCCCGTGACCGCCTCGAAGGAGCGCAGCGACACGATGGGCCAGATGCCGCCCGCCACAAAGAACGCGGCGTGCGCCCACGCCACGGAGTTGGCGCGCGGGCCCGAGCCGCCGGACGCTGGCGGGGCGGGGAGGCGCGGTGTGTCGAACGACTCGCGCAGGTCCTGGAAGGCGCCGCGGGGGCGCGCGTCCGCCGTCACTGGAGCTCCCGCTTCCCGGCCGCGCCGGACTCCATCAGCTCGCGGAAGGAGCGCAGCTCGTCCTCCATCATCGCCTGTGGCTTGGGGTGCAGGAGGCCCAGGATGGCCTGTCCCACCACGCCGCCGGGGCGCTCGATCTCCACCGTGTAGTGTACCTCCGCCTGCGTGCCGTCGCCAAAGGGCACGAAGCGCACGGAGCCGCGGTTGGGCAGGTCCGACGGCGGCACCGATTCCCAGGCGATGTACTCCCCCGGGCGGTCCTCCACCAGCTGCGAGTTCCACTGGAACGAGCGCCCCATCGTGCCCGCCGCCGTCCAGCGCGAGGTGGACTCGTCCAGGATCTCCACGCGGGTGATGCTCTCGCGGAAGCGGGGCGCGTTGGTGAAGTCGCGCCAGAAGTCGTAGAGCTCCCGCGCGGGGCGGTTGATGGCGGTGCGCGCCGAGCCCCGGAAGCCGTCCTCGTCCGGCTTCGCCCCGCGCGCCGGGCCCTGCGAGCGGTCGATACCGAGCGCGCCGTACACGCGGCAGTGCCCCGTGAGCCCGCGCTCCAGCAGCGCCGCGCCCGCGGCTCCCATCACCACGCCCGGCACCCCTTTCCGCCGCAGCGCCAGCACCGCCAGCGCCCCCCCTCCCAGCACGGAGAGGATGCGCTCGTTCTTCCCCACGTTCGTGCGCGCGGCCCCCTGCTCGGCGCTGCGCGGATCCGCCATCGTCGCCACGTCCCGACCTCCTGAAATGGCTCACACGGAGACACGGAGGAGCGATTCTCTCTGTGTCTCCGTGCCTCCGTGTGGGATTGCAGTTTCTGTTGCTACACCTGAGCTTGGGGCTGCGGGGCTGTGCAAGAGGCAGACCCGGGGGCGCGCTCCTCCGCGGGCTCGTGGGCCAGGGCGGAGGCGGCGGTGAGGACCAGGGCGATCCACACGCAGTCGGCCAGGAACAGGTGGGTGAGCTGCATCCAGATCGGCACGCGCAGCACGATGTTGACGACGCCGGCGGCCACCTGCAGCGTGAAGAGGGAGGTCAGCAGGGTGGCGAGGCGGCGCGTGGTGGGGCTGGGGCGGGCGCGGCGCACCATCCAGCCCACCGCGGTGATGTAGACGCTGGTGACGAGGGCAAGGAGCGGGTGCACGATGCGCAGCCGCTCCAGGAAGTGGGCGGTGGACGAGACCCGGAAGCCCATGTCCGTCTTGGGGAAGAGCGTGTCGCCCAGCGCGGTCACGGCCCCGGTGGCGCCCACCAGGATCGTGGCGCCCACCGCGGTGAGGAGCACGGCGCCCAGTGCACCCTGCTTCCTCACGCGCACCGCCCCGCCGCCCGAGGCCCACCACCCCGTAAGCGTGAGGGAGCCCAGCAGGAGGAAGGTGTTCACCAGGTGCGCGGACATGGAGAACGCCCGCGCCGCCGACTTGTCGTCCGCCACCAGCTCGAACAGCACCAGGCCGGCACCCAGCAGCGCCTCGGCGACGACGAAGCTGGTGGAGAGCACGGCTCCGCGCCGCACCAGGTGGCCGCGCGGGAAGGCGCGCCACGCCCACGCGAGCATCCCCAGCACCAGCAGCAGCGCGATGCCGCTGGTGGCGCGGTGGACGAACTCGATCATCGTGTGGGTGGAGGCGAGCTGGGGCGCCACCTCGCCGTTGCACATCGGCCAGTGGCGGCCGCACCCGGCGCCGGAGCCGGTGGCGCGGACGAAGGCGCCCCACAGCACCACGGCCACGTTGTAGGCGAGCACGCCCCACGCGAAGCGGGCGAAAGCGGAAAGCGATAGCATCGGATGGAGCTCGGGCCAGGGTGCCGCGCGCGGAGCCCAAACGGTACCCGCCGCCGCCGTCCCGCGCAAGTGGTTGCGGAAGCACACCTTCGGGGGCGAACGGCGGGTGTGGGGGAATCCCCCGCCAGGGCGTGGGGAGGCCGCCGGACTGTAACGGATCGGGGTGGCGCACGTGCGTGCGGGGTGTATATTTGCGCACGTCCGCGCCCGCCATCCGTCGCGCGCGGCCCACTGAAGGCGCGCCGTTCCCCAGGGGGCGGCGGGCCAGTCCGCGACCTGATGCCCGATACCATAAACGCCGCTCCCCCGGCTGACGCCGAGATGACCACCGCAACGCAGCGCGCCGGAATCGCGGCGCAGCGGCAGGGCGGTGCCGGCGTGCGCCAGCTCCTGCGCGACTACGTGACGCTCACCAAGCCGCGCATCATCTCGCTGCTGCTGGTGACCACCGTCACGCCCATGTTCATCGCTCTGCGGGGGTGGCCCAGCCTCGCCGTGGTGCTGTGGACGATGCTGGGCGGCTACCTGATGGCCGGCGGCGCCAACGCGATCAACATGTTCATCGATCGCGACATCGACGCCCACATGCCTCGCACCAAGCTGCGCCCCATCCCCAGCGGGCGGATGTCGCCGGGGCACGTGCTGGGCTTTGGGCTGGTGCTGGGCACGGCCGCGTTCGCCGTGTTCGCGCTTTTCGTCAACCTGATGAGCGCGGGGCTCGCCCTGGCCGGCCTCCTCTACTACGTCTTCATCTACACCCGCTGGCTCAAGCGCACCTCGCCGCAGAACATCGTCATCGGCGGGGCGGCGGGCGCGTTCCCGCCGCTGGTGGGGTGGGCCGCCGCCACGGGCGAGGTCACGCTCACGGCCGCGTACCTGTTCCTGATCGTCTTCTTCTGGACCCCGCCGCACTTCTGGGCGCTGGCGCTGGTGAAGCAGAAGGACTACGGCCGCGTGGGCGTGCCCATGGCGCCCAACGTGTGGGGCGAGCGCGAGACGATGCGGCAGATGCTCTTCTACACGCTGCTCATGATCCCCGTGACGCTGGCGCCGGTCACCTATGGCGGGCTGGGCGCGGTGTACGGCGTGTCCGCGGCGGTGCTGGGGCTGTGGTTCCTGCGCGACGTGCGGCGGGTGATGAAGGCCGCCAACTTCACGCAGCCCGCGTGGACTCTGTACCGCAACTCGCTCCTCTACTTGGCGCTCCTGTTCGCGGCCATGGCGGTGGACGGCGTGGTCCCCGGCGCGCGCGTGGGGAACGATCCCATCATCCTGCGCGGCCCGGACATCGCCGGCACGGCGCGTTGAGCGACACCCTCGCCTTCCACGCCGCCGACCCGGGCGGCGAGGAGGGCTTCGTCGTCCTCCTCCACCGCCCCGAGGGCGGGGTGCTGAGGACGACGGAGTGGCCGGCGGGGGCCTACCTGGCCCCCGGAGCCCAGAACGAGTGCTCGGTGGATGAGCTGCTGGCGCGCGTGCGCGGGTGGCGCTCGCGCGGCTGGAAGCTGAGCGAGCCCGTCGAGCGGATCGAGAGCTGGCTGAAGCACCCCTGACCCTCCCCCAACAAAGCCCCGCGATGCCCACGCCATCCGGTGTCTCGCCGCGCAGCCAGGCCCGCTGGGACGCCGCCGCCGACGAGCACGAAGTCGCCCTGGCCGCGTACCTCGACACCGCGGCGCGCCTGAGCGCCGACGCGTGGGAGCGGCCGTGGGCCGAGGGGAAGTGGACCCCCGCGCAGGTGACGGAGCACCTCACCCGCTCGTACGAGGCGCTGCTGGTGGAGCTGCGCGAGGGGCGCGCGATGGAGCTGAAGATGGCTACCTGGCGCCGCACCCTCACGCGTTGGATCCTCCTCCCCCACATCCTCTTCCACCGCTCGTTCCCCGTGCGCGCGCCCGCGCCGCGCGAGCTGCGCCCCAGGGAAGTGCGCGCGGGCCGCGACGAGGCGCTGCGGGCGCTGCGCGAGCAGGGCGAGACGTTCGTGCGCGAGCTGGCCGCCGCGCGGCTGCAGGGGTGCGCCGGTCTCACGCACCCGTACTTCGGCAAGGTGGAGCCCATCAAGGTGCTGCGCTTCGTGGGCATCCACATGGAGCACCACCGCAAGCAGATCGAGCGCGCCGGCTGAACGGCGGGGGCTCACCCAGAGACACAGAGACACGGAGAGGATGCTGCTCGGAGCTCACGTATCGACGGCCGGCGGGTGCCGCAACGCGCCGGAGAGGGCGCAGGAGATCGGGGCGACCGCCATCCAGATCTTTACCAAGCAGCCTAACCGCTGGGCCGAGGTGGAGGTGAACGACGAGGAAGCCGCGCGCTTCCGCGACGGGGTGGCGCTGCGGCAGATCGGCTTCACCAACGCCCACGACTCGTACCTGATCAACCTGGCCACGGCCGATCCCGTGCTGCGCGACCGCTCGCTGGATGCCTTTAGAGGCGAGCTGAGGCGCGCCGAGCGGCTGGGGCTGGACGCGCTGGTCACCCATCCCGGCAACGCCACCGACGACGACAAGCCGCGCGGCCTGGCCCAGAACGCCGCGCTGATCGAGCAGGCGCTGGAGGAGGTGCCGGGCTCCACCCTGGTGCTGCTGGAGACGACGGCGGGGGCGGGGCGCGTGCTGGGGGCGACGTTCGAGGAGCTGGCGCAGATGATCGAGCTCATCTCGCCCAACCAGCGCCACCGGATGGGCGTGTGCCTGGACACCTGCCATGCATACTCCGCCGGCTACGACCTGCGCGAGGATTACGACGGGGTGATGACGCGCTTCGACGACACCATCGGGCTGGAGCGGCTGCGCCTCTTCCACCTCAACGACTCCCAGAACCCGCTCGGCAGCAAAAAAGACCGCCACGCGGGAATCGGCGAGGGGACGCTGGGCGACGAGCCGTTCCGGCGGATCATGACCGACGAGCGGCTCGTGGACATCCCCAAGGTGCTGGAAACGCCCAAGGGCGACGACCACACGGCCGCGGACCGCGCGAACCTGGCGCGGCTGAGGTCGTTCCTGGAGTGAGGCGGAACCGCGTGGGGCGGGGAGGGGTACCCCACGCCCTATGACCCGTCGCCGCACCCTGATGCCGAGCTCTCGATTCTTCCTGCTGGTCGCCGCCCTGGCGCACCTGCTGGGGAGCGACTTCGGCGCGTGGGTACACCGCTACACGCCGGCGGCCGGGGTCACCGTCTACGCGCCTGGCTCGCAGGGCGAGCCGGCGCCGGCCCCCGCCCACGCGCTCGACTGCGCCGTCTGCCAGACCCTGGCGGACGGCTCGCTCGCGCTGCCCGGGCGCGGGGTCGCGGTGCGCGCGGAGACCGCGGCACCGCTGGCCATCCAGGCGACCCCGCGCGCGGCGCCGCGCTTCCTGGCGGCGCCTCCCTCCCTTCCGCGCGGCCCACCCACCCACTCCTGAACCGCGCGTAGCCCGCGCGAACCGACTCGCCCCCGCGGCACGTTGCCGCGGGCGGATT
>DASVSA010000259.1:0-1722 GCA_036388335.1 Longimicrobium sp. | reverse complement strand
GCCGCTGATCCGCAGAGACGGGGAACGACTCCGGGGGCATGAGGGCGGCGATGCGGTTGATGATGGAGCGGAAGTGCTCCGCGTCCGTGCCGGTGCCATCGGTCGCAGCCCGCGCGGTACGGCGCAGGAGATCCACGTCCGCCCACGTAAAGCCACCCGGCTGGCCATGGATCGCGAGCGCGGCGAGGGCCTGCGCCGCGTTCAGCGCACGGGGCTTTCCCTCCATCTCGCGCTCGGCCGCGGGAATCTGGCTCAGCGCGGGGAGGAATTGCTCCTCCCATTCTCGCCACTCCTCCCACCTCGGGGAGCGGGGTGTCACCTCGGTCATCGTGGCCTCCCTTGTCGTTGCGGGTGGTCGGCTCACTTCACGGAACCAGCACCTCCCCGGGAGGTCTCCGCTGGGCCCGATGCCTCTGCGGTGCGGAGTATCCCAGGCGGAACAGGTGCTGAGGATGCTTCCCGGCCTCTCCGATTAGCTGCGCCAGCTCGCGGCGGAGCTCAGGCACCTGCAGCGCCTGGCTCATTGGATGCAGCACCAGGCCAACGAGGGTGCCAAGGAGCCAGACACGCTCCATGGCCCGGCCCGGGCGGACCTGCGTGACCGGGTCGTCGTCCTTGCTCACGATCACCAGCAGCGCGCCCGACCGCGTGAGCAACGCGGCATCGCTCCTGGCCAGCCGCTCGCCGAAGTCAATCCGTGTAACCGCGGCGCGGGCGATCCGCGCGAGTGGCCGCGGAAGGCCCATCAACCCCTCCCCGATGGACTCGCCGAGTTCCCGCCGGTACGCCGGGTCGGCGTGCTGGACGCGATCGGCGCGGGCGATGAGGCCGGCGACGCCGGCGCCCGCTTTCGCGTCGGTCGAGGTCCAGGCCCAGATCCCGGTGTCCCACGCGACAGCGGACAGATCGGCCAGAAGTCCCTCGTCTACAGGCTCGCCGGAGTACGCGCCGCGCGTGGTGAGGCGACGGGGCAGCGCCGCGAAAAGGGAGGGCGGCTTCGTGCGGGCGTTCCGGTCCAGCGAGACGCGGGCGATCCAGTCCCGTTTTGCAGGGTCGGGGAAGTACGTCACCTCGTGGCCGTACCCGAAGTGCTCGGCCGCGATGACCAGGTTCTCCAGCGCCGCGCCCAGCGACAGATGGAGCTCCCGCCGGCTGGCGTCGGCCACCCGCAGCCAGCGCCTCCCGTCGGCGAAGAGGTCGATCTGATCGTCCCCCACCCTGAAGCGCCACGGCTGTGTGTTGTGACTCGACGGAGCGATGACCGCGTGGGGGATCAGGCGCACAAGATCCCGCTCGCCCGTTCCCGCCGACGCCAACTCCCTCCCACCTTTCCGTGGGACCGTGCGTACCTGTGGCATGTTTTCCTCCTCTGGGCGCGTGGCCCTCTCCCTCCGCGGATGGGTGCCCCCTGGGCAGTGCGTCGCGTACCTCGGCGCTCGCTCCGGCCCTCACAACGAGATGTTCCTTGAGCTGACGACGCCGCTCCTGCCCTTCCTCACCCAACGTCGCGCGGCACGCCCACGAGGGGCGTCAGAGAATCCTCGATTCTTCGTAAGGACATGCCGGAGAGGGGTCCGGATTGCTTCTCGGCCGCGGCCCGGGAACGTGATGCGCGCGAGGCCGCAATGGACCTCGCGCGCTCTGATGCCGTTCCCCGCATCTCCGCGAATGGACCCTCGGGTACGTATCCTCCCGCTACGGGGGCGAGCACGGGTTTGCGGG
>DASVSA010000258.1:0-2336 GCA_036388335.1 Longimicrobium sp. | reverse complement strand
CCGCCCAGCGTGCCCGCCAGGCCGATGACGAATCCTTGCAACAGGAAGATCCGGCGCACGCTGCGAGCCGGCAGCCCCATCGCCTTCAGGATGCCGATCTCGCGCGTCTTGTCGGTCACCACCATCACCAGGGTGCTCACGATGTTGAAAGCCGCCACCACCACGATCAGCAGCAGGATGATGGTCATGGCCAGCTTCTCCAGCTTGAGCGCGGAGAAGAGGGCCCCGTTCATCGTCTTCCAGTCGTCCGTGCGGTACGGGATGCCGAGTGCGGTGGTGATGCGCGCCCCCACCTCGGTGGCGCGCATGGGGTCCGGCACCCGCGCCTCGATCCCCGTTACGGCGGAGCCCAGGTTGGCCAGCTCCTGTGCCGAGCGCACGTCCGTGTACATGAACTTGTTGTCGTACTCGTACATCCCCGTCTGGAACTTCCCCACCACCTCGAAGTACCGCAGCTTGGGCTGCAGCCCGCCCATGGGGCTCACCGAGCCCGCCTGGAAGGAGATCAGGGTGACGGTGTCGCCGTCCAGGATGTTGGCGCGCTCAGCCAGCCGGGCGCCCAGCACCAGCGGCGGCAGCCCCGAGCGCGTGCGCCGCGTGAGGAGCCCGCCCTTGCGCAGCGAGTCCGTGATGGCCGTCACCGTGGGCCCGGTCGTCCCCGGGTCGATGCCGCGCAGGATGGCGGCCTCGGAGTACCCGGCGCGGTTCCTCAGCCCCAGCTCCGTGTGCACGAAAGGAGCAGCGGCCACCACTCCGGGTACACGGCGCACGCGCTGGAGCACGTCCGGCCACTCGTCCATCCGCATCGCCTCGCCGTACGTCATCACCCAGATGTGCGGGTTGACGCCCAGGATCTTGTTGCGGAGGTCGTTCTGAAGCCCCGTCATCACCGCGATCACGGTGATCAGCGCCATCACCCCCACCGACACGCCCCCGATGGCGATCAGGGTGATCAGCGACAGGAAGCGGGTGCCGCGGCGCGACGCCAGGTAGCGCCGGCCGATGAACCATTCCAGCCCCATCCCGCCCCGCCGCGTCGCTCTGCTCACTCCGGCCTCATCGTAGGGAATAGTATCACGTCGCGGATGGACGGCTCTCCGCTCAGGATCATCATCAGGCGGTCGATCCCCATCCCGAACCCGCCCGTGGGTGGCATCCCGTACTCCAGCGCGCGGATGAAGTCCTCGTCGATGCGCTGCGCCTCTTCGTCGCCGGCGCTCAGCAGGCGCTCCTGGGCCTCGAAGCGGCCGCGCTGGTCGATGGGGTCGTTGAGCTCGCTGTACGCGTTGCACAGCTCCTTGCCCGCCACGATCAGCTCGAAGCGCTCCGTCAGCTCCGGGTTCCCGCGCTTCGGCTTCGCCAGGGGCGACATCTCGCGCGGGTAGTCGGTGATGAACGTCGGCTGGATCAGCCTGGGCTCCACCAGCCCGCCGAACAGCTCGTCGATCAGCTTGCCCCGCCCCAGCTTGGCCACCTCGGCCGCCGGAAAGCCCAGGGCGCGCACCCGCTCGGCAAGCTCTTCGTCCGCCGCCGCTTCCACGTCTACCCCGCCAAGCTCGCGGAGTGCGTCGTACATCGTCAGACGGCGGAACGGAGGGGCGAAGCTAATGGTGTGCTCACCGAAGCGGACCTCGTCGCCGCCCTTCACGGTGGCCACCACGTGCCCCAGCATCTCCTCGGTGAGCTCCATCACCGCCTCGTAGTCCAGGTAGGCGGCGTAGAACTCCAGCATGGTGAACTCGGGGTTGTGGAAGCGGCTCAGCCCCTCGTTGCGGAAGTTCTTCCCCATCTCGTACACGCGCTCCATCCCGCCCACGATCAGCCGCTTGAGGTAAAGCTCCACGGCGATGCGCAGGTAGAGGCGCATGTCCAGCGCGTTG
Organism: Longimicrobium sp.; assembly: GCA_036388335.1. Taxonomy (GTDB): domain Bacteria; phylum Gemmatimonadota; class Gemmatimonadetes; order Longimicrobiales; family Longimicrobiaceae; genus Longimicrobium. The sequence goes on along the minus strand of DASVSA010000258.1, from coordinate 456 downwards.
TGGTGGGTGGTGAAGGGCCGCGCCGCCGCGCCGCCGTACAGCGGCTGCAGCACGGGCGTCTCCACCTCCACGAAGCCGCGCTCGTCCAGGAAGCGCCGCAGCGCGCTCACCACGCGCGACCTCAGCACGAACACCTCGCGCACCTCCGGGTTCACCGCCAGGTCCGCGTAGCGCTGGCGGTAGCGCGCCTCCACGTCGCTGAAGCCGGAGTGCACGCGCCGCTCGCCAGTGTCGGCGTCCACCTCTTCCTTGCCCAGCGGCAGGGGGCGGATGGCCTTTGCGAGGACGCTGAACTCCGTCACGCGCAGCGACACCTCGCCGGTGCGCGTGCGGAAGAGCGCGCCCTCGGCTCCGATCCAGTCGCTCAGGTCGATGAGGTCAAGCAGCGGATACGCGTCCGCCAGGTCGTTGACGCGCAGATAGAGCTGGATGCGCCCCGTGCGGTCGGCCAGGTGC
>DASVSA010000257.1:0-14021 GCA_036388335.1 Longimicrobium sp. | reverse complement strand
GTCGGTTCCGCGAGGCGGGTCGCAACGGACCTCGGCGCGCTTGTGGCGGCTTTCCCGGGCGGGTTCGGGGCGTTGGCGGCCGATCTGCGCGGCTGGCGGTAAGAAGCTCACACAGAGACACAGAGGCACAGAGACGACTTCATCTCTGTGCCTCTGTGTCTATGTGTGAGCTTCTTTTTTACACAGGCAGCGCCACGCGCGGCTTCCTCCGCGTGAGCCACGACAGGAAGAAGCATGTCACCACCTGCAGCCCAAAGGTGGCGGCCAGGAGGATCGCGGGGTCCGCGTCGAGGCCCACCCAGCGCACCGCGGCACCGGTGGCGGCGGCCGAGCCGAGGACGCCGAGCCCCGCGCGCCCCCGCCGCCCCGTGAGCCGGTGCACGGCCCAGGGGGTGAAGATCACCGTGGCTACGGCGCCGCCCAGGAGGCGCGCGCGGTTCTCGTCCACGACACCCGAGGCCGCCAGCGCCCACGAGCCCACGAACAGCCCCACCACGACCGTGGTGACCGAGAAGTCCCACAGCGCGCGGAAGAAGCGTCCCATCGCTCCGGGCTGGCGCCGCTCGGCGACGGGGGCGTCGGGCGCCAGGGCGGCCGGCTGCGGCGCGGGCGGCGGCGCGGCGGGGCGCACGGGAGCCTCCGGCTCCACCGACACCGCCGTGGGACGCATGAAGGCGGGGCGCGGCTGCGCGGGCGGAGCGGACGCGGCCGGGCGGGGCGCGGGCTCCGCGTGAAGCTGCGTGAAGTCCTCCTCGTCCGAGAACATCAGCGTGGGCTCGGAGGGGGCGGCCGCGCGCGTGGCCGGCGGCGGGGCGGGACGCGCGACGGTCTGCGGCACGCCCAGCGCCTCCGCGAAGGCCGCCGCGTCGCGGAAGCGCTCGCGCGGCGAAAGGGCCAGCGCGCGGACCAGCGCACCGTACAGGTCCCCGGGGAGCTGCGGGGCGCGCTGGGGGAGGGCGCGGACGGCCGCCGTCACCTCCTGCGCGGCGCGCTCGGGGTCGGACGAGGTGAAGGGGCGCGCGCCCGTGACCAGGTGGTAGCCCACGGCGGCCAGGCTGAACACGTCGGACGCGGGGCCCACCTCCACGTCGCCCCGCATCTGCTCGGGCGATGCGTAGGCCGGCGAGAAGGGGGCGCGGCCGAACTCGGTGAGCGCGGTCATGGCGCCGTCGTCGGCCTCCAGCTTGGCGATGCCGAAGTCCAGCACGCGCACGTGGGGCTCGTCCGGTTCGTCGCCCGTCTCCAGGAACAGGTTGCCGGGCTTGATGTCGCGGTGCACCAGCCCCACGCGATGCCCGGCGGCCACCCCGCGCGCGGCCTGGCGCAGGATGGAGATGGCCACCCCCAGCGGCGGCGCCCCGCCCCGGGTGAGCCGCGCCGCCAGGTCCTCGCCCCGCAGGCACTCCATCACCAGGAAGTCGAGGTCCACCTCCGCGTCGGTGCCAAAGTCGTACACGGCCACCACGTTGGGGTGGCGCAGCGACGCAACGGCGCGCGCTTCGCGGTGGAAGCGGGCGCGCAGGCGGGCGTGCTCCGACGGGTCCACCCCGCCGGCGCCGATCACCTTCACGGCGACCTCGCGCCCCAGACGCTCGTCGGTGGCGAGGTATACGGCGCCCATCCCGCCGCGCCCGATCACCGCGTCGATGCGGTAGCGGCCGGCAAGGGTGCGTCCGGTAAGCAGTCCGGCGATCCCGTACATCGTCTCTTCGGCTTGCGGTGCGGGCGCGGGAGCGCGCGGCGCGCGTCCCGGGTGCAGGTAGTACGCGGCTGGAGCCGCGCGAGTTTCCTAGCGTCCCGCCGCGAGCGGGCGGCGCAGGTCGAATTCCACCCGGAAGCGGCGGTCCGTGCCCTCGCGGCGGAGCGCGTACCCGAACGCGCGGCCGGGCGCAGCCTCCATCGTCCACACGTTACGCGCGGCGGCGGGGAGCATGCGCGCCGTGGCCGAGTCGGCGTAGAACTCCTGGCGCTCGGCGGTCCCCGGGCCGCGCGTGGCGCCACCGTAGCCGGTGGGCTGGCCCTCGGTGCCGTCCTCGTGCAGGTGCCGGTGCCTCAGGTGCAGCCCGTCACCGGTGCGGCGGATGAACCAGGTGCGCGAGTGGTCCGCCCCAACGTGGAAGCGGATGCCGATCTCCTCCGGCCGGCAGTCGTCCACGCGCATCACCAGGCGGCTCCTCACGAACGCCGTGTCCGTGGCGTTCCCCTCCACCAGCTGCCCTTCAAAGGATTTGCCGCAGAGCGCGCGCACCCGCATCCACCATGCCTCCTGCTCCACGGCGAGCATCCCCTCGCGCGGCACGGGCGTGAAGGATACGCAAGCACCGAGCACGAGGAACAGGGCGACGAAGAGACGGTTCATGGTAGGATGTGCAAAGGCGGAACTGCATCTCACACAGAGACACGGAGACACAGAGGAGAACAAATCTCTGTGCCTCCGTGTCTCTGTGTGAGCCCAGCTGGTTATGCCGTGCCCCGAGCGGGACGTCCACGCCCGCCACGGTCGTTGCGCGGACGGCCGCCCTCGGAGGAGGGGCGTCCGTTGCCACCGGAGGGGCGTGCGGGGCCGCTGGACGGGCGGCGCGGGCCGCCGGCGGGTGCCGCGGCCTGCCCCTGGGCCTTGCGCTCGGCCTTGGCCTTGGCGCGGGCGCGCTCCTCGGACTTGCGGGCGCGGATCTCGGCGATGCGCTCGGCGAGCGGCACCTCGAAGCGCTCCGCGGGCTTGCGGTCGTAGTCGAAGCCGGCCACCGTCACGCGGGGGAGCTTCTTCCCCACGGCGCGCTCGATGGCGCGCAGGTCCGCCTCTTCCTCGGGCGACACGAAGGTGTAGGCGTCGCCCGTGGCCTCGGCGCGCGCGGTGCGGCCCACGCGGTGGATGTAGTCCTCCGGCACGTGCGGGACGTCGAAGTTCACCACGTGCTCCAGGGCCTCCACGTCGATGCCGCGGGCCACGATGTCGGTGGCCACCAGCACCCGGAACTTCCCGCTCTTGAAGCCGGCCAGCGCCTCGGTGCGCTGAGGCTGGCTGCGGTTGCCGTGGATCTTGGCGTTGGGGATCCCCTTCTTCTCCAGGAAGTCCGCAAGCCGGTTGGCCCGGTGCTTGGTGCGCGTGAAGACGATCACGTTGCCGATCTCGTCGCGCTTCAGCAGCTCCAGGAAGAGCTCGGCCTTGAGCGACTCCGCCACCGGGTAGATGGCCTGCGTGATCCCCACCGCGGGCGCCGCCTTGCGCTCCTGGTTGATGAGCGCCGGCTGCTTGAGCATCTCGCCGGACAGCTTGGCGATGGCCTGCGGCATGGTGGCGCTGAAGAACAGCGTCTGCCGCTGCGTGGGAAGGTGCTTCAGCACGCGGCGGATGTCGGGGAGGAAGCCCATGTCCAGCATGCGGTCCGCCTCGTCCAGCACCAGCACTTCGAGGCCGCTCAGCTTGGCGTACGGCTGCTTGAAGTGGTCCAGCAGGCGGCCCGGCGTGGCGATGATGATGTCCACCCCGCTGCGGAACGCGTGCTCCTGCGGCCCCATCCCCACGCCGCCGAAGACGGCCGCGCCGGTGACGGGCGTGTGCACCGCCAGCTCCTCAAGCGCCTGGTGGATCTGCGCCGCCAGCTCGCGCGTGGGCGTAAGGATCAGCGCCCGCGTGGTGCCGCGGGGCTTGTCCATCAGCCGCTGGATGATGGGGAGAAGGAAGGCGGCCGTCTTGCCGCTTCCGGTCATGGCGCACGCCAGCACGTCGCGCCCTTCCAGGCCGGGCGGAATGGCCTGTTCCTGGATGGGCGTCGGGCGCGTGTACCCGAGCTCCTTGATCCCCTTGAGAAGCGTCGGGTGGAGCTGCAGCTTGTTGAAAGGCATGAAACCATCGGAACGAGAAGCGGAGCGGCGCAGTGGCGCCGCTCCGCGCAAAGTCGCCCCCGCGGTGCGTTCCGCGTGCGGCGACGGCCGGCCCAAGTCGGCCGGACCTCTTAACTTAACACCATTGCCGTGTTTACGGCACCCTCGGGGGAATGATGCCGGTTCGCCAGGACTACCTGCTGCGGATGATCGAGCAGGCCTTCGAGGTGCTCCGCCGCATCCGCAAGCGCCGCCAGGCCGGCGAGCTGGTGCAGGCCGTGCGCGAAGCCGACGGCGCCTTGGAAGAGATCCTGGGCCCCGCCGCCGCCGTCGCCGTACGGCTGGACTCCGCCACCGCGGCCCAGCTCATCCGCGAGCCCGAACGCGTCGCGCTCTGGGCCCGCGTCACGGCCGAGAAGGCGGAGGCGCTGCGCGAGCTGCGCGACGAGCCCTCCGCCCGCGCCGCCGGCCGCCGCGCCCTGGAGCTTGCCCTGGAGGCATGGCTCCTGGAAGACGGGCAGCGCCGCCTCACTCCCGCGCTCCGCGAAGTGCTGGACGAGGCCCTGGAGATGGCCCGCGTCTGGGCCTCGCCGGAGGAGCTGTCCGAGCGCCACCGCGCCGCGCTGGAGGAAGCGATCCGGGCCTGAACCCGGCACGGGGCGTGCGATAGCCCGCCGCCCCGCCGCCTTCGCACGGGTGTGAAGGGACGGAAGCTTACGACCAAGGAGAGACGGCCATGGCGCTCAATACGCTGCGGGACCTGTACGTGGAGCAGCTGCGCGACCTCTACAGCGCGGAGAACCAGATCCTGAAGTCGCTCCCCAAGATGGCGGAGGCGGCCAAGCACCCCGAGCTGCGCCAGGCGTTCGAGTCGCACGTCACCCTGACGGAGGAGCACGTGCGCCGTCTGGACAGCATCTTCAAGGACCTGGACGAGAAGGGGTCGGGGCACCACTGCAAGGGGATGGAGGGCCTCCTCAAGGAAGCCAACGACACCGTGAAGGAGAAGGGCGACTCGGACGTGCTGGACGCCGCCATGATCGCCAACGCGCAGCGCGTGGAGCACTACGAGATCGCCGGCTACGGCTGCGTGCGCACCTACGCCCGCATGCTGGGGCGCGAGCAGGACGCCACCCTGATCCAGCAGACGCTGGACGAGGAGGGCGCCACCGACGAGAACCTGACCAAGCTCGCGGAGCGCGTCATCAACATCGACGCGATGCGCGACATGTAAAAGACGGGGGCTCACACAGAGACACAGAGGCACAGAGATCAGTTCATCTCTGTGCCACTGTGTCTCTGTGTGAGCCGCATTTGCCGCCGACGTGGGACCAGAGGGCGCGCTCCAGCAGGACGGGGGTCCACTCGCCGCCCAGGTCCCTGGCGGCCGTGCGGAGGGCGTCGGCGTAGCGGGAGTAGTAGCCCAGGGTCCAGGCGACGGGGCCGAGGCCGGGGAGCTGCGCGGCGACGAGCTCGTCGAAGAAGGGGTAGATGTCGGGGGCGACGGCTGAGGCGGCGGCCGAGGCGGTGGCCGGGCCGACGCCCTTGAGCTTCGCGAGCTCGGAGATGGGGGCGGTGGGGTGCGGGATCTTCGACAGGGCGCGCGTGCTGGTCGCCTCCACCTCCGCCGGGTCGTTGCCGCGGACGAGCACCAGGTTGGGCGCGCGCCAGACGCCGCGGGCCATCTTCCACTCGGAGAGCCGCACCAGCTCCGAATGGGTCAGGTGCGCAGGGTGGCGGGCGGCGATCAGGCCGGGGAGCTCGTCGCGGTACCAGCGGTCCAGCCCGGGCAGCTTCGCGACACCCTGGCGCTCGACGGCGGCGGTGTAGCCGTCGAGCGCGCGGCGCAGCGTGGACTCATCGGGGAGAGTCACCGCTCAGGCCCGCGTCGCGCGGGAGGGGAGCGGCGGAGTGGGTAGGGCGCCGGGGTGAAGGTGCTCCACCTGCGAGCGGGTCTCCACGAAGCGCCGGGCCTGCTGCGCGAGGCCGCGCAGCTCCAGGAAGTCGCCCAGGTGGCGGAGGATGGAGTGGGCGGAATCGGCCTGCTCCGCCAGCGTGCGGAGGCGGCGCACCTCGCCCAGCAGGCGCAGCGTGGCGTCCGGGTGCAGGGCCGCGATGTAGCGCTGGTTCGCCACAGAGAGATCCGACTCGCGCTCCACGACGAATTCCGGCTCCTCCGCGCCGCCCGGGAGGTGCGTGACGGCGCGGGTGGCGTCGCCGGTCTGGAAGTCGAGGACGGTCTGCGCCTCCCAGGGGCCGGGGGTGGCCTGGCAGGCGAGCGCCTCCAGGGCGGCGAGCTCGCGCTCGGAGAGGGGCGAATCGTCGGGCATGGGGGGGCGGCGGGCGGGGATGGGTGTGGCAGGAGGCTGAAATGTTCGGCGCGTGCGCGGGGCGCGCAAGCTTTCGGCGCCGCTTCGGCGCGCGGTGGTACGGTGGATGCTGAACCGCCCCGCGACCGCAGTGCACCGAACCCGATTCGCAGAGGCGACATGCCCCGCACCCGTACCCTGGCCGCGCTCCCGCTGGCGGCCCTGCTCGCCCTCGCCGCCTGCGACAACGCCGGCGAGCACAACGCAGCCGACAACGAGACGGACGCCGCGCAGGGAGCCAACCCGGTGAGCCGGCAGGACTCGGCCACCGTGGGCCAGCAGGTCCCCAACGCCTACCCGCCCGTCGGCTCCACCTCCACCACCCCGGCGGACAGCAACCCGTCGCCGACCACGCCGGGCGGAGTTCCGCCGGCAGGCCGGGATACGGGGCGCGCGACGACGGCGCACTGATTGGGCTCACACAGAGACACAGAGGCACGGAGATGACTTCTTCTCTGTGCCTCTGTGTGCTACCTGCCGGTCCTGTAGCCGATGATCGCGCCGGCGATGGTGGCTCCGCTCACGATCAGGATGCTCTCTCCGAGGCCGCAGAACTCCCCGCCGCAGTCCCAGCTTCCCGGGTCGCTGGCGGCTACCGCCACGGTGGAGACGACGAACCCGGCGAGGGCACCCAGCAGCGCTCGCCCCCCGCGCGTCGCTCGTCCGTTCGCTGGTTGGAGAACCAGAGAGACGCTGTCCCGCCTGACGCTTTCCACGAAGACGTGAGGCGTGTGGATGCGCAGGCGGTCCCCGGCGTTAGGGTGCCTCTGCTGCGCGGCGGCCGGAGCGGCCGTGATGAGTGCGAGAAGCACGAGCAGCGAACGGAAGCTCATCGTCGTATCCATCACCAGGTGAGAGTTGGGGCCCGCGCCGCACCGCGCACCATCCACGCCACCAGGCACTAGGCACCAGGCACTAGGCACTAGGCACTTTCATCGTCTCCCCGTGCCTCATTATGTGAAGGTCGTCCGGCGGGAGGCCCGCGGCGGACCACGCGGCGCGGGTGCGCAGGGGGGGCTCCAGCGGGTCCTCGTCGGTGAGGCGAAAGGTGCCCCAGTGCATCGCGACGAAGGCGCCGCGCCCGCCCAGGTCCTGGTAGGCGCGCACCGCCTCCTCCGGGTTCATGTGCGCGGGCTTCATGAACCAGCGCGGATCGTAGGCGCCCACCGGCATCAGCACCACGTCAAAGGGCCCCGCGCGCCGCGCGATCTCGCCGTAGCCGCCGAAGTAGCCGCTGTCGCCCGCGAAGTAGATGCCGCGCCCGTCCGGCAGGCGCAGGGCGAAGGAGGCCCACAGGCGGTCGTTGAACTCGCGCACCGAACGCCGCGTCCAGTGCTGGGCGGGGGCGCAGGTCACGCGCACGCCGCCCGCCAGCTCCGCCTCGTCCCACCAGTCCAGCTCCGTGATCCCACGGATCCCCAGCCGCGCGAACCAGTCGGCGTACTTCAGCGGCGTCACCCAGCGCAGCGACGCGCCGAACCGCTCGTGGAGCCGCCTCACCGTGTCCTCGTCCAGGTGGTCGTAGTGGTCGTGGGAGAGGAGAACGGCGTCGATCGGGGGGAGCGCCTCCCACGCGATGGCCGGCGGTACGAAGCGCGCCGGCCCCACGCGCTGCGACGGCGACGCGCGAAGGCTCCAGTGGGGGTCGGTAAGCAGGTTGACGCCGCCCGCCTGGATCAGAAAGGTGGAGTGCCCCACCCACGTGACACGGATCTCGCCGTCCGCGGCGCGCGGCGAGGCGGTGTCCGAGCGAGCCATCGGCAGGTCGCCCGGCTTCGGGTTGGCCGGGCGACCGCGCAGGAAGCGCCCGCCCATCCACTGGAGAAGCTGGAGCTGCGTGCGCCTGTCGCCCCCCTCCACCGGCCAGGGAATCCGGAACTTGCCGTCACCGGTGTGGTGCGGTGGGCGCGGGGATGTGCTCAAAGGGGCGCTCCAGAGTGTGTGTGGGGTCGTGACCGCCGCCGGGCCCCGGTATTTGCTTGTGGGCAGCATAAACCGGCTCTACATTTTCTGTGCTACACGACCCTACCCGGACCAGGCGGACCGATGATGATATTGGACGTGCAGCAGGCGCAGCTCGACTACGTCGCGACGTTCGCGGAGCCCGCGTTCGCGCTCTGGACGGACGTTCCCGGAATGATGGGCGGGCTGTACGGCGCGTTCGCGGGGCTGCACACCGGACTCACCGATTTTGCCGTGGAGGGCGACGAGCGAGATCCGCTGGCACAGAAGGTAGTCGCGACGCTGGGCAATCAGGGATTCTTCCGGGTTGGGTATGACCGCGTGGAGGCGGTGCTTCCCGACTACACGGGGGCGGACCTCACGGAGTATTCCAGCACCCTGAAGCGCGGCGATGGGTGGTTGCGCGGACAGTGGCCTGCGCCCGTGATTCATGCTCATTATCTAACCTTCAGCATCCATGCGGAGCTTCGGGACGGGTCCCCAATCGATTATCTCCGGGGCCTCTCGAATCGAGAGCTTCCTGGGATAGGTGACAGCCTCGGCACTGGGCTGATCTTCCATGTGGCGATCCCCAACACCTTGATGCAGGTGCACCTCACCGTAGATCATTCAACGGTGCTCGACGGCGGTTTGTTCGTACAGCACGTAGTCACGGTTGGATCGGACCAGATTGTTCATGCCGATGTGCTTCACTGGTCTACTCAGACACTCGATCAGGCATTGTGGGGGCTCGGCCTCATGTTCCCGGGGGTCGGGTGAAAATCCTGAGCAGACCTCCCCGTTCGATGAGACGGGCGCTCGCCGCGCCGCACGGCAAGACTCGGTGGCCTTCGCTCCCTCGCGGAGGGGGGGGACGCGGTTTGACAGGGTTTGCTCTTCTGGCCGAGCTCCGCCAGTCGAACAATCCGGTGTTTCCCGCACCCCGCGGCGGGTACTTCCGCGCCCCGGAGCAGGAGGTCGGACAGCTTCCTCCACCCGCGCCGGAGCCATCTCTCGAAGAAGAATTCGGCAGGCTCGCGGCTCGCTGGCGCGATGAGACGGAGCATCTTTCTTCTACCGATGTGTTCACGCATTCCGATTACCAGCGGATCATCGGACTGGGAGCCCGCGTGGTTCCGCTTCTCCTCCGGGATCTCGCGACCACCGGCGCCCATTGGTTCTGGGCCCTCCGCGCGATCACCGGGGAGAATCCCGTGCGTGCCGAAGATGCTGGGAGCGTCCGGAAGATGACTGCGGCGTGGCTGGAGTGGGGGGAGGAGCGACGGCTCGTATGAGCGAGGATGCGCTCCGCAGCAAGTTTCCGTCGCTTGGAGATACGCGGTTTCGGGTGACCAGCCCGGCCACAGGGGAGTACACCTGCATCGGATATGCAGCTGGGGATGCCGACCGGGTCTGGCTACCCGACCCCTGGCCGGAAGGGGTGTATTACTGGCCAGAGGGAGTGCCGCGGGAGCACACCATCGGCGCGTGGACCCGTGTGTTCGAGTCGATCGGCTATCGCCCTTGCGAAAACCGGGAACTGGAGCGCGACATCGAGAAAGTTGCCGTCTATGCGGACGCGAGGGGGCCCCAGCATGTCGCTCGGCAGCTTCCGAACGGCCGCTGGACAAGCAAGGTTGGGACGATGGAGGACATCGAGCACGAACTGTATGGCCTGGAGGGAGCGTCGTACGGTGAGGTTATGCTCGTACTCGGCCGGAAAATAGCTGGCGAATAAAACAGAGGCTCACACGGAGACACAGAGGCACAGAGAATAACTCATCTCTGTGCCTCTGTGTCTCTGTGTGAGCCCAGTTCGTTACTTCTCGGCTTCGAGCCCGGCGTCCAGCGCCTTGTCGATGCGGGCGCGGGCCTCGGTGAGGTGCGCCACGCTGTAGGCGTCCAGCCCGCCCGCCGTGATCGAGCGCGAGATGCGGCCGCGCAGGTCCATCAGGCGCACACGCGCCACCGCGCGCGCATCCGCCGGCATCCGCGCAGGCGGGGTCACCACGATGGTGGTCATGCGGTCCAGGTAGGCACGCTGCAGGTCGCGGCGCATGGACGTCACGCTGCGGCCCGGCGTGTATGCCTCCGCCCACACCGCCCGCGTGAGCTCTTCCATCAGCTCGGGGATCGGGAGGGTGGCCGCGCTGCCGAACTTGCGCTCCGCGTCGCGGATGCGGGCGAAGGTGTTCGGCGAGGTGATCGCGTTGAGCAGCGCCGTCTGCATCCCCAGCACCTGCTCGTGGAAGGGGTAGTCGATGCGCCCGTTGATCGTGTTCTGCTCGCCCCAGTGGCTCCAGCGGTTGGCGCCCAGCTTGGAGAGCACGTCCTGCGGCACCGCGAAGGCGCCCGGGCCGAAGCCGTACTCGGTGATGAAGTTGAGAGCTTCACGCTGCCGCGCCCGCGGCACCGCCACGAACGGCGCGCGCCCCTGCGGGTCCGCCATGTGGTCGCGGTAGCTGTACTGCCCGCCGATGTACTTCACGCCCGTGGAGAGCGCGCGGCCGTACTGCCCCAGCAGCGAGCCGAAGGCGTCCGTCAGGTCCGCGTAGCGCCCGTTGTCGGTCACCACGTGCTGCGGGATGCGCGTCCACATGTCCGCGATGAGCTGCGCGCGGCCGCGTCCCCACAGCAGCGGGTCCTGCCCCAGGTCGTACATGTTCACCGTGGGATCCAGCGCGTTGGGGCCGAGGGCGTCCTCGTCCGTTCCGTACGCGTGGCCAGGGAGGGCCGCCTGGCGAGCTACCCGCGCGGCCTGGGCCGCGTCCGGCGTGTAGCCGTAGGTCACCGCCCACCGGTCGTACGAGCCCCCGCCCGGGTTGTACACGTAGCCGCGCGGCGCGCCGCGGGGGGTCAGGTTGAGCCCCGGGTACTCCATCACCGAGCTGAAGATGCCGTTGTTCTCGGCCCAGCCGCGGTCGTGGAGCTTCTCCAGCGGCGTGTCGGCCGAGGAGCGGAAGTTGTGGCGCAGCCCAAGGGTGTGACCCACCTCGTGCATCGTCACCCACTTCAGCGCCTGCGCCACGTACTCCGCCGGCACCGCCTCGTTGGGCCCGATCTCGCCCGACGCGGCCAGCATGGTGCGGAGGAGCGCGCCCTGCGCACCCAGCTCGGCGGCGAGCGCCGCGTGCTCGCTGGCCGCCGTGGCGCCCCGCTCCGCGAACATCTCCTCCAGCGCGGCGCTGGGCGACACGGTGGTGCGCCAGTCGCGCTTGAAGCCGCGCACCATGTTGGCCTCGAACAGCATGTCCGCGTCCAGGATCTCACCCGTGCGCGGGTCCACGATGGAGGGCCCGATGGCGCCGTAGCCGGGCTGGTCCGACGTGCTCCAGCGCAGCGTGGGGTAGCGGATGTCCTCCGCGTCGGCCCCGGGCGGGAGCATCTCGGCGCGGATGGCGTCCTGCCAGCCGGCGGCCTCGAAGGCGGAGTTCCACGCTTCCACGCCAGCCTTCATGGCGGGGCGGTACTCCTCGGGGATGTTGGGGTCCAGGTAGTAGACGATGGGCTTCACCGGGCGCACCCGGTTGCCCACGCGCTCGCCCGGCTCCAGCCGCCAGCGGTTGACGTTGCGGACGAAGAAGTTGTTGTCGTCGCGCGAGAAGTCGCGGCGCACCGTCATGAAGTAGCCCACGCGGTCGTCCGCCGGGCGCGCCGTCATGGGCTGCGCGGGGAGCGAAGCGAAGGTGTAAGCCACCGTGATGGGGACGAAGCGCCCGTCCGCCACCGAGGGAAGGTCGGCCGGGCTGTTGGGGCGGAAGGTGAGCTTCGCGCGGATGTTGACGTTCTCCGGGAAGGACTTCACCGACTCCAGGTGGCTGCGCGCCTTGTCCACCGCGATGGCGGGCGGGGTGCCCTGCGTGGTGGGGCTCGCCAGGCCGTAGCGCACGCGCTCGCCCACGCCCGAGAGGTCGCTCACCATCCAGTCGTACACGTTCACCAGCACGGTGCCGTCGTCGCGCACCGACTCCACCTTGGCCGACTCCAGCACCGACGACCCGAACGAGGTGCCCACCGCGGCCAGCGCGGGCGAGCCCTCGGGGGCCGTGAAGCGGGTGGGGCGGCGCACCAGGAACACGCGGTCGCCGCGCCGCTCAAGCGCCACCACCGCGCCCTCGAAGATCCCCAGCATGGTGCCGCCGTACAGCCCCGCGGCGCCGATCCCCTGCGCGATCTGCATCCCCATCAGGAAGTCCTTCCCCAGCCGGTCCCTGGGGATGGCCAGCAGCAGCTGGTCGCCCTTCTCGTACGTGTCGAAGAAGCCGGCGCGGTGGTTGGCGTCGCGAGTGACTTCGGCCCACGGCTTGAAGCCGCCGCCGGCGCGGCGCGTGGTGTCCGCCGTGGTCGCGGGGCGCGCGGCAGCGGTGGTGGCGGCACCCGCCCCCGCCGTGGTGGGCGCGCCGGGGCCGCCCGCCGGACGAGGTCCGGGCTGCGGGGCGCTCTTGGCCGATGCGCTGGCGCAGCCGGCCAGGCCGGCGCACAGCGCGGGAACGATCAAGCGTTTCACGAGGGGTACTCCTGAGGGAGATGTGCGGGTACGCGGGGAGGGTGAACTGCTAAAGAAGTAGCACCGCCTTGTAAATAGCGCAACGCTTTTTTTCGGGCTAATCGGACGCTCATCCGGGGCGGATACACGGCTTCATCCGTATTCATCCGTGTCCCCAACTTGGGGTCCGCTCAGAAGCCGATGAACGACCCCACCGCGAAGAAGCTCGCCTTGCCGCCGCCGTCGCTGATCCGCCAGTAATGGCCGGCGGTAAGGCCCACGATCAGCCCCACGGCGACCTCCGGCCCGACGTACGTTTGCTTCGCCAGGATGTCCCCGTGGTCGTCCCAGGTGCGGATGAAGCTCAGCTGCCCGCGGAAGGTGCCGCCGAGGCTCACGGACGATGCGCCCACGGACAGCCGCATGCCGTCCTGGCCGGCTTCCCCGAAGATGGAGGGGCCGTCGACGCTCTGAGCGTTCTTCCTTCCCACCACGACGCCCGCGTAGGCCGATGCCCCCAGCGGAGCGCCGTAGCGGAGGCCGGGAACGAGCTGCACGCGCCTGCCCGCGGGGGCCGCCTCCGGCGCACGTTCTTCCGTGGTCTGCCCGTGGAGGCGCGCGGCGCCCAGGACGAGGCCCACGAGGAGCGCCCGGCCGATGCGGGGCGGATTGATGGGATTCACTTGGGAAGGATTGTCGGGGGGTGCGGTGGGCCTCTGCCGCAACGTAGGCCCGGCCCTCCGCCCCTGCAAGCGATTCAGCGCCCGGCTGGCCGTCGCTCACTCGCCCTCGGCCCGCTGCGCCTCGATCATCCGCCGCACGCGGGCGGGGGCGTCGCGCATCAGGCCCTGGATCAGCTCCGCCTCCGGGAGGTTGCGCCAGTAGCGGAGGGGCATCTCGGCGCGCATCGCCCTGGGCTTCATGCGCGCGGGGTTGAAGATGCTGGCGTAGTACGTCCGCCACAGCCCCTCCAGCGCGTCCTCGCCGGGCGCGGACGAGCGCGGCACTCCCGCGGAGAACCAGAGGTCCTCGCCGTCCCAGTGGGCGCAGCGGCGCGGGGTGAGGATCGACCAGCTCATGGAGGCGAAGCGCTCGGCGAAAAAGGGCGCAGAGCGCTCCAGCGTGTGGTGGTCGGGCTCGAACCACGCGACGTAGTGAGTCCCCACCTCCACGTCCACGGCGCGGAAGCGGACGAACGCCTTGGTCTTGTGCACGTCGCGGCGCACCGCCTTCTCCATCCCCAGCATGCGGTGGACGTCGGGGTCCATCGCCACCTCCATCAGCCGCGGCTCCCCGTGCGTCAACCGCCAGAGGACGCGGTAGAGGATCGCCCAGCGCTCCGGGTCGCGGTGGCACGCCGCCGCCTCCGCGAGCGCGATGAACGCGCGAGGCACGCGAGC
>DASVSA010000256.1:0-4999 GCA_036388335.1 Longimicrobium sp. | reverse complement strand
GACCCCCGCTCTCCCATAAGTGGGAGAGGGGGGCGATTTCCATGGCTTGCGCGTCACCGAGAGGTCGGCCGGGTCCCGGCATCGGAGAACACCCGGCTTCAAGCCCGGTGCGTCGGGGCGGACGGCACGGGAGGCCACGCGGGGCTGCCCCTACCGCGCGTGCGCGGACCGGACCGAAAGGCCGGGAGTGATGAATCACGCCCCTACGGGTGCATGCGGCGCGAACGGTACGCGCTGCCTCCACGCGAAGTAGTCCCCTCTCCCAGGGCGGTTACTGGGAGAGGGTGGCAGCTGTAAGCTGCCGGGTGAGGGCCCATCACCAGATGGGACGCGGGGAGTACTGCGCCCACTGGTTGGGGGTCTCCCACACGCGCACGTAGGCGAGCTGCTCGCCTTCGGGGCCCAGGCGCTCGCGCATCTGCTCAAAGATCCAGCGGGCCTGGTTCTCGGCGCTGGGCTCCAGCTCCGTGAAGGGCGGCAGGTCGTTGATGTTCTCGTGGTCCAGGTGGTCGGCGATGGCGCGCAGGTGGCGCTTGGCCTCCGTGAAGTCGAAGGCCATCCCCCCCTCGCCCACGTCCTCGAAGGCGAGGCCGGCCTCCACTACGTAGTGGTGGCCGTGCAGCTTCTCGCACTTGCCGCGGTAGTTGCGCAGGAAGTGGGCGGAGTCGTAGCTCGCCTTTACGTTCAGCAGGAACATGGCGCTAGGCGGCGGCTTCCACCGCGATGAAGGGAAGCTGCACGTGGCGGGGCTGCGAGGCGGCAAACACCACCACGCGCGCCACGTCTTCGGGGCGCAGCATGGCCGCGCGGTCCGGCAGGTCGGGGCGCGAGTCGGGGTCGATGGCGTCCCAGAGCGAGGTGTCGGTGGCGGCGGGCTCCACCAGGGTGGCGCGCACGCCCGTGCCGCGCACCTCCTGCAGCAGCACCTCGTGGAGCCCGCGCTGCCCGAACTTGGAGGCCGCGTACGCCCCGTTCCCCGCGAACGCCACCCGCCCCGCCACCGAGCCGATCTGGATGATGTGCCCCGACCCGCGCTGGAGCATGGGCGGCAGGAAGGCACGCACGATCAGAAAGGGCGCGCGCAGGTTGGCCGCCACCTGCGCGTCGAACTCCGCCGGCTCCGTCTGGGCCAGGGGCACCAGGGCAAAGGTGCCGGCGGCGTTCACCACCAGGTCCGGCGCGTCGCCCAGCAGCTCGCCCACGTACGTGGCCATGGTGTGCACGGCCGACGGGTCCGACACATCGGTCGGCATCGCGTGGCCGCCCACCTCCTCCGCCGCGCGCGCCAGGGCGTCGCCCCCGCGCGCCACCATCCCCACCCACGCGCCGGCCAGCGCCAGCTCGCGCGCCACCGCCAGCCCGATCCCCCGCGACGCGCCGGTCACCAGCGCAGTCTTCCCCCGCAGCGTGTCGTCCATTGCGCTCCCGTCGTCAGCCCAGCGAGGAGCCAGTCACCAGCCGCAGGAACTCGTCGCGGGTGCGCAGGTCCTCGCGGAAGATCCCCTTCATGGCACTGGTCACCGTCTTGGAGTTCTGCTTCTCCACCCCGCGCATCATCATGCACAGGTGCGCGGCCTCGATCACCACGCCTACGCCCTGGGGGCGCAGCACGTCCTGGATGGCCGAGGCGATCTGCTCGGTGAGCCGCTCCTGCACCTGGAGCCGGCGCGCGAACACCTCCACCACGCGCGGCAGCTTGGACAGCCCCACGATCTTCCCGTCCGGCACGTAGGCGATGTGAACCTTGCCGAAGAAGGGGAGCATGTGGTGCTCGCACATCGAGTACATCTCGATGTCCTTTACGATCACCATGTTGTGGTGGTCTTCCTCGAACACGGCGTCGCCGATCACTTCGGCCACCGACAGGTCGTAGCCGCGCGTGAGCCAGCGCAGGCTCTTCTCCACCCGCTCGGGGGTCTTCACCAGCCCGTCGCGCGCGGGGTCCTCGCCCAGCTCGCGCAGCATCAGGCGCACCAGCTCGTCGAACGGGGGCGCGGCCCCCGCCTCCCCTTCCGGGGCGTCAACGATGAGATCCGTCATCTATTCTCCCGTGTACTCCGCGTAGTTGCGCGGCGTCTCCCAAAGTACGATACGCGCCAGCCGCCCCCGCGGCACCCGCGGGGCGAGCTGGTTCCAGATCGCCACCACCAGGTTCTCGGTGGAGGGGATCACTCCCTGCAGCCAGGGCACGTCCAGGTTGAGGTTGCGGTGGTCCATCTGCCCGATGACCTCTTCCGCGACGTCGCGCAGCTCTCCCAGGTCCACCAGGTAGCCGGTGCGCGGGTCCGGCTCCCCTTCCACGGTCACGTCCATCTCGTAGTTGTGGCCGTGCCAGTTGGGGTGGTTGCACGGGCCGTAGATCCGCGCGTTCTCCTCGTCGGAGAGCGCCGGGTTGTGAAGGCGGTGCGCGGCCGAAAAGTGCACCCGCCGGGTTACGCGGACCTTGGGCACGGCGTCGCTCCCGGGGTTCATATGCGAGAAAAGGCCAGTCTCGACGAGCGAGACCGGCCCAGGCCAGGACGCACAGGGGAGGATTTTTGAAGCCAGTGTGATACACTGTTTGGGTGACTTCCCCGCTGCTTCCGCCTTCCCCCGAAGAGGCGTGACGTCTGCCGCAAGAGCAGGTCCCTGCTTCAAAACTGTTGGCTCAAAAATGTAGCTCCCCAGTACGTCCGACTGGCGATGAAGGTAGGGCTCACGCCCCGTTCCGTCAAGCCTGAAGATTCCTCGTCTCCGTGCCTCCGTGTCTCCGTGTGAGGCCCGTCTGTTAGAAGAGCAGCCGGTACACGACCGCCAGGTTCCGCCCCGGGTTCTCCGCGAACTCCTTGATGCGGCTCGCCGCGTCGCGGTAGCGCTCGTCCAGCAGGTTGTCCGCGCGCAGGGTGATGGAGTGCACGCGCCCGCCGCGGATGAGCGAGTAGCCCGCGCTCAGGTTCACCAGGTCGTACGCGCCGGTCGCCATCTCGCCCGTGGGCACACGGTCCTGCGCGAAGGCGTGGCGCGCCTCGATCCCCGCCGAGAAGCGGTTGTTGTCGTAGCGCGCCGAGGCGCCCAGGCGAGCCGGGGGCATGTACGGCAGGTACCCGCCGCCGTCCCGGAAGTCGCCGCGCACCAGGTCGCCCGTCACGCCCAGCACCACGTGGCGCGCGACGTTGCCCTCCACCTGCCCCTCCAGCCCGCGCAGCTCGGCGCCGCGCTGGTCGTACTCGTACAGCGGCACGCTGTCGCCCACTTCCTCGTTGAAGATGCTGCCCGTGAGGAGCGGGTAGATGTAGTTGTCGATGCGGTTGTAGAAGGCCGAGAGCTGGGCGTTGACGCGCTCCGAGCGGGCGCGGAGCACCGCCTCCAGCCCCGAGTTGGTCTCCACGTCCAGCTCCGGGTCGCCGATCTCGTACGCGCCCACCGCGGCGTGGAAGGCGTCCGAGAAGAGCTCCTCCACCGTGGGCGCGCGGAAGGAGCGGGCGGCGCTCACGTTGGCCGATAGGTTGGGCGTCACCGGCACGCTCAGGCCGATGGAGCCCGACAGGTTGTTGAAGTCGCGCGTGCGCCCGGCCCCGAAGCGCTCGTCCTGTGCCGCGGTCAGGCGGTACAGGTCGTAGCGCGCGCCGGCCTGCAGCTGCGGCGCGTTCTCGCCGCCGCCCAGCGAGAGCGCCTGGTACACGAACAGGCCGCCGTTGCGCGTGTCGGCCGAGGGGGTGAGCGCCTCCTCCCCCTGCGGCTGGTACTGGCGGAAGAGGCCGGAGAGGCCCAGCGCCCCATTCAGGCGCCCGTACGCCGTCTTCGCGATGAGGCCGCCCGTCTGCGTGCGCAGGTTGAAGGTGGTGCCGATCTCGCCGCCGCTCTCCACCTCGTCGTGCGTGTACCACTGCGCGGAGCCCTCGGCGCGCAGGTTGGTGAAGAAGCCGCCGCCCAGCGCCACGTCCGCCCGCGTCGTACCCTCGTAGCGGTGCCCGCGAATGCTGATTCCCGCCTCTTCCGCCCCCGGCGCCGACGGGAGGCCGTAGTTGAAGCCGTACCCGCTGAACGACAGCCCGCCCTGCACCCGGTCGCCGATGTAGCCGGCGCCCGCCTGCGCGTAGCGGTTGCGGAAGAAGGTATTGTCCAGCTGCCCACCGCCGCCCACGCGCACGTCGTCCACGTTGCGGTAGCCGCCGCGCCCGCTCACCGCGAACGAGCCCCCCACCGGCAGGATCAGCTCGGCCGTGGCCGCGCCCCCCGGGTTCACCGACTCGCCCTGCGCCGCGACGTACCCCTCGGCGTGAGTCGGGACGGTGGTGGGGATGGTCTGCGCGATCACGTTCACCACGCCGCCCAGGGCGTTGCTGCCATACAGCAGCGACGCGGGGCCGCGCACCACTTCCAGGCGCGTGGCCGCCAGCGGGTCCACGCTCAGCGAGTGGTCGGGCGAGGAGGAGGAGAGGTCGCCGGTGCGCTGGCCGTTCTCCAGCACCAGCACCCGCTCGCCGCTCAGCCCGCGGATCACCGGGGTGGAGGCCGCCGGGCCCGAGTAGCGCTGCGAGAGGCCCGGCTGCGAGGAGAGCGTCTGCGCGACGCTCGCCCCCAGGTTGCGCTCCAGCTCCTTCCCGGACACCTCGGCCGTGGACTGGGTGATGCGCATCGGGTCCGCGCTGCCGGGCGAGGCGGTGACGTTGATCCCCTCGATGGCGAGCGGCGTGGAGCGCATGCGGATCTCCACGTTCGCGCTCCCGCCCTCGGTCACGGTCACCACCGCGTGCGAGGGCGCGTACCCCAGGAGCGTGGCGTCCAGGTGGTAGGTGCCCGCCCGCAGCGAGCGGAAGGTGAAGGTGCCGTTGCCCCCCGTGGTGGTGGAGCGGCTTATCTCCGCGATGGTCACGCGGACGTTGGGGAGCGGCGTGCCGCTGGTGTCGGTCACCACGCCGGTGATGGTGCCCACGGGCTCGGCGGCATAGGCGGCCGGCGCGAGCCACGCCAGCGCGGCCGCGGCGAGCGCGGTCCGCACGATGGTTCGAAGCATTCG
>DASVSA010000255.1:0-4419 GCA_036388335.1 Longimicrobium sp. | reverse complement strand
ATGGCCGCTTGCCGCTCGTGTCGAGCGCTATCGATCCTCCGCGTCTCCGTGCCTCCGTGTGAGGCCAGATCAGGGCATCGGGTTGCACCCGGACTGCGTGGAGGCGCGGTCGTTGGGCCCGCGCTCGCCGCGCCCGCCGCGCTGCACGGCGGCGGTGTACCCGCCCCCGGGCGTCCCGGGCGAGCGGAAGGTGATGGTGCCGTTGCGGTCCGTGCGGTACCAGGGCGCGCCCTGCCGCGTGTAGAGCCGCTTGGCCTGCGTGTGCGCGTGGCCGTAGTCGTTGCGCGCCGCCAGCGAGATGGCCACCCGCTCCGGGCTCGTCAGCCGCAGGTAGCGCGCGGAGACGCCGTTGCAGCTCCCGTGATGGTTGGCCTTCAGCACCGTCACCCGCATCCCGGGCGCCACGTCGTAGTTGGCGCCCGTGTCGAACCAGCGGATGGCGGCGTGCTCGGCGTCGCCCGCCAGCCACATGCTGAACGAGGCGCTGTCCGGCCCCACCAGCTTCACCGGCGTGGAGCGGTCGTTTGCCTCGCGTCCGCGCGGGTAGGGCTTCATCACGTGAAGCCGCGCCCCGCCCTTGAGGCTGATGGTGCACACGGGCCGGCCGTCGCGGCACGGGTCGTCCGTGTCGCGGAACACCAGCTCGCCGCGGTTTGCGCGGGCGAGCACGGAATCGCGAAGCTGCCGCAGGGCGCCGTTGGTGTACGGGTCGCCGTTCTCGAAGAAGTAACGCACCGTGATGCCGCGCGATCTCTTGAAGAGCTCGCGCAGCCCCGCGTGGTGGTCGAAGTGGGGATGCGAAAGGATGACCACGTCGATGGTGGAGCGGTTGAGCTGCAGCGAGTCCAGGATCTCGCCCATGCGCCGCGCATCCGGCCCCCCGTCGATCAGCACGTGGCTGCCGCCGTTGGTGATGAGCGTCGCGTCTCCTTGCCCAACGTCCAGCACCCTCACCACCAGCTCACTGGCAACGCGGGGCGGATGAGTGGCTTCGAGATCCGCGCACCCGGCGAGGAGAAGGCATGCGAAAAGGCAGCGGAGCATCGGGAGCCCGGATGAAGGAACGGCGATCTCACACGGAGGCACGGAGACACGGAGGGAGCGGGGACAAAAAACGAGCCGCCGGACCCAGAAGGTCCGACGGCTCGCGGGTCTGCCTCGACCCGGCCGATGCCGCGTGCGGCACCCTGCCGAGGCGGGGTTTAGCTCGCCGTGGGTTCAGGCACCCACGCGGCGGTCGTTTGCCCGTGCCAGATCGAAAGCAGTGTTGTTCTCGGACAAAAGATCACCTCCTTTGTTCACGTTGGACATCGGGCGTGAACCCGCCGGGCCTAGCTGGCCCGGGCGACCGCGCAATCCCGCGGTCATTTAACCGCAGCAATGATAACGGGTTCGGCCCCCTCTGTCCACCCCCGCGCGACACACGGTGCAACCTTTTGCTCCTCATCGACGTCTAACCCAACAGAACACCAGGGCGGGCCACTCCAGGACCCCGCACGCGCGCCCGTGGAGCCCTCCACGCGCCACGTTCTCCTTGACACCCTCCCCCCCGGACGGGTACCATGACACTCTGCTACTTCTTTAGCAGAACCACATTGCCCGCCCCCCTTGTGCAGATCATGGCGAAGTCTCCCCCCACGGCCAACCTCAGCCGCCGCGAGCGGCAGATCATGGATGTCGTCTACCGCCTGGGCCGCGCCGCGGTGGGCGACGTGCTGGAGCGCATCCCCGACCCGCCCAGCTACTCGGCGGTGCGCGCGCTGATGCGCATCCTCGAAGAGAAGGGCCACCTGACCCACGAGCAGGACGGGCCGCGCTACGTGTACCTCCCCACGGTGCCGGCGGACACGGCGCAGCGCTCGGCGCTCACCCACCTGGTGCGCACCTTCTTCCAGGGCTCCACCGGGGCCGCGGTGGCCGCGCTGCTGGACCTGGACGACGGTGCCCTGAGCGAGGCGGAGCTGGAACGGCTGTCGAAGCTGATCGACCAGGCCCGCGGCCAGGAGCAGTGACATGGAACCCTCCCTCCCCTCCGGCCTCACCGAGAGCTGGGCCTGGGCGCTGGCCCTGGTGCTCCTGAAGTCTTCGCTGGTGCTGGGCGCCGCCGCCATCGCGGCGCGGGCGCTCCGCCACGGCTCGGCCGCGCGGCGCCACCTGGTGTGGACGCTGGCGCTGGGCGCGCTGCTGGTGCTGCCGCTGATGTCGCTGGGCCTCCCCGCGTGGGAGCTCGCCTTCCTGCAGATCCCCACCCTCCCCGCCGCCGTGGCGGACGCGGGCGGCCGGGTGGCCGCCGCCGAGCCGGCGCGGCTGGGCACGGGCGCCCTGCTGGCCCTGCTCTGGGCGCTGGGCGTGGCCGCGGTGCTGGGGCGGATGGCCGCGGGGTGGATGGGCGTGCGGCGGCTGGCGCGCGGCGCCGTGCCGGTGACGGACCCGGAGTGGACGGAGGCGGTGGCGATGCTGGGCGCGTCGGTGGGCGTGCGCGGGCCCGTGCGGCTCCTGCGCGGCGACGGCGCGGCCATGCCGGCCACCTGGGGGGTGATCGTCCCCACCGTTCTCCTCCCCGCCGAGGCGGACGAGTGGACGGCGGAGCGGAGGCGGGTGGTGCTCCTCCACGAGCTTGCCCACGTGGCGCGGCGCGACTGCCTCACGCAGATGCTCGCGACGCTGTGCTGCGCCGCGTACTGGTTCCACCCGGGCGCCTGGTGGGCCGCGCGCCGCATGCGCGTGGAGCGCGAGGAAGCTTGCGACGACCGCGTGCTCGCCGCCGGCGCGCGCCCCTCGGACTACGCCGGGCACCTGGTGGAGGTGGCGCGCTCGTTCCGCCTTCCCCGCCCCGCCGGGCCGGCGCTGGCCATGGCGCGCGGGTCGCACCTGCAGGCGCGGGTGCTGGCGGTGCTGGACGCGCGGCGCGACCGGCGCGCCGTGTCGCGGCTGGGCGGCGTGGCCGTCTCGGCGGCGGTGCTGGCCGGCCTCCTCCCCCTGGCGGTGGTGGCGCCCACCGAGCGCACCTCCGTTCCCGCGCCGGTGGAGCAGCTCGCGGTGTTGGACGGCCCCGTGAAGCGGGTGGAGCTGGACGGGATGCACCTGGAGGTGAGGATGAGCCCGCCGCCGCGCGTGGTGGTGGTACGGGTGGAGAAGCCCGCGCCCGCGGCCCCGGTGCGCGCCCCGGCTCCCGTGCGGCAGGCGCCTCACCGCCCCGCCCCGGCCCGCGCGCTCGCCGCGCTGATCCGTGCCAGCACCGACCCGCAGGCGGAGGTGCGCCGCACGGCCATCCGCGCCCTGGGCCGCATCCGCGACGACGCGGTGGTGACGCCGCTGGTGCGCTCGCTTCGCGACCGCGACTCGGACGTGCGCACGCTGGCCGCCCGCATGCTGGGCGAGCTCGCGAGCGGGGTGCCGGAGGAAGGCACCACCCTGGCCGCTGCCACGCGCCGCGCCCCGCGCCTGGGCGAGGCCGCCGCCGACCGCGCCGCCGAAGCCCTGCGCGTGTCCCTGGCCGACGCGGACCCCCGCGTGCGCGACACCGCGCTGTGGGCCCTCGGCGAGATCGGCGGGTCGGACGAGCGCGGCGGCGTGATCCTGGGCGGCCAGACCAACGGCGCCACCGGCGTCGAGAGCGCGCTCGAAGGGCCGGGCTTCTAGTGTAGTCGTTCTTGCAACACGGACGGAGGTGATGCAATAGGCCGCACGGCTCCAGCGCCTTTCCGAGGAACGACCGAAGTCGTTGCCACTACTTGAAAGATCGACACACGTCCTTTAGTGTCATGGGAGCCTTGTTCCTGGACTCCTGAACGCGGGCTTGGTCCTCCCGCGTCTTATTTCGCTCGCGCTGCCGCTGATACATCGAATGAAAACGGGCCTTCTCTCCGCACTCGCAGCCTGCGGCTGTGTCCTCGCTGCGCACCCCTCCCAAGCGCAGGTCAGCACCACCCCCGAGACGGTCTACCGCGAGTGGAACCAGAACGAGGCGGCGGCCAAGGCCCGCTACGCCGGCAAGACGGTTCTGGTCACTGGGTCCGCACCTGTGGTATCGCTGAGCCAGTTCGCCGGGAGCAGCAGCGTTTGGATCCGCGCGAGCTACCGGAGAGTCATCACCTGCAACTTCAACGACGCACACAGGGCGGAGCTCGAAGCGATCAACGCGGACCGTCCCGTCACCGTCGTCGGCCAGTACTCGGGCTTTGGGCCGGGAGGTCTAGGTCTACAGAACTGCCGCGTGGCAAGCACCCGTAATGCCTCGACTCCGGCCGCTCCGGAGTCGCAGGTGCCGCCGCTGCCGCGCGCGGCGGCGCGCCCCCCCCACGGCGGGTACGCAGCACCCGACGCGTCCCATTCGCGTCGGGGCCCACTCCGAGGCTCCGGGGGCTACTACTTCGCTCGAAGCGAGCCCGGCGTCCAGGGCGAGCCGGCAATCGCGCT
>DASVSA010000254.1:0-1715 GCA_036388335.1 Longimicrobium sp. | reverse complement strand
CGCGGTTCCCGCCCTTCAGCTGCTCGGGGGTCATCCCCAGGACGCGGAGGGAGCGGGCGTGGCCGGCCACCTCGCGCGCCAGCGAGCGCCAGGGGCCGCGCTCGTCCTCGCGCAGCCGGGCGAGCGCCGCGGCGGCCTGGCGCATCCGCCGCACGCGTGCCGGAGGGCTCGGATCGGTGGGGGTCTCGGCGGAGTAGATCGCCTCGGCGGTCTCCAGGAGCGGCGCGTCTTCCCAGCGGTCCAGGTTGATGGTCACCTGCCGCAGCGCCTCGGCGATGCGCGCGGTGAGCTCCTGCACGGCGCCGCGGTCGCTCTCGCCGCGCCCGGCGAGGTCGTCCCACGCCACGGGCTCGCCCACCACCGCCATCCCCTCCGAGCGGAAGGATTCCTTGTCACGGAAGACGAGCCCCACCGGCACCACGGGGAAGGCGCCGCCGGTGCGCGCGGCGGCTCCCAGCGCGATGCGGGCGGCTCCCGTCTTGAGCGGGGCGAGCGCGGGGCTGGTGTGGCTGATCCCCTCGGGGAAGATCCCCACGGCCGCACCCTCGGCCAGCGCGTCCTGCACCGCGCGGAAGCTGTCGTCGTTGGCGCCCGTCGCGGCGGGGCCGTCCTGCTTGCGGTACACGGGGATCGCGCCCGCGCCGCGCACCAGCCATCCCACCGCGCCGTGCGAAAAGAGGGGCGCCTTGGCCATGAACCGCACCGGCCTCCCCGCCACCGCCACCACCGCCGCCGGGTCCAGCAGCGAGTTGGGATGGTTCGCCACCAGCAGCACGGGCCCCCGCGCCGGCACGCGCTCGCCCGTCACGCCCAGCCGGTAGAACACCCGGAGCGCGAAGCGCGAAAGCGGCGAGAAGATGGGGAGGAGCCACACGTGCGGATGCAGGTCGGCGGGGTGCGGAGCGGTGCCGGCGGGAGCCGGAATATCGCGTCCGCTGGTGAAGGGCGAAAGCCCGCGCTTAGATTGGCGGCGCCATGAACGACTCGCGATCCCACGCCCCGCCGCCCGCCAGGGCCTTCGTGCCGCGCCCCTTCCGCCCCGCGTGGTGGCTGCCGGGGGCACACGGGCAGACCGTGGCCGGGCGCTACCTGCGCGAGCGCACCGGGGTCCACTACCGGCGCGAGCGCATGGAGACGGAGGACGGCGACTTCGTGGACCTGGACTGGGCCACCGTCGAAGGTCTTGCGCTGCCGCGGGAGGCGCCGCTCGTGCTGCTGGTGCACGGGCTGGAGGGGAGCGCCAACTCGTCGTACATGCTGGAAAGCTGCCGCGCGCTCGCCGAGCGAGGGCTGCGCGCCGTGGCGATGAACTTCCGCTCGTGCAGCGGCGAGCCCAACCGCCTCCCTCGCTTCTACCACGCGGGCGACACGGCCGATCTCGCGGCCGTCCTCCGCCACCTGCGCGCGGCGGAGCCCGGGGCGGCCTTTGGTGCGCTGGGGTTCTCGCTGGGCGCCAACGTGCTCCTCAAGTACCTGGGCGAGCAGGGACAGGGTTCCGCGATCGGCGCGGCGGCGGCCGTGTCGGTGCCGTTCGACCTGATGGCGGGGGCCCTGTACATGGACGGCAGCTTCATGGGCCGCGTGTACACGGAAGTGCTCCTGAAGTCACTCCGCCGCAAGTTCGGGGACAGGGCGGAGCAGATCGGCGACCGCTGCGACGCGCCGCGCGCGCTCGCTTCCCGATCGTTCCGCGACTTTGACGACGCCGTGACGGC
>DASVSA010000253.1:0-4700 GCA_036388335.1 Longimicrobium sp. | reverse complement strand
CTGGGCCCGGTACGCGCGGGAGAAGATCGCCGAGATCCGTGGGCGGGGGCGCGTCCCCATGCTGGTGGGGGGCACCGGGTTCTT
This sequence comes from Longimicrobium sp., assembly GCA_036388335.1. Lineage (GTDB taxonomy): Bacteria > Gemmatimonadota > Gemmatimonadetes > Longimicrobiales > Longimicrobiaceae > Longimicrobium. The sequence goes on along the minus strand of DASVSA010000253.1, from coordinate 4,616 downwards.
TCTGCGGGCGCTCACTCACCCCATCTTCCAGGAGCCGCCGCTGGACCCGGAGGCGCGCGAGCGGGTAACCCGCCTGATGGAGCGGCTGGACGACGCCGAGCTCCACCGCTGGCTCGCCGCGCTCGACCCGGTATCCGCGGAGAAGCTGCGCAGCTGGGGCGGGCGGCAGCGGGTGATGCGCGCGCTGGAGGTGCCGCTCCTCACCGGGCGGACGCTGCCGTGGTGGCACGCCAACTCGCCGCCCGAGGCCCCGCCCGTCTCCGTGCTCCCCGTGGTCCTGCAGGTGCCGCGCGACCGGCTTTACGAGGGGATCAACCGGCGCATGACGGAGATGGCCGCCGCGGGGCTCGAGGACGAGGTGCGCGCCCTGGTGGCCCGCTACGGCGAGGACGCGCCGGGCCTCAACGCGCACGGCTACGCCGAGCTGATGCCCTACCTGCGCGGCGAGCGCACCCTGGAGGAGGCGCTGGAGCTGGCCCGCAAGAACACGCGCGACTACACGCGCCGCCAGCTCACCTGGTACCGCACGCAGCTCCCCCCGGGCGCCCTCTGGCTGGACGCCGACCGCCCGCGCGCGGAGCTTGCGGACGAGGTGGTGCGCGCCTGGCGAGACGCGGAGTGACGTTTCGTCTCACCGTGCCTCCGTGTCTCTGTGTGAGCCAATCGGAACTATGAAAATCGGCATCACCTGCTATCCCACCTACGGCGGGTCCGGCGCGATCGCGACCGAGCTGGGGATCGAGCTTTCGCGGAGGGGGCACGAGGTGCACTTCATCTCGTACGCCCAGCCGTTCAGGCTCCCACACTTCATGGAGCGGATCTACTTCCACGAAGTGGAGATGAGCCGCTACCCGCTCTTCGAGCACAACAACTACTCGCTGTCGCTGGCGGCCATGATGCACGAGGTCACGCTCCGCGAGGGGCTGGACCTGCTTCACGTGCACTACGCCATCCCGCACGCCACCTCCGCGTGGATCGCGCGCGAGATGCTGGGGGCGGACCACCCGCTGCGCATCGTCACCACGCTTCACGGCACCGACATCACGCTGGTGGGGCAGGAGCGCTCGTTCGGCGAGATCACCCGCTTCTCCATCCTCAAATCCGACGGGATCACGGCGGTCTCCGACTACCTGAAGCGCGAGACGGTGAACTCGTTCGACGTGCCGCCCGAGCGCATCGAGGTGATCCCCAACTTCGTGGACCCGGCGCTCTACGACCGCGGCAAGCTCCCCTGCCACAAGCAGGCGTTCCTGCGCGACGGCGAGAAGATGATCGTTCACGTCTCCAACTTCCGCCCCGTGAAGCGGGTGCGCGACGTGGTGAGGACCTTTGCCCGCATCACGCGGCAGGTGCCGTCGCGCCTGGTGCTCATCGGCGACGGGCCGGACCGGCCCGAGGCGGCGGACGAGGCGCGCGAGCAGGGAGTGACCGACCGCGTCCTCTTCCTGGGGAAGCAGGACTCGGTGGCCGAGCTCCTGGCCTGCGCCGACCTCTTCATCCTCCCCTCCAGCAACGAGTCGTTCGGGCTGGTGGCGCTGGAGGCGATGGCCAGCGGCGTCCCCGTGATCGCCACGCACGCCGGCGGGCTCCCCGAGGTGGTGGAGGATGGAGTGACGGGCTTCCTGGCCCCCATCGGCGCGGTGGAGGAGATGGCCGACGCCGGCACGGCCATCCTGTCCGACGGGCGGCGCTGGCGCACGATGAGCGCGGCGGCGCGCCGCATGGCCGTGGAGCGCTACGGCGTGGACGCCATCATCCCCCAGTACGAGCGCTACTACCAGCGCATCCTGGCCGGCGAGCGCGCCGGCACGCACCCCGAGCCCGTCAGTGCATGACCCCGCTCCCCCCTGAAGCGCTCTCGCTGATCCAGGCCGCCCTCGACGAAGACGTGGGCCCGGGCGATTTCACCACCCTGTGGACGGTCCCGGCCGAGCGCCGCGCCGAGGCCCGCATCGTCGCCAAGGCCCCCGGCGTCGTCGCCGGGTCGGAGATCGCCGTCGAGGTCTTCCGCCGCGTCGATCCGTCGCTTCAGGTCGAGGTCTCCGCTCCGGACGGGACTGCGCTGGAGCCGGGCGACCTGGCGATGACCATCACGGGCTCCGCGCGCTCCATCCTCACGGCGGAGCGCACGGCCCTCAACTTCATGCAGCGCCTCTCGGGGGTGGCCACGGTCACGCGGCGCTACGTGGAGGCGGTGGCGGGCACCGGCGCGCGCGTCATCGACACGCGCAAGACCACGCCGGGGATGCGCGCGCTGGAGAAGGCGGCCGTGGTGGCCGGGGGCGGCACCAACCACCGCCACGGCCTTCACGACATGGTGATGATCAAGGACAACCACATCGCGGCGGCCGGCGGCATCACCGCCGCCGTGGACGCGGTGCGCGCCCACAACGAGCGGGGCCTCGCCGTCGAGGTGGAGACCACGAACCTGGACGAGGTGCGCGAGGCGCTGAGCACCTCCGCCGACCGCATCATGTTCGACAACATGCCCCCCGAGCTGATGCGCCAGGCCGTCGAGCTCGTCCGCGCCTCCGAGCGCCGCCCGGAGACGGAAGCGTCGGGCGGCATCACCCTGGAGACCATCCGCGCCGCCGCCGAGACGGGCGTGGACTTCATCTCCGTGGGCGCCCTCACCCACTCCGCGCCCTCACTGGACCTCTCCCTCCAGCTCCGTGCGCTCCCGGAGTGACCGGCTCCGCACCGGTGCGGGCGGAGCGCTGGGAGGGCGCCACGCCGGATGAGCTCGCCGGGCGCTGGGGCATGCCGGCCGTGCACCTCTTCCAACAGGTTGGCTCCACCAACGATGTGGCGCGCGCCCTCGCCGATGGCGGCGCTCCGGCGGGCACCGTCGTCATCGCGGAGGAACAGGTCGCCGGGCGCGGGCGGGGCGGGAAGGAGTGGAAGTCGCCGCCGGGGCTGGGGATCTGGATGACCGTAGTCCTGCGCCCCGCCGCCCTCCCCGCGCCGGGGCTCCTCCCGGTCCTCGTCGGCCTCGCCGCCGCGGAGGCGCTGGACGAGTACGTGCGGCCCACAGGCGCGCAGGTGAAGTGGCCCAACGACGTGCACATCGCGGGGCGCAAGGTGGCCGGCATCCTGTGCGAGGGCGCCTGGGAGGCAGACCGCCCCGGCGCCGTCGTGGCCGGCATCGGCATCAACGCCGGCCACACCCTCGGCGACTTCCCGCCCGAGCTGCAGGCGACGGCCACCTCCATCCGCATCGCCGCCGGCTGGGCGCCCCCCCGCGCCGAGGTAGCGGGCGCCATCGCGCGGGCCATCCTGCGCCTGGCCGCCCATCCCCCCGCCCAGCTCGGCGGCGCCCTCCTGGAAGCACTCGCCGCGCGCGACGCGCTGCAGGGAAGGGAAGTGGTGGTCACCGGCGCCACCCCCGTCCGCGGCATCGCCCTGGGAATCAGCCCCGCCGGCGCCCTCCTGGTCCGCTCCGAAGAGGGCGCCCTGCGCACCGTCCGCACCGGAACCGTGCGGCTGGCTGGTCAGGCCGGCGGCTGAACACAGCCCGGCGAGTAAACTCGCGGCAACAACCGCACAAAGTCCGCCTTCGCGGACTGGATCTTCAGGATCAGCCGAAACCGTACAGTCCCGCAGGGGGACTTCGTGCAGTCGTTGCAGCGACTTCAGTCGCCCGCAACGGCAGCCCCAAAGCCACAGAGGCACAGGGACGAAGTCGTCTCTGTGCCTCTGTGCCTCTGTGTGAGCCAGTCGGTTCAGTTGAAGGCCAGCGGCAGCGGCCGGTAGTTGCTCCGGGCGGCCCACTCCATGAACCGGTCGGTATACACGCGGATCACCGTCCCGCTGCGGATCACCTCCACGCGATTGACGTCCTCGCGGGGGATGACGGCCAGAATGTCCATGCCACCGGCCATGAACACGTCGTCGATGTACACACGCGGCTCCGTCGAGGTGCCCTGGATCGAGAAGCACTGCGACTGCCACATGCTGCGGCAGGCCGTCCTGATCATGTTGGCACGGCGGATCACGAACTCCGCGGCGTCGCGGGCCGCGCTGTTGTAGACGTCGCGCTTGGTGTGCACGTGCACCGAATACGGCACCGACCGGGTCCGCCGGTCGAAGCGGTTCACCGTCACCGTGAGCCCCGTCAGCAGCACCGGGTCCTCCGCCAGCCGCACCTCCACGGGGGCGCCGCTCCGGGCCTCCACGGGGAGGCTGTGCGAGTTGTAGCCCACCAGGCGCACCACGATCCCATGCTCCCCCGCCGGCACGCGGCCGAAGTCGAATCTCCCCTCGTCGTCCGTGACCGTGCTCCGCCGCAGCCGCGGGATCTCCACGGTCGCCAGCGGGAGCGGCCGGCCCGTCCTGGCATCGAGCACACGCCCCTCCAGCTCCTGCGGCCCGCTGGGAGTGGCGTTTTCCCGTCCACTCGCCGGCACGGTCTGCGCCTGCAGCGTGGCGCCGGCCGCGCACAGGGCCAGGGTCATCAACGCGATTGCGCCGCAACGGCTTGCGGTCCTGCCGGGTAGCGTGGAGCGGGGGTGCATGGTAGCCTCTCCGTGAGCGGGTAGAACGTATGCAGGTGAAGTCCGGCGCCGGCCCGCGGGAGGCGCGGAACCGTCTCCGTGCCTCCGTGCGAGACCCTCAGA
>DASVSA010000252.1:0-6083 GCA_036388335.1 Longimicrobium sp. | reverse complement strand
CCTGCTGGGGCGCGGGAGACGAGCTCGCCGAGCGCGCCCTGGTCTTTCCGCTCACGCTGCGCGGGTGGCGCCCGGGCGACCGGGTCCGCACCCGCGCGGGCACCAAGAAGCTCAAGAAGCTGTTCCTCGAAGCGCGCGTCCCCCGCGCCGGCCGCGGGAGGGTTCCCGTGCTGGCGGACGCGGAGGGGCGCGTGATCTGGGCCGCCGGGCTGGCCCGCGCGGCCGACGCCGAGCCCCTTCCGGGCGAGGCGGCAATCACCATCACGATCACCGATGCCTGAAACGGATCTGACCCTGGCCCGCACCGGCGGCCGCGCTCTCAAACGGATCGTCTACAGCGCGGACGACATCGCCGAGCGAGTGCGGGAGATGGGGCGCCAGATCGCCGACGAGCTTCCGGCCGACGAGCCGGTGCTGGTGCTGGGGCTGCTCAAGGGGTCGTTCATCTTCCTCAGCGACCTGGTGCGCGAGATCACCCGGCCGCTGCAGGTGGACTTCCTGGTGGCCTCCAGCTACGGGAGCGGCACCACCACCTCCGGCGAGGTGAAGCTGCTGTACGATCCCAACGCCGAGTTCCGCGGGCGCCACGTCATCGTGGTGGAAGACATCGTGGACAGCGGCACCACCCTCAACCGCCTCCTCCCCATGCTGGAGGAGCGGGGGCCGCGCTCGCTGGAGGTGTGCACGCTGCTCCACAAGCACATCGCCGCCAACCTGGTGAAGGAGCCCCGCTGGGTGGGCTTCGACGCACCGCACGAGTTCCTGATCGGCTACGGTCTGGATCACTCGGAGGACTTCCGGAACCTGCCGTTCATCGGGAGCCTGTAGGCCGGACCGCATCCGCGGCCCGTCACGCAATGTCTGCGTCGCGACCGCGGTCCCCACCGGGGCCGCGCGAACGCGAAGGGAATACCATGGCCGAACGCGACAACGGTACACCGACGCCGCCCTCCCGCTGGGGGCGTGCCACCCGCACGGCGACCTTCTGGGCCGTCATCGTCCTCGTCTCCATCGGGCTGGTGACGCTCAACACGAGCCGAGCCGTGCCCACCGCCGAGATCGACTACTCGCAGTTCCGCGCCCAGCTCGCCTCGGGGAACATCACCAAGGTGCAGTGGGTGGGCGAGCGCGAGCTGCGCGGCAACACGCGCACCCCGCTCCAGACGGGGCGCGGAGTCGCCGCCAACCAGTTCACCCTCCTGGCCCCTCCGGGCGCCGCCGAGGAGCTGAACAAGGAGATGCTGGCGGCCAAGGTGCAGGTGGGCGCCGTGCACGAGGAGATGGACTGGGGCGTGGGGCTGATGAAGGCCCTCCCCTGGCTGCTCCTGATCGGCTTCTGGGTCTTCATCTTCCGCCAGATGCAGAGCAGTGGGAACAAGGCCTTCCAGTTCGGGAAGAGCAAGGCCAAGCTCCTCACGGGCGACACGCCGCGCGTGACGTTCGAGGACGTGGCCGGCGCGGTGGAGGCCAAGTTCGAGCTGCAGGAGATCGTGGAGTTCCTCAAGGACCCCAAGCGCTTCTCGCGCCTGGGCGGCCGCATCCCCAAGGGCGCGCTCCTCGTTGGGCCCCCGGGCACCGGCAAGACGCTGCTGGCGCGCGCCGTGGCGGGCGAGGCGGGGCGTCCCTTCTTCTCGATGTCCGGCTCGGACTTCGTGGAGATGTTCGTGGGCGTGGGCGCTTCGCGCGTGCGTGACCTGTTCGAGCAGGGGAAGAGCCACGCGCCGTGCATCATCTTCATCGACGAGATCGACGCCGTGGGCCGGCACCGCGGCGCCGGGCTGGGCGGCGGACACGATGAGCGCGAGCAGACGCTGAACCAGCTCCTGGTGGAGATGGACGGCTTCGAGGGGAACGACGGGGTCATCCTGATCGCCGCCACCAACCGGCCGGACGTGCTGGACCCGGCGCTGCTGCGCCCGGGCCGCTTCGACCGCCAGGTGGTGGTGGACGCGCCCGACGTGAAGGGCCGCGAGGCGATCCTGCGCGTTCACCTGCGCAAGATCCCCACGGCGCCGGACGTGAGCGTGCCGGTGCTGGCCCGCGGCACCCCCGGGATGGTGGGCGCCGACCTGGCCAACCTGGTCAACGAAGGTGCCCTGCTGGCCGCCCGCCGCAACCGCGACATGGTGTTCATGGCGGACCTGGAAGACGCCAAGGACAAGGTGATGCTGGGCGCCGAGCGCCGCTCGCTGGTGATGCGCGAAGAGGAGCGGAGGCTTACCGCCTTCCACGAGGCCGGCCACGCCGTGTGCGCGCTCAAGATCCAGGGGAACGACCCGCTCCACAAGCTCACCATCGTGCCGCGCGGGCGCGCCCTGGGGCTCGCCTTCACCCTGCCGGAAGACGACCGGGTGTCGGTGACACGCCAGGAGCTGGAGGCGCAGCTCGCCATGTGCTACGGCGGGCGCATCGCCGAGGAGCTGGTGTTCGGGCGCGAGCGGGTGACCACCGGCGCTTCCAGCGACATCCAGCGGGCGACCGGTGTGGCGCGACGCTACGTCACGCAGTGGGGCCTGTCGGACGCGGTGGGTCCGGTGGCGATCTCCGAGAACAGCCAGGAGGTCTTCCTGGGCCGCGACTTCGGGCAGCGCCGCGAGGTTTCTGAGAAGATGGCGGAGCTGGTGGACGCCGAGGTCGGGCGGGTGCTGAACGAGGCGCTGGAGCGCGCCCGCGCCACCATCACCGAGCACCGCGACCTGCTCGATCGCCTGGCGCTGTCGCTGCTGGAGCGCGAGACGCTGGGCCGCGAGGAGATCGACATCCTCGTCAAGGGCCAGGAGCTGCCGCCCATGCGGCCCGAGCCCACCTACGGGCCGCCGGACCTGCCGACCGCGCCGCCGCTCAAGGACCGCCCGTCGATCGGGGTGGAAGGGCTGAAGCCGCGTCTGGCGTAAGAGAAGTCTCACACAGAGGCACAGAGACACAGAGAGGATCTCCACTGGCAACCGGAACTGTTTCCTGGACTTTCGACCGTCCGGTCGTCATGGGGATTCTCAACGTCACGCCCGACAGCTTCAGCGACGGGGGCCGGTTCCGCCATGCGGGGCCGGCCCTCGCGCGCGCCCGGCAGATGGTGGCGGCCGGCGCCGACCTGCTGGACGTCGGCGGCGAGAGCACCCGGCCGGGGGCGGCGGAGGTGGGTGTGGAGGAGGAGATGGACCGTGTGCTCCCCGTGATCGAGGCGGTGCGCGCGGAGCTGGACGTGGCCGTGTCCGTGGACACGCGCAAGGCGGAGGTCGCGCGCGCGGCGCTGCGGGCGGGGGCGGAGATCGTCAACGACGTGTCGGCGCTGGGGGACCCCGCGATGGCGCGGGTCGTGGCCGAGGCGGGTGCCGGGCTGGTGCTGATGCACATGCGCGGCACACCGGCCACCATGCAGTCGCACGCCGTCTATGGCGACGTGGCGGAGGAGGTGGCGGCGGAGCTCGCGGGGCCGCTGGAGCGCGCGCGGGCGGCGGGGATCGAGGCGGAGCGCATCGTGCTGGACCCGGGGATCGGCTTCGCCAAGACGGCGGAGCAGAACCTTGAGCTGATCGCGCGGCTCGGGGTGCTGGCGCGGCTGGGGCGCCCGATCCTGCTGGGCCCTTCGCGGAAGGCGTTCATCGGGGGGCTGCTGGGCGGCATCGCCGCGGACGAGCGGGACGCGGGGACGGCGGGGGCGTGCGTGGCGGGGCTGGCGCGCGGCGCCCGCATCTTCCGCGTCCACGACGTGCGCACGGCGCGCCACGCGCTGGACGTGGCGTGGAGCATCCTGCGCCTGGAGGCCCCGTGAGCGAGTGGACGGGCCGCTTCGGCTTCCTGACCCCCGGCTGGACCGACCTGGTGGAGATCGCCATCGTGGCGGTGCTCTGCTACCGCATCCTCGTGCTGCTGGCGGGGACGCGCGCCATCCAGATGCTGCTGGGGCTGTCGTCGCTGGTGGCGCTGTACGGGCTGGCGCGCCTCGTCCACCTGCAGCTCATCGAGTACCTGCTGGAGACCTTTTTCCGCTTCGGCGTCATCGCCGCGCTGATCGTCTTCCAGCCGGAGCTGCGGAGCGCGCTGGCGCACCTGGGGCAGAACCGCCTCTTCCGCGGCTTCTCGCGCCTGGAGGGGAACCAGGTGGCCGAGGAGATCGCCGAGGCGTGCGAGGACCTGTCGCGCAACAAGACGGGCGCCATCATCGCCGTGGAGCGCGGGGTGGGGCTGGGCGAGTACGTGGAGACCGGCACCCCGCTGCGCGCCCGCGTCTCTTCCGCGCTCCTGCAGAACATCTTCACCCCCTACTCGCTCCTCCACGACGGCGCCGCCATCATCCGCGGCGACGAGATCGTGGCGGCGGGCTCCATCCTTCCCCTCACGCAGTCGCCGGTCAGCGACCGCTCCCTCGGCACCCGCCACCGCGCCGCCCTCGGCCTCTCCGAAGAGACCGACGCGCTGGTCGTGGTCGTGTCCGAGGAGACGGGGCTGATCTCCCTGGCCCACCGTGGACGGCTGGAGCGCGGGTTCACGCCGGACCAGCTTCGCGACCTCCTCCGGGGGGAGGTGCCGGCGTCGGCGTGAGGCAACAGAAGGGCTCACGCGGAGGCACGGAGACACGGAGGAGTGTCCTGCCGTTCCTTGCCCGCGCCGCCACGCCGCTTTACAATCCCAACCCATGGACCTGGAGAAAGTGGCGGCGCGAGTCGCGGAGGTAAGGGAGAGGGTGGAGCGGGCGCGGGAGCGCGCCGGGCGCGCCGATGGGGTTACGCTGGTGGCGGTCACCAAGACGCACCCCGCGGATGCGGTGCGCGCCGTGCTCGCCGCGGGGGTGGCCGACGTGGGCGAGAACCGCGTGCAGGAGCTGGAGGATAAGGTGGGCGAGGTGGGGCGGGGCGCCGTGGGGTGGCACCTCATCGGGCACCTGCAGCGCAACAAGGCCGGCAAGGCGCTCCCCCTCTTCGACCTGATCCACTCGCTCGACTCGCTGCGGCTGGCGGAGGCGCTCTCGGCCGAGGCGGCGAAGCGCGGGGTGGAGGTGCGCGCGCTCGTGCAGGTGAACGCGTCCGGCGAGGAGACCAAGGGCGGGTTCGAGCCCGCGGAGCTCGTGGATGCGCTCGGAAGGATCGCGGAGCTGCCGGGGATGCGGGTGGAGGGGCTGATGACGATGGCGCCCTTCACCGGCGACGAGGCGGCCATCCGCGCCGCGTTCCGGCGCACGCGCGAGCTGCTGGACGACGCAGGGCGGCAGCTTCCCGCGGTCGGGCGCCAGCTTTCGATGGGGATGAGCAACGACTTCGAGCTCGCGGTGGAGGAGGGAAGCACCCTCGTTCGCGTGGGCTCGGTTCTCTTTGGGGAGCGGGGATGATCGACCTTACGCCGCTCGACGTCCGCAAGAAGAAGGGCGACTTCCGCAAGGTGATGCGGGGGTACGACCCGGAATCGGTCGACAACTTCCTGGAAGTGGTGGTCAACCGCATGGAGGAGCTGGTGCGGGAGAACTCCGCGCTGGCAGGGAAGGTGGAGGCCATGTCCGGCTCCATGGCCGAGTACCGCGACCGCGAGCGCGCCATGAACGAGGCGCTCGTCTCCGCCCAGCAGCTGCGCGAGGACATGCGCGAGCAGGCGCGGCGCGAGGCCGAGCTCGTGCTGCGCGAGGCGCGTTCACAGGGCGACCGCATCGTGGCGGACGCCAAGCGCCAGGTGTCGCTCGCGCTGGAGGCGTTGCGGCGCATCCAGGGCCAGCGCGTGAGGTTCCTGCGCATCTTCCGCGCGATGGTGGAGCGGCAGCTCGGCGAGATCGAGCAGGAGGAGGGGCTCACCGCCACCATCGCGCGCCTGGAAGGGGAGACCACGGAGCGCGCCGACCCCGCCGAGGGCGACGAGGGGGCGAGCTGACGTGAGGGAGCGGATCGCGGAGGCGGTGGGGGCCATCCAGGGGCGGTGCACGCTGCGGCCGGAGGCGGCCATCATCCTGGGGACGGGGCTGGGCGGGCTGGCGGAGCGCATCGAGGTGGAGGCGGAGATCCCGTACGAGGAGATCGCCCACTTCCCGCTCTCCACCGTGGAATCGCACACGGGGCGGCTGCTGCTGGGGCGGCTGGGCGGGCGGCCGGTGGTGGCGA
>DASVSA010000251.1:0-2401 GCA_036388335.1 Longimicrobium sp. | reverse complement strand
AAGGTCTTCCGCAAGCTGGAAGCGGGGATGAACCCCGACCTGGAGGTGACGCGCTTCCTCACCGAGCGCACGGGGTTCCGCAACCTGCCGGCGCTGGGCGGGTGGATCGAGCACCAGGCGGCGGGGGAGCCGGCGTCGGTGGCGGGGCTCTTCGCCTTCATCCCCAACAAGGGCGATGCCTGGACGGTGGCGCTGAAGGCGCTGGAGCGCTACCTGGGCGCCGCCTCGCGCAGCGCCGCGGACCCCGAGACGGTGGCGGGGCAGGAGGCGGTGAGGCGCATGGCGGGCGAGTTCTTCCCGTCCATCGAGCGGCTGGGGGCCACCACGGCGCGGCTGCACCTGGCGCTGGCCTCCGCGGGGGCAGACGAGCCCGACTTCGCGCCCGAGCCGGTGGGCGACGCCGAGGTGCGCGCGTATACCGACGCCTTCACCCGCCACGTGGACGGGGTGCTGGGCGAGCTGGGGCACCGCCTGGAGAAGATCCCCGGCGCCTTCCCGTCGGCGCTCCTCAACGACCTGTCGGCGGTGGTGCGCTCCGCGGCCGACATCCGCCAGCGCGGCGACGACCTGCGGCTGCTGATGGAAGCGGGCACCGTGCGCACGCGCTTCCACGGCGACTACCACCTGGGCCAGGTGCTGCGCGCCGACCAGCCGGGGCCTGACGGCTCGGAGTGGTACATCCTCGATTACGAGGGTGAGCCGGCGCGACCGCTCCCCGAGCGCCGCGCCAAGGGCTCGCCCCTGCGTGACGTGGCGGGAATGCTGCGCTCCTTCAACTACGCGGTGCGCATGGCGATGAAGGAGTTCCGCACCGACGACTACCGCGTGAGGATGTCGCTGGAGCGGTGGTCGGCGGCGTGGGAGCGCGAGGCGCGGAGCCTCTTCCTGGGCGCCTACCGCGCGACGGTGGCGGGCTCGCCCATCGTGCCGGCCGACGCGGAGGTGTTCGCGCGGGCGCTGGCGGTGTTCGAGCTGGAGAAGGCGGTGTACGAGCTGGGGTACGAGATGAACAACCGCCCGGACTGGATCTGGGTTCCGCTGGAGGGGATCCGCTCCATCCTGGGGGGCGGCGCATGACGCCACGCATCTACAACCTCTTCCAGCGGCTGGTGGGCCCCACCACCCGCTGGCCGGAGCACGCCCGCCGTGCCCGCGACATGGGGTTCGACTGGGTGTACCTCAACCCGTGGCACTACCCCGGGTTCAGCGGCAGCCTGTACGCCGTAAAGGAGTACCGCCGGCTCAACCCGCTCTTCGTGCCCGCCGGCGCGGACCCGCTGAGCCTGGAGCCGCTCCGCGCGGCGCTGGCGGAGATCGCGGCGCTGGGCGTGCGGCCGATGATGGACCTGGTGATCAACCACACGGCCAAGGACTCGCCGCTCATCCAGGAGCACCCCGAGTGGTACGTGCGCGACGAGCGGGGCGAGGTGCAGAGCCCCTTCGTGCGCGACCCCGACGACCCCGCCAAGGTCACCGTGTGGGGCGACCTGGCGGAGATCGACAACGAGACGCGCCACGGCCGCGAGGAGCTGTGGGCGTACTGGGCGCAGCTGGTGCGCGAGGCCATCGAGCTGGGCTTCCACGGCTTCCGCTGCGACGCGGCGTACAAGGTGCCGTCCGAGCTGTGGCGGCACCTGATCGAGGAAGCGCGCGGCGTGGACCGCGAGGTGCGCTTCTTCGCCGAGACGCTGGGCGCGCCCACTGAAGACGTGGCGTCGCTGGCGGACGCGGGATTCGACTTCTTCTTCAACTCCTCCAAGTGGTGGGACTTCAGCGAGCCGTGGGCGCTGAAGCAGCACGAGGAGTTCAGGACCATCGCGCCCAGCGTGGCCTTCCCCGAGTCGCACGACACCACGCGGCTGGCGGCGGACACGGGCGGCGACGAGGCGGTGCAGCGGCAGCGCTACGCCTTCGCGGCGGCGTTCTCGGCCGGGATCATGATGCCCGTGGGATACGAGTTCGGCTTCCGCCGGCAGGTGAACGTGGTGGAGACCGTCCCGACGCACTGGGAGCGCCGCGCCATGGACCTGCGCCGCTTCATCAAGCGCGTCAACGAGCTCAAGGCCGGCCACGCGCTGCTGCAGGGCGAGGGCGTGCTGCGTGCCGTGGGCGGCCTCGGCGGCGACACCCTGGTCATCGAGCGCCACGCCGCCGACACCCCCGCCGCGGCGCGCGGCTGGATCCTCGTCAACAAGCTCACGGACGCGGCCGGCGAGGTGGCGCTGGCCGAGCTCGCGCCGGAGAGCCAGAAGGGGGGCGAGTACCGCCTCTTCCGCGTCTGCCGCGACGACGCGCCCGAGGACGGAGAACCACTCGGCGCGACGGTGACGCTGGACCGGGCGGAGGTGGCGTACGTCCTGCCCGTGGGCGGCATCCCGCTCTACCCGTCTCCGGTGTTGAA
>DASVSA010000250.1:0-12713 GCA_036388335.1 Longimicrobium sp. | reverse complement strand
TGGAACTGCGAGGCCAGCGTGCGCGAGTACGAAAGGCTCCCGTTCACCTGCGGCAGGCGGGCGCTGCGGGCCTGCAGCACCTGTCCGCGCGCGCGCGTGACCCCCGCGCGCGCCACGTCCACCGTTTCGCTGGCGTCCTCGGCCAGGCGCAGGGCCTCTTCCAGCGAGAGGGAGGCGCCGCGGGCGACCGGAGTCTGGGCGCGCAGCGGCGGAGCGAAGGCTAGAACCACGAGGGCGGCCGCCGCGATGCGCAAGCGGGCCCCGTTGGGCGATCTCATGGCCGGTGATCCGTTCAGGTTTTGGAAGCGGAGGGGGGCGTCGCCCCGATCCCCCGCAGCAGCAGCGTCACGTACTTCTCGGGCGCTTCTTCCGGCGAGTAGGCGTACCGCTCGGGCATCATCTCCCGCCCCATCGCGTCGGTGAAGAGGGCCCCCATCAGCATGGCGGCGGCGGCGCCCGGGTCCGCCCCGGGGTCCGACATCCCCCGCTCCCGCAGCCGCTCGAAGTAGCCCGTGAGCTCCTCCGCCACCCGCTGCGGCCCCGCCTGCGCGCACGCCCTCATCTCCGGCGCGTTCTCCATCTCGCCCATGCAGGTGCGGATCATCCCGCTGTTGCGGCGCAGGTGGGCCAGGTGCTCCGTGCACCAGGCGGTGAGCTCCGCCGCCGGGTCCTCCGGCGCGTCGGGGAGACGGTAATCCAGCCCCCGCTGCGCCTCGGCCAGGATCGCCTCCGAGAGGAGGGCGGCCTTGGAGCCGAAGTGGCGGAAGAGGGTGATCTCGTTGACCCCCGCCTCGGCCGCGATGCGCCGGGTGGTGGCCCCGCGCGAGCCCGCCTCCTCGAAGACCCGCAGGGCCGCTTCCATCAGCTTTTCACGAACTTCCATGGCGCTACTCTAATCCGTCCAGAAAGTGAAAGCAAGCACTTGCTTTCAACTGTTACAAACGTTGCGCAACTTTGTTCAGGCGGCGTCGTCGGTGCGGCGGGGGGCGGGCCGGAAGTGGTCGCGCCAGCTCTGGATCAGCACGTCCACGCGCTCCACCAGCAGGCGGTGGAAGCGGGCGGCGCAGGCCAGCCGCTCGCACCCCGTGCGGCGTTCGGCGGGGAAGGAGCTCTGGGCCTCCTCGAACAGGTGGATCATCTCGCTCCAGCGCCCCTGCGCCACCCGCAGCATGCGCTCCCAAGGGTCGTCGCCCACGCGGTAGAAGTCCCGCCGGTCCCCCAGCGACGACACCCGCTCGATGAGCCCCAGCGCCTCCAGCATGCGCGCGTTGGTGCTCACCGACGCCTTGCTCGCCTGCAGCTCCTCGGTGAGGTCGTCGAGAGAACAGGCGCGGTCGCTCACCAGCAGCAGCCCGAACAGCCGCCCCGCGCCGCGCGGAATCCCTTCGCGCTCGCACATGAGCCCCATCCGCTCCACGAACTGCTGTACCGATCCTTCCATTTCTCACCCAGGGGCAGGGGGATTTCGTCGGCCCCAAAGTACACTGTTCATTTCGTTCAGTCAATACTGAACGTTCTGAAAACAGATGTTCTCCAGGGGTTCTCCCTCTGTGCCTCCGTGTCTCTGTGTGAGCCCCCGTTGTTCTCCGTCGCGGGGCAGATGGCCGTTTTCTTGCCTCGCAACGGACGATTCTCACACGCAGGTGCCCCCCGAACTCGCGCGATGCCGACCCACGAAGCCCGCCGCGAACACGAAGCGCGCTACGGCGCCGTACGCGAAGGGGTGTGCGTGCTGGCGCCGGACTGGCGCTTCCGGTACGCGAACGCGTCGCTCCTGGAGATCCTGGACCTGCTGGGGAACCGCGAGGGGGTGACGTCGCTGTGGGAGGCGATCCCGGGGTGGCAGGGGACGCCGGAGGCCGACTCGCTGCGGCGGGCCATGGACGAGCGGGCGGCGGTGTGCTTCCGCGTGACGGGGGAGCGCGGGGCCGGGCGCGAGTGGGAGGTAGAGGCGGAGCCGCTCGCCACCGGAGACCTGCGTGTGTTCGTGAGGAACGCCACCCCCCGCCCGCCGCCCCGCGACGGCGCCGGCGGGCCCGGGGCGTGCCTTGCCTCCATGCTCGCGCACGTCCCCGTCGCCATCGCGCTGGTGGACGCGGAGACGCTCGCGGTCGTGGAGGCCAACCCCGCCTGCCACGAGCTCCTCCCCGCCGTGGGGGAGCTGGCGGGGCGCACGCCGGGCGAGGTGATCCCGGGGTGGGACGGCTCCGAAGCGGCGGAGCGGGTGAGGCGCGTGGCGGCCACGGGCGAGCCGTGGGAGGCGCCGGAGCTGCGCGTGCCGACCACCGGGCCGGGGGCGCGCTGGCTGCGGGTGAGCGTGCGCGCCGTGGACGAGCCCGGCGCCCGGCGCCACCTGCTGGTGATGGCGATGGAGGTCACCGCGCTGGTGCGCGCCCGCCGCAAGGCCGACGCGGAGCGGCGCGCCCTCTTCGAGATCCTGGACACCCTGCCCGTGGGCGTGGTGGTGGCGTGGGCGCCGGAGGGGCGCGTCGCCTACGTCAACCCCGCGGCGGCGGAGCTGGGCGGGCGCACGGCGGAGCAGCTGGGCGACGACGGCGCCCGCAGCTACCTGGAGCACTGGCCCCTCCACACCCCCGCCGGCGACCCCTTCCCCGCCGACGAGGTCCCCCTGGTGCGCGCCCTCCGCGGCGAGTCCACGCCCGAGGTGGAGATGGTCCTCCCCCTCCCCGACGGCAAGGAGCGCACGCTGCTGGCGATGGGAGTGCCGCTGCGCGACGCGTCGGGCGAGGTGGAGCGGGCGATGGTTGCCTTCTACGACATCACGGACCGGCTGCGGCTGGAGCGCAACCTGATGGAGCGCCAGACGGAGGCCGTGGCCGCCGCCGCCGACGCCGCCCTGCGCGCCGAGGAGAGCCGCGCCCTGCGCGAGATCGGGCGGGCGCTGGTCTCCGTGCTGGACCCCGCGCGCGTGCTGGAGCTGGCCACCCGCGCCGCGCTGGAGCTGCTGGGCGCGCGCGGCGCCTACGTCAACGCGCCGCTGGGCGACGGCACGCTGCGCGTGGGGCCCGCGCTCGGCATCCTGGAAGAGGTGGAGGGCACCACCCTTCCAGTCGCGGGGTCCACGGTGGAGTGGCTCCACCGCGAGGGGCGCACCATGGTCTTCAACTCGCCCGAGGAGGTCCCCGCGCTCAGCCAGGTGCTGGAGACGCTTCAGCGGCGCGGCGTGCGCAACCTCATCCTCTCGCCGATGCGCGCGTTCGGGCAGACGTTCGGGGTGCTGGGGGTGGTGGACCGCGCGGAGCCCTTCACCGGCGAGGACGCGCGGGTGCTGGAGGCGCTCTCCGACTCGGCCGCCCTGGCCATCCACAACGCCCGCCTTCACGCCGAGGAGCGCCGCCGCGCCGACGAGAGCCGCGCCCTCCTGGCCGCCTCCGAGGCCCTCTCCTCCACCCTCGACCCCGCCGAGGTCACGGCGCGCATCGTGGGGATCGCCGAAGAGCTCACCGGCGCGGCGGGGGCGGGGCTCTCGCTCATCGAGGGCGAGCGGGCGCGGGTCGCCGTCGCCACCGGGCCGCTGGCCGAGCTCCACGGCACGGCGGTCCCCCTCGCGGGCTCGCTCACGGAGCGCGTGCTGCGCGCGGGCGGACCCCTGCTGCTGGACGCGAGCGACCCCGCCACGCCGGTGGACCAGTTCGCCCGCTTCAACGCGGGGCCCATGGCCGTGGCGCCCCTGCGGGTGGGCGACGAGACGCTGGGGGTCATCGCCGTCATCCACCCCGCCGGGGGCGCCCCCTTCACCCCCGAGAGCCTGCGCCTGCTGGCGCTCCTGGCGGACCAGGCGGCGGTCGCGGTGAGGAACGCGCGGCTGTACGAGACCGCGCAGGAGGCCAGCCGCGCCAAGAGCGACTTCCTGGCCACCATGAGCCACGAGCTGCGCACCCCCCTCAACGCGCTGGAGGGGTACGCGTCGCTGATGGCCGACGGCATCTACGGCGAAGTCAACCCGCGGCAGGCCCACGCCCTGGCGCGGATGCGCGCGTCGCAGCACCACCTGCTCGGCCTCATCCAGCAGGTGCTGGACGTGGCGCGGCTGGAGGCGGGCGCCAAGCACCCGGAGTTGGAGGAGGTGAACCCCGGCGCGCTGGCCGGCTCGGTGGTGGACGCCCTCTGCGGCGCCGCGGAGAAGAAGGGGCTCACACTGCGCATCGACTCCGCGCCGGTGGGCCGCATCCGCACGGACGTGGGGATGATGCGCCAGATCCTCACAAACCTGGTGGGGAACGCCCTGAAGTTCGCCGAGCGCGGCGGCGTGACGGTGCGGGTGCGCGAGGCGGGGGCCGGCGTCGAGGTGGAGGTGGAGGATACCGGACCCGGCATCGCGCCCGAGCACCTGGAGCGCATCTGGGAGCCCTTTTACCAGGTGGAGCCCACCATGACGCGCCGCGAGGGCGGCACCGGCCTGGGCCTCCCCCTGGCGCGCGAGTACGCCCGCATCCTGGGCGGCGACATCACCCTCACCACCGAGCCGGGCGCGGGAAGCACCTTCACCCTCTCGCTGCCGAGGGACCTCACCCCGTGACGCCGCGCGTGGTGCTGCTCGCGGGCGACAACCAGCAGGCGCGGCGGATCCTGGAAACCCTTCACGCCCGCGGCATCCCACCGTACGCCGTCCTCATCCTCACCGGCAGCCTCCGGCTCTCGGCCGGGCCCCGCGCGCTCGCCGCCACGGCCCGCCGCAAGCTCGCGTTCCGGCTGAAGCGCAGGACGGTCTTCCGCCAGTGGAGCCCGCGCGTGGTCGGCACCGGCGAGCTGAACGGCGCCCGCATGCTGCGCGACCTGCGCCGCCTGCAGCCCGACTTCCTCGTCCTGGGCGGCGTAGGCATCCTGCGCGAGGAGACCATCGCCACGGCGCGGCGCGGAGTGCTCAACGCGCATCCCGCGCTCCTCCCCTGGGTGCGCGGCAACGGCGTCGTCGGACACTCGCTGGCGCAGGGGATCCCGATCGGCGCCACCATCCACCTCGTCGACCGCCTAATCGACACGGGCGCCGTCGTGGCGCGGCGCCTCCTCCCCGTGCGCCCCGGCGGCATCCCGCTCCCCGAGCTGGAAGCCGGCGCGGGCGGGCTCGCCGCGGAGATGATGGCGGATGTCGTGGAATCCATCATCCAGACCGGCGAAGACCCGTCCGCCATTCCCCAGCCCACGCGCTACCCGCTCGTGCGCTGGCCCGATGCCGGCGGCAGGCGCAAGCTGATGGCCCTGGCGGAGGCGGGACGCGCGCACGAGCTCTACGCCGCCTGGGAGCCGCACTGCCCCGGTGGCATCGTCCCCCCGGAGCTGTGGGAAGCGCCGCGCGCATAACACTCCTCTGTGCCTCTGTGTCTCTGTGTGAGCCCCGCTGTTCCCGGCGCTGGACGTACCAGCTTTGTACAGGCTAGCTTCCCCTCCATGATCACGACCGTGCTTCTGAGCCTGGCGCTCGCCCAGGCCATGCCCGGCCTCCTGGTGGAGCGCCGCCTGGCCGAATCGGTGCCGCTGGAGGTGGGCGACACCGTTCGGGTGCGCGCGCTGGCCAGCGGGCGCGAGCCGCGCGCGTTCGTGGTGGCCGGCGTCTTCGAGCGCGCCGCCGACCCCAGCCGCATCGCCCGCAACGACTTCGAGGTGCGCCTCCACCTCCCCGACCTGGAGGCCCTCCTCCCCACGCGCGACCGGGTGGACCGCTTCGCCGTGGTGCTCGCCCCCGGCGCCGACGCCGATTCGGCGGCGAGGTGGATCGAGACGACGGCGCTGGGGACGCGCGCCTACTCCAGCGGCGCCCTGGCCGAGCGCACGAGCGCCACCTTCGCCGTGGTGTCGCGCTTCCACGACGCCATCGGCATCGTCACCATCCTGGCGAGCGCCATCTTCCTCCTCTGCGTGATGGTGATCCGCGTGGACGAGCGGCGGCGCGACATGGGCGTGCTGCGGCTGATCGGGGTGAGCCGCGGCACCGTCTTCCGCGCCATCGTGCTGGAGGCCATCGGGATCGCGGTGCTGGGGAGCGCGGCCGGCGCGGTGCTGGGGGTGATCGTGGCGCGCATCGTAAACCTCTACTACGCACAGGTCTACGACACCACGCTCCGCTTCGCGCTGGTCACGCCGCGCATCGTGCTGCTGGCGGCGCTGCTGGGGCTGGCGCTGGGGGCGGTGGCGGGCGCGCTGGCCGCGTGGCGCGTGGTGCGCGTGCCCCCGCAGAAGCTGGGGGAGCGGTGATCGTCGCGGCTTCGCTGCGTGGGCTGGGGCGCCGCCGGGGGCGCACGGCGCTGGCGCTGGCGGGGATCGCCGTCTCCGCCGCGCTGCTGCTGGACATGACCATGCTGGCCTCGGGGCTCACCCACTCCTTCGGCGAGCTGCTGGGGGTGAGCGGCTACGCGCTGCGCGTGACGCCCAAGGGCATCCTCCCCTTCGACAGCGAGGCGGCGATCCCCGGCGGCAACGCGGTGGGCGAGCGCATCCGCCGCATCCAGGGGGTGCGCGCCGTGGCGCCGGTGCTGGGCGCGCAGTTCCGCGTGGTGAGCGGCGATTCCGCCGGCCCGCCGCTCTTCACCATGGGCGTCGATCCCCGCGCGCAGTTCCTCTACCGCGTCGTCGAGGGCCGCGAGCCCGGCCCGGGCGAGGTGATCGTCAGCGAGCCGATGGCGCGCCTCGACGGCATCCGCGTCGGCTCCACGCTGCGGCTGGCCGAGGGCGCCGACGTGTCGCTGGGCGTGCGCGACACCCGCGCCTTCCGCGTGAGCGGCGTGGGCGACTTCCTCTACGACTACGCGGACCAGCGCTCCCTCGCCATCCCGATCACCGACGTGCAGCGCGCCACCGGCCGCCCGGGCGAGGTGTCGCTCTTCGGCGTGGCCACGGCCGAGGGGGTGGATGACGAGGACCTGGCGCGCCGCATCGCCGCCGCCGTCCCCGAGGTCTCGGCCCTCTCCACGCGCGAGCTCCTGGCCGAGACGGACCGGCGCCTCCTCTACTTCCGCCAGCTCGCCACCATCCTGGGAAGCATCGCGCTGGTGGTCACCGCCCTGCTGGTCTCCACCATCGTGACCATCGGCGTGCGCGAGCGCTTCGGCGAGATCGCGACGCTGAGGGCCATCGGCGTCTCGCGCGCCCGCATCCTCCTCTCCGTCGTCACGGAGGGGCTGGTGCTGGCGGGCCTTGGTTGCCTCGCGGGCCTGCCGCTGGGCCTGTGGATGGCGCGCCGCCTGGACCGCATCCTCCTCTCCTTCCCCGGCATCCCGGCCAAGATGACCTTCTTCGCCTGGGAGCCCGAGCGCGTGGCCCTGGCGATGGGGATGGTGATCGCGGTGGGCGCGCTGGCGGGGTGCCTGCCGGGGCTGGCCGCGGTCCGGTCGCCGCTGTCGCGGGCGCTGCGGGAGGAGGCGGAATGAGGGCCCTCACCCGGCAGCTTACAGCTGCCACCCTCTCCCATAAACACCATGGGAGAGGGGACTACTTCGGTGCGGCGAGCAGGGCCGCCGTGTCTCTGTGGCTCTGTGTGAACCCGCTGTTTTGCATCAGGAGAGCGCCCCCGCCCTCCGCCGAAAACGCACGCGAAGCAGTCCCCTCTCCCAGGGCAGTTACTGGGAGAGGGTGGCGGCTCTCAGGCCGCCGGGTGCGGGCCAACCTCAACTAGGGACCCAGGTGAGCGACCAGCCACGGCGCGTGCTCGAGGCGCGCGGGATCGTGTAGGAATATCCCTACCAGGGCGACGCCGTCCGCGCGCTGCGGGGGGTGGAGGTGGACGTGTCGGCGGGGGAGATGGTGGCGGTGGTGGGTCCTTCGGGGTGCGGAAAGAGCTCGCTGCTCAACGTGCTCGCCGGGATCGACCAGCCCACGCGGGGCACCGTGCACCTGCTGGGGGAGGACCTGTACGCGATGGATGAGGCGGCACGCTCGCGGCTGCGGCTGCGGCGGGTGGGGTTCATCTTCCAGCGCTTCCACCTGCTGGCCGTGCTCACCGCCGCCGAGAACGTGGAGCTTCCCATGGCCGAGGCCGGCGTGCCCAAGCGCGAGCGGCGCGAGCGAGCGCGCGAGCTGCTGGAATATGTGGGGCTGGGGCACCGGATCACCCACCGCCCGCCCCACCTTTCCGGCGGCGAGCAGCAGCGCGTGGCCATCGCGCGGGCGCTCGCCAACCGCCCCGAGGTGATCTTCGCCGACGAGCCCACGGGCGAGCTGGACCGCCGCACGGGCGCGGAGATCATCGCCCTCTTCGAGCGCCTCAACGCCGAGGGGACCACGCTGGTGGTCGTCACCCACGACGCGCGGGTGGCCGAGCACGCCCGGCGCGTGGTGGAGATGGCGGACGGGCTGGTGGTGGATGCGGGGGTGCGCCGGTGATCCTGCGCCTGGCGCTGGCCGAGCTGCGCAACCGGCCGGGGCGTGCCCTCTTCCTGCTGGGCGGCTACGCGCTGGGCGTGGCCGTGATGGTGGTGCTGCTGGCCGTGGGCGAGGCCATGCTGGAGCAGGCGCGCGACAAGGAGCTGGTGGGCGGCGGCGACGTGGTGGTGGTCCCCTCCGGCGTCAGCGCGGAGATGCTCAAGTCGGGCGGCACCTCGTCGCTCTTCCTGGGGATCGACCACGCGCGCTTCATCCACCGCCAGCTCCTGGAGACGCCGCGCGGGCGCGACGAGCATGGAGTGGTGGCGGCCTCGCCCCTCCTGGACAACAAGCAGGTGGAGCTCTTCGCCCGCGGACGCGTGTGGAAAGCCGTCGCCACGGGCGAGATCCCCTCCCGCGCACGGGCGGCCGGCGCGCGCCGCGACCTTCTCCGCGGGCGCTGGGACGACTCCCCCGCCGACCGCGCCTGGACCGCGCCATCGCAGGACCAGCTCTTCCACGAGATCGACCACTTCCACCTGCCCACGGGCGCGGCGGCGCGCGACAGCACCTGGGCGGAGTGGCACTACTTCAACGTGGTGCTGGATGAGCGGCGCTGGGTCTACGTGACGCTCGCCGTGGGCGGGCGCGTGGGGACGCCGGGGAAGTGGGGCGGGCAGATCCTGATGACGGTGCGCGAGGCCGACGGCACCCACCGCTCCCTCACCCGCAACCTCACGGACCGCGAGGTGAGCTTCGACACCACCTCCGCCGACCTGCGCTTCGGCGAGCGTGCCGGGGTGCGGCAGGCGGGCGGCGTCTACCACGTCACCGCCGACGCGGGCGGCGCGCGCGTGGACCTGCGCGTCACGCCCGCCCCGCGCCGCTACTTCCCGCCCACCGACCTGGGGGGCGCCGCGCTCGTCTCGGGCTACGTGGCGCCCGCCCTCTTCGCGCGCGCCGAGGGCACCGTCTGCCTCCCGCGCTGCGAGGCGGTGCGGGGAGCGCGGGCGTACCACGACCACAACTGGGGCGTGTGGAGGAACGTGTCCTGGGAGTGGGGCTCCGCCTCGGGCGAGGAGATGTCGCTCCTCTACGGCGTCGTGCGCGGCGACTCCACCGCCACCGAGGGCCTCTTCGCCTACGTCGTGGACGCACGCGGAGTGCGCGGCGTCCACCGCCCCGGCGCCATCCGCTTCACCGAGACGCAGCGCACCGGCTCGGGCGTTGCCGTCCCCCGCCGCTTCGAGTTCGAAGACACGAACAGCGGCCTGCACGTGGCCGTCGAAGTCACCGCCGTCCACGTCACCGACCGCGAGCGCCCCCGCCGCCGCTGGTTCGTCCAGATGCGCGGCACCGCCACGGTCCGCGAGCACGGCCGCATCGTCGCGCGGCTCCCCGGCTTCTTCGAGACGTACGTGGACTGATCTCGCACAGAGACACAGAGGCACAGAGGAGAAGCTCTTCTCCGTGTCTCTGTGTCTCTGTGTGAGCCCCTCAACTGCCCCCCGGATGGGACACACGCCCTACCGCGACCCCTGAAACTTCCAGCAAATGCTTGACGTTCTTTGGATTATGCGGCGGCACGCCCGATGCAACCTCACGCATCGAGGGCGGACGCCACCGCCCCAAGGAGGGTTCCAAATGGAAGTTGCTCGTCGGTACTCGGAGAGCTTCCCGTCGCGCTTCGCGGCGTACACGGCACTGCAGTGCGCGTTGATGCGCCGTCACCTGGCTCGCGGCGGAACGGCTGAAGATTTCTGCATCCGGCTGGCCCCCGTCTTCCACCGGCGTTACGCCCCGGTGTTCCTGGAAGTCGCGCAGGCCCGCTGAGCTGGAGCACGAAAGAAACGGAGGCACGGAGAAATTCTCCGCGCCTCCGTTTCTCTTTTCCCCGCCCCGACTTCAGGGGTTGATCACCACCGTGTGTGCGGAAACCTGCACAGTGAGCGTTTCCACCACGATGCCGGCGAACCACGCGCGCACCCGCGTCCCCACCCGCAGCTCCTCGGGAGACGCGGCGACGAGCGCGTCGCCGCTGCGCCGCAGGACGCGCGTGCCGCGGCCCACCGTCACCTGGGCCCGGGGGTAGCCCGCGCTGCGCGTGGAGTCCTGCTCCACGTGCACGATCCACTCGCCCTCCACCTCGCGGCGCGTCGTGATGGTGCCGATGATGTCCGGCCCCGAGGTGGGAAGGGGCTCGGGACCGGCCGCGGGGCGGGTGCACGCCGCGGCCACCACCAGCGCCGCGGCGCACACCTTCATCCAGCTCATCGTCGTTACCCGGCGATGCCGGCGGCGATGGCGGCCATCCCGCCCAGGATCATCATGGGGATGAGCATGGCCAGCCAGCCCACCACCGCCGTGAGCACCGCCTTGCCCGTGCTCACGTCCAGCGCCTGCCGGATGGCGACGATGCCCGCCACCAGCAGCCAGATGGCCACCACGAACTTGGCCAGAACGCCCAGGAACGGGATGATGCCCAGCACGTAGAACACCCCCGGCGCCTGCGCGAAGCCCAGCGTGCGCAGCAGCTCGCCCCAGTCCGCCGTGCCGCCGAAGAACATCGTGCCGATCAGGTAGGTGACGCCGGACCAGACCAGCCACCCGACGATCGCGATGACGAGGCCGCCGATCATCCCCAACGATCCCTCGTGGTAGCTGCCGATGGCGGAGGCGATCGCGGCGACCGCCACCACCACGGCGGCCTGCCCGGTGGCGCTGCGGTCCGCCTCCACCTCTTCGTAGGTGGCGATGTCGAGCCGCGCCGCGCCGATGGCGCGCTCCACGAGCGAGCGGCGGGCGTAGGGGGCGCCAGAGGTGTAGGAATCGATCATTTGGGTTCTCCTTGGGGGTACAGCGTGGACGGAGGCCTTCACGGGATGCTCGTTCCCGCTCCTGTACCTGTACGTGGCCGGGGAGTGCGCGTTTCAGAACGGGGCCCGGGAGGGCTCGCGGGGCGGGCGTGACGAGCAGATGCTAACGCCCGTGTGGCGCCGTCGCAACAATCTCGTGCACCTCTTCTTCTCTGTGCCTCCGTGCCTCTGTGTGAGCCCCTTCCGTTTCAGAACCCGAAAACGCGCCCCACGCTGTAGATCACCAGCCCGGCCAGCCCCCCCACCAGTGTGCCGTTGATGCGGATGAACTGCAGGTCCTTGCCGATCTGCAGCTCGATCTTGCGCGTGGTGTCGTCCGGGTCCCAGGCGGCGACGGTGGTGGAGATCAGGTCGGCGATCTCGTGGCGGTACTGCTCCACCACGTAGATGACGGCGTTCTCGATCCACGTCTCCACCTTCTCCAGCAGCTCCTCGTCCTCCACCAGCGACTGCCCCAGCCGCGTGACCGCGTGCCCGATGCGCCGGCGGAACTCGGAGTCAGGGTCCGCCGCGTTCTTGAGCAGCGACGCCTTGAGATCGCCCCACAGCGAGGCGGAGTAGTCGCGCACGGCGGGGTGCTGCAGCACCTCTTCCTTGAGTTGCTCGCCGCGGGCGATGGTGTCCGGCGAGTCCTGCAGGCGCACGATGAACTCGGCGACGGCCTCGTTGAAGCGCCCCCGCAGCGGGTGGTCGGGGTCGATGGCCACCTCGTGAAGGGTGTTCTCCACGCTCCCCACCAGCTTCTCGTAGATCTTGTCGTCCACCTGCGTGGGCACCCACCACGGCGTCTCGCGCCCGATGCGCGCGCGGATCGTCTCGCGGTTATCGTCCACCAGGCGGCCCAGGAGGCGCAGGGCGGCGTCCAGCAGCTCCTGGTGCCGGTTGTCCTGCGTGACGAGAGAGAGGACGCGCGCCACCACCGGCGTCACCGGCGTCTTGCGGACGCGCCCCATCACGTTGTCCTGGATGATCTCCTGCACGTCCTCGTCGCGCAGCACCTGCACCACGCCCGACACCGCCGCCGCCGCGTGCCTCCCCACCGACTCGCCGTGCTCGGGGCGCGCGAGCCACTCCGCCCCCTTCCGCGCCGCCCCCGCCGACCGCAGCCGCGTGCGGATGACGTTGGGGGAGAGGAAGTTGTTCTGCACGAAGTTCCCCAGGCTCCTCCCGATGCGGTCCTTGCGGTTGGGGATGATGGCCGTGTGGGGGATGCGCAGCCCCATGGGGTAGCGAAAGAGCGCCGTGACGGCGAACCAGTCCGCCAGACCGCCCACCATGGCCGCCTCCGCGGTGGCCCGCAGGTACCCGAACCCGGGCCACCTCGTCTCCAGCCCCCTCGCCACCACGTACACCACGAACGCCGCCACCAGCAGCCCGGTGGCGCGCCGCTTCATGGTGGTGAGCTGCTCCTGCTTGAGCTGCTCGTCCTGCAGTGGCTGGAGGGCGATCTCTCCCGTCTGCATCGAATCTCCCGAAAGGAAGTGCGTTAGTGCGTTAGTGCGTGAGTGCGTCAGTGCGTCA
>DASVSA010000249.1:0-11499 GCA_036388335.1 Longimicrobium sp. | reverse complement strand
TGAGCGCGCCTGCCAAGGCAAGGCGGCTCATGTCGGTTCAGGCGGTCAGGCGCCGAACGTGCGCTGCCACCAGCCGCGGCGCGGGGGACCGCTATCCTCGTCCGCGGCCGGATCGGCCTCGGCGGTCGGAGCGGTAGCCGGAGCCGCTTCAGCATCGGCCTCAGGCGCTGCGGCAGCGGCGGCCTTGCGGCGCGAAGGCTTGGGCGGCGCCACCGTGTCGTTGGCGGCTTCGGGAGCCGGCGCTTGGGCAGCCGGCGCTTCGGCCGGAGCCTCGGCAGCGGGTTCTTCAGCCGCCGGCTCCGGGGCGGCGGCGGACGGCGCCTCCGCGGCCTGCGCGCGGTTGGGATCGCCGCCGAACTGCTCAAGGAGGGTCCCCGAACGGCGGTCGCCCAGGAGCTGGCGGACGGCGCCCGGATCTTCCTCCATCGCGCGGAAGACGTTCTCGCCAAAGGTGTCCACCATCGCCTCGGCCGTCTTCCGCCCCACGCCCTTGTAGTTGCCCAGGTAGGCAAGCGCGCCGTCCCGGTCCGTCGGGAACTCGAAGGCGGAGGCGGCCGGCTGGGCCGCCGGAGCCTGCTCGGTCCGCGGAGCGGACGTCACCAGGCCCGGCACGTCGATCACCTGCCCGGGAAGGAGCGGCGGCGGGCCCGAGGGCACCCCGCGTCCCCCCCGCCCACGGCCGCGCGCGCCACCACGCGCCGCGGCTTCCGCCGGAGCATCGCGCGACACGGAAGTCGCCGGAGCGGCGGGCTCCACCGGAGCCGCCGCAGCCGCCGGAGCGGCCTCGGCGGCAGCCGCGGGAGCTTCCTCCGCGCGCGGAGCCGGGGCTTCCGCGGCGATGGCGTCGTCCCCGAGCACCTGGCCCGGGAGGAGCGGCGGCGCGCCCGCATCGGCGCCACGCCCCCTGCCCCGCCCACGCCCGCGTCCGCGCGGCGCGGCCTCCGCCGGAGCGGCTGCCTCCTCCACCGCGGCGGTGTCGGCGGCGCGCGCGGGTGCGGCACCTTCCGCCGCCGGCGCGAGCACCGGAGCCGGGAGACGCCCGCCACCCGCGGGGAGCGCGACCTCGAAACGGCCCTCTCCGGCCTGGCGCAGGTCGATCACGTTGTCTTCGTGCGCCTGGCGCAGGAAGCGGCTGAACTTGCTGAAGCCCAGCGCCCCCTCGTCGAAGCTCGCCTGCATCTCCAGCATGCGGCGCTTGACGTCGCCGTCGCGCGCGGCCTGGCCTGGGCCCCGCACCAGCGCGCGCACGGCGTGCTGGAGGAGCGAGTAGGCGTTGCGGCGCGGGTCCACATCGGCCCCACCGGCGGCCGGAGCCGTCGCGGGAGCCGCTGCCTCAGCCGCCGGAGCGGCGGTTTCGGCCGGAGCGGCGGTTTCGGCCGGAGCGGCGGCCTCGGCGGCCGGAGCAGCTTCGGCGCCCGGAGCAGCCGTTTCCGCCGGAGCAGCGGCGGCGGCGGGTGCTTCGTCGCGCGGAGCTTCCGCGGCCGGAGCGCCGGCGACTTCCGTCAGGTCCAGCACCTGCCCCGGAAGGAGCGGCGGCGCGCCTGCGGGTGCACCACGGCCACGGCCCCGTCCACGGCCGCGCGGAGCGGCGGCCGCAGGCGTGACGGCCGGGGCGGCTTCGACCGGGGCGGGAGCGGCGGCGGCCGGAGCGGCGGCGGGCTCGGCGGGCACTTCGGCGGCCGGGGCGGCGCGGGGGATGTCGACCGTGAAGTCGAGATCCGGCTCGGCCGTCGCGGCGCCATCGGAGCCTTCGAAGCGCGGCGGCCGCGGACGGTCGCGGTCGCGGCCCCTGCCGCGATCCCGGTCGCGCCCACGGGTGCGGTCGCGCTCACGCTCGCGGTCGCGCGGCGGCGACACCGGCGAGGTGAAGCCCGTCGCGGAGCCGTCCTCCTCCACCGGGATCACCTCGAACTGCCCCGCGTCGTCGCGGCGCAGGCGGATCAGGCCGCGGTCGCCCGCGCGCTGCACGAACTTGCTGAACTTGCCGAAGCCCGCGTCCTTCTCGTCGAAGCCCGGGTCCAGCTCGATCATCACCTGCTTGAGGCGGTCCACGCGCATCGAGTCGCCGCGCCCGGCCATCACCCGCGCCGCGCGGCCCACCAGCACCCACGGGTCCTCGGTGGGGCCCTCGCCCACCACGGCGCGCGAAAGGCCGGTGAGGGCGTGGTACGAGTAGTACTCGTCGCAGTTCTTGACGATCAGGTCGCTGGCCGACTCCCTCATCCCCACGCCGATCACGTACTTGCCGTACTCCTTGAGCTTCATCACGCAGCTCGAGAAGTCGGAGTCGCCGGTCAGCAGGATGAAGGTGCCCATCTCCGGCCGCGTGAAGCAGAGCTCCATCGCGTCCATCGCCATGCGCAGGTCCGTCGTGTTCTTCTTGGCCGAGCCCCACGACGGGGCCCAGATCATGTCGATGTTGGCCTCGGTGAGCGGCACCACGTAGTTGGGGTAGCGCCGCCAGTCGCCGTAGGCGCGCCGCACGGCGATCTTGCCGCGGAACACCTCGTTGTTGAGGAGCGTCTGCAGCTCGCGGCCCAGGTCGCCGTGGGCGCCCAGGGTCACGTTGTCGAAGTCGATCAGCAGCGCCGCGCTGCGCGTGGGCGGCTGCATGTTCTGCGGTCCCTGCGGGCCCCGCATGCTGTAAGGGCTGTTCATTCGGTTAGTCCAATCCGTCGTTCGTCGTTGGATGCGACGAAACCCCTCCGCCTCTCCCCGCGCGACCGCTGGAGGGCGGGCGGGGAGACGGTGGGAGGGGTCTCGGTCGGTTCAGGGCGACGGGGTGGCGTGCGGCGCGCTCATGGTCGTCGGCTCGATTCGCCGGCGCTGATGATGCGCGCGAGCTCCACGCGCCGCACCTTGCCACTTCCCGTCATGGGAAAGCTGTCGAGGAAGCGGACCAGGTCGGGGACCTTGTAGTCCGCGAGCACCTCGCGGCAGAAATCCTTGATCTCGCCGCCGGTGACGATCGCCCCCTCGACGGGAACGATACAGGCGCAGGCCACCTCGCCCAGGATCTCGTCCGGGAGCCCGACCACCGCGACGTCCAGCACGGCGGGGTGGGCGTGCAGCCGGTCTTCCACCTCGCGGGGGTACACGTTGAACCCTCCGCGGATGATCATCTCCTTGCGCCGGCCCAGGATGTGGAGGAAGCCCTCCTCGTCCAGCATTCCCAGGTCGCCGGTGGTGAAGAAGCCGTCGCCGGTGAGCACCTGGGCCGTTTCGCCGGGCTGGCGGTAGTAGCCCCGCATCACCCCCGGGCCGCGCACGGCGATCTCCCCCACCGACTCTTCGGGGAGAACGGTGCCGTCCACGTCCAGGATCACGACCTCCGTGCCGTCCAGCGGGCGCCCCACCGTGGTGCGCTGCTTGGAGGCCGGGTCGTCCGGCCGGGTGACGCTCACCAGCGTCCCCGTCTCGGTGAGCCCGTACCCCACGCAGATCCCGGGCACCAGCTCGGCCCGGATGCGCGCCGCCACCTCTTCCATCACCGGCGCCCCGGCCACCACGCCCGTGCGCAGGGCCGACAGGTCGCGCTCGCCCCGCGAGGGCTCGCGCATCGCCAGCACGAAGGAGGTGGGTACGCCGTGATACACCGTCACCCGCTCGCGCTCCAGCAGGCGGAGCGCCTCCTCCGGGTCCTCGCGCTCCTGCAGCACCAGCGACGCGCCGGCCGCCAGGGTACCCAGCACGCCCATCCCCAGCCCGAAGGCGTTGAAGAGCGAGCCCACCCCGGCCACCACGTCGTCCACCGTCACCCCCACCACGTCCGCCGTGGCCGCGGCGGTCGCCATGAGGTTGCGGTGCGTGAGGCTCACCCCCTTGGGCTTCCCCATGGTGCCGGAGGTGTAGAGGATGGCGAACAGCTCGTCCGCCGTCCCCGGGTGGCGCGGGTACGGGCGCCCCTCGCCGCTGGAGACCAGGTCCTCGAACTGGTGGATCCGGTCGTCGTACCACAGGTCTTCCTCACCCACCGACACCACGTACTGCAGGTCCGGCAGGGCGGAGAGGAAGCCCTCGTAGCGGGCCAGGTAGTCCACCCCGTCCCAGTTCTCGGCCGTCACCACAACGGCCGTCTCCGAGTGCCGCAGCATGTACTGCAGCTCCGGCGTGGTGAACTTGGGATTGAGGGGGACGATGATGGCGCCCAGCTTGGCGGCGGCGAACACCGCCACCACGAACTCGGGCCAGCTCGGCAGCGTGAGCGCCACGCGGTCGCCCGCCTCCACCCCCAGCTCGTGGAGCGCTGCCGCCAGCGCGTCCGACCCGGCATCCACCTGCGCGTAGCTCAGCCGGCGGTCTCCGAAGGCCACGAAGGTCCGCTGCGGGTTCTCGCTGGCACGCAGCGCGAGGCTGTCTGCCACCGTGAGCTCACCGAAGCGGTCGCGTAGCGCCATGGATCCTCCGTGCGGGTGAATAAGGCCATCGGGCCAGAACGCGACAAACATACACGCCCGCCCCCGGTGGCGTCAAACTTCGGAACTGCATGGCTCACACAGCGGCACAGAGGCACGGAGATAAGCTCTTCTCCGTGCCTCTGTGCCTCTGTGTGAGCCCCGTCCCCACTACCCGCGGCGGCGCTCCGGGGGTATCTTCCGCCCCCGTTTCGGAGCGCCGTTCCCCGTACCGCAGGACCGCGTTTGCAGCACCTCCCGCACTACCTCCGCGACCTGAATCCAGAGCAGCGCGAGGCCGCGCTGGCCACCGAGGGGCCCGTGCTCATCCTGGCCGGCGCCGGCTCGGGCAAGACGCGCACGCTGGTCTTCCGCATCGCGCACCTGCTCCGCACGGGCGTCGATCCGCGCAGCATCCTGGCCGTCACCTTCACCAACAAGGCGGCGCTGGAGATGAGGGAGCGCGTGGCCAAGATGGTGGGGAAGGAGGCCAAGGGCGTCCTCCTCTCCACCTTCCACTCGCTGGGCGCGCGGCTGCTGCGCGACCACGGCACCCGCATCGGGCTCCCCAAGGACTTCGCAATCTACCCCACCGGCGACCAGGCGCAGCTCGTCAAGCGCATCATCTCCGAAGAGGTGCACGTGGTGGCCACGGCGGGCGAGGACTCCTTCGATGCCAAGAAGGTCCTCTTCCAGATCGGCGACTGGAAGAACCGCATGGTGGACCCCGCCGGCGCCGCCGAGGAGGTGGCTTCGGGGCGGATGAGGGGCAACCGCACCGACGACTACGCCGTGCTGGCCGCGGCCGTGTACCCGCGCTACGAGGCATCGCTGCGCGCGGCCGGCGCCTGCGACTTCGACGACCTCCTGCTCCTGCCGGTGAAGCTGCTGCGCGAGGACGCCGAGGTGCGCGAGAAGTGCTGGAAGCGGTGGCGCTACCTGATGATCGACGAGTACCAGGACACCAACGGGGCGCAGCTGGAGATGGCGCGCCTCCTCAGCGGACCGCTCAAGAACCTGTGCGTGGTGGGCGACGACGACCAGTCCATCTACGCCTGGCGCGGCGCCGACGTCCGGAACATCCTGGACTTCGAGCGGCAGTTCCCGGGGTGCAAGGTCGTGGTGATGGAGGAGAACTACCGCTCCACGCAGCGCATCCTGGACGCGGCCAACGGCGTCATCGCCCACAACACCACCCGGCGCGACAAGCGGCTGCGCACGGGCAACGGCCCGGGGCCCAAGGTGGACCTGTGGGAGTTCACCGACAACGGCCAGCGCTCCGCCGAAGAGCAGGAGGCGGAGATGGTGGCGCGCGAGATCGGCGTGCGCCGCTGGCACGAGCAGCTCAAGTGGAGCGACTTCGCCGTGCTCTACCGCACCAACCTGCAGGCCAAGCCCGTGGAAGAGACGCTGCGCGCCGCCAACATCCCCTACCGGGTGATCGGCGGGCAGAGCTACTTCGACCGCAAGGAGGTGGCGGACGCGGTGGCCTACCTGCGCGTCATCATCAACCCGGCGGACGAGGGCTCGCTGCGCCGCATCGTCAATTACCCCACCCGCGGCATCGGGCGCACCACCCTGATGAAGCTGGTGGACGCCTCGCGCGAGGCCGGCCGCCCGCTGTGGGAGACGATGAGGCGCGTGGAAGAGGTGGACGGCGTGAGCCGGGCGCAGCGCGAGCCGGTGAAGCACTTCGTGGAGGTGATGGAGGAGCTGCAGCTGGAGTACCGCGCCACCGAGGCCGCCATCGCCGCCGGACAGGTGGGCGAGCGCACGCTGATGGGCTTCGCCAAGGAGGCCATCAAGCGCCTGCGCCTGGAAGAAGCCGTGCGCGCCGACAACGCCAAGAGCGAGCGCGCGGCCGAGGTGCGCGTGGACATCCTGCGCGACTTCGTGGCCTCCATCGGCACGTACGAGGAGCGCACCTGGACGGCGGCGCCCCTCCCCGACGAGGAGGACGACTGGAGCCCGCCCGCGCTGCGCGAGTTCCTGGAGCGCATCTCCCTGTCCGAGGAAGACGACCGCAAGGACAAGGAAGACGACGAGCCGGACCGCGTGACGCTGATGTCGATGCACGCGGCCAAGGGCCTGGAGTTCACCCACGTCTTCATCATAGGCCTGGAGGAGGACATCCTCCCCCACTCGCGCAGCGTGCAGGCGGTGGCCGACGAGAACGGCATCGACCCCATCGCCGAGGAGCGCCGTCTCTTCTACGTGGGGATCACCCGCGCGCGGCACCGCCTCACCCTCTCCGGCTGCGCCACGCGCCGCCAGCGCGGCGACTCCATCCCGCGACAGCCCTCGCGCTTCCTCAAGGAGATCCCCGTGGAGCTGCTGGAGCACCGCTCCGGCCAGTCCCGCACCTCCCTGGCGCCGGAGGAGGCCAAGGAGATGAAGGAGAATTTCTTTGCCCGGATGAAGGAGATGCTCGGGCAGCAGTAGCCACCCCGTCCCCACTCGCCATGCTCGACCTGACCCGCGAAGACGACCCGACCAGCGCCGACGCGGTGCTCCTGCGCCTGCGCGACTTCAACGTGCGCAAGGCAGGCGACCCGGGCTACTCCGCGCTCACCCTCTTCCTGCGCGACGAGGCGGGCGAGGTCGCGGGCGGGCTGCTGGGCGACGTCTACTACGGCTGGCTTTTCGTGC
Organism: Longimicrobium sp.; assembly: GCA_036388335.1. GTDB lineage: Bacteria > Gemmatimonadota > Gemmatimonadetes > Longimicrobiales > Longimicrobiaceae > Longimicrobium. The sequence continues at coordinate 4,456 of DASVSA010000249.1, read as the reverse complement.
GCATCCTGTGGGTGGCCGAGGAGCACCGCGGGGGCGGGCACGGCGAGCGCCTGGTGCGCGCCGCGGAGGAGGAGGCGCGGGCGCGGGGGTGCCACGCCATGTGGCTGGACACCTTCAGCTTCCAGGCCCCCGGCTTCTACCGTGGCCTCGGCTTCCAGGAGTTCGGCCGGCTGGATGACTACCCCCCCGGCCACGCGCGCCACTTCTTCTGGAAGCCCCTCTAAAGAAGCGGAGGCACAGAGATGAAGTCATCTCTGTGCCTCCGTGTCTCTGTGTGAGCCCGATCGTTCAGCGAAGCACCTGCAGCTGCACCGCGCGCGCGATGGCCGTCTCCAGCGCGCCCTTGCTGTTGCACGGCGTGGTGCCGCTCTGCTCGGCGGTGATGTACGCGGCCCGCACCACCGTGCGCAGCTGGCTCGTCGCCCCCGCGGGGGTGACGGTGCTCACCACCGAGAGGCGCACCGGGTAGGTGTCGGCGGCGGGGCCGGTGAGCCCCGCGATCCCGCAGTCCAGGTAGTCCGAGAGCGGCTTGCCGCCCAGCATGCGCCGCAGGCGGAGCTGGGTGTTGCCCGCGGTGCGGTTCGGCGGATCGGAGGTCACCAGCGGGATCCCGAACTGCTGGTACGCGTCGCCGAGCGCCGCGAACACCCGGTCCGGCGTCCCCGCTACCTCCACGGGGCGCGAGCCCACGTCGGAGTACGTGGTGATGGCGGTGGTGGAGGTCTGCCCCGCCGCGTTGGTGGTGGTCACCATGGTGGTGTTGCGCTCGCCCGTGTCCGTTCCCGACGTGCCGGTGCTGGCGCAGGCGGCGAGGGTGCCGAGGAGGAGGGCGGAAGACAATGTGCGGATCATGGACCTCCTGGGTAGTGGGCGGAAAGTGGCGGCGCCGGACGGCCCGCCGGGGAAAAGCTAGGGAAGAGGCTCCGCCCGCAGCCGCGCGAGGAGCGCCTCCATGTCGGGCGGCAGCGGGGCCTCGAAGGCCAGCCGCTCCCCCGTGGCCGGGTGCTGCACCGAGAGCCTCCACGCGTGGAGCGCCTGCCGGCGGATGAGCGCGGGAGCGGCCCCGCCGTACGCGCGGTCGCCCACCACGGGGTGCCCCAGGTGCGCCATGTGCACGCGGATCTGGTGGGTGCGCCCCGTGTCCAGCTCCAGCTCCAGCAGCGTGGCGCCCTGCAGCCGCTCGCGCACGCGGAAGCGGGTGCGGGCCTCCTCGCCGCCGGGGCGCACCGCGCGCAGGCTGGGGTTGCGGGGGTGCTTGCCGATGGGGGCGTCCACCGTCCCCTCGTCGTCGGCCACCTCGCCGCTCACCACCGCCAGGTACTCGCGCCGCAGGGTGCGCTCGCGCAGCTGGCGGTCCAGGTGCTGGTGCGCGAAGCCGCTCTTGGCCACCATCAGCAGGCCGCTGGTGTCGCCGTCGATGCGGTGCACCGGGCGCACCCGCACGGCGATCCCCTGCCGCTGGAAGTGGTGGGCGATGCCGTGCGCCAGCGTGCGCGTGTGCTCGGGCGAGGTGGGGTGCACCAGCACCGATGCGGGCTTGTCCAGCACCAGCACGTCGCGGTCCTCGTGCACCACGTGGAGCTCCATCTCCACCGGCTCCACACCGTACTCCTCGTGCTCGGCCAGGCGCGCCGCCACTACGTCGCCCGCGCGTACCTTGCGCGCCAGGAAGCCGGGCTTGCGGTTCACCAGGATGCCGCGCCCGCGGGTGAGGCGCTGGATCATGCGGCGCGAGATCCCCATCTTCCCCGTGAGGATCTCCTGCACGGTGCTCCCCGCCTCGTCGGCGAGCACCGTGTGCTCGGACCAGCGGCGCGGGGCGGCGGCGGGGCGCTCCTCGGTCACCTCAGCCGCGGCCCCCGGCGGCCAGCACCTGCGCCACCGTCTCGTCGGCCACCGGCGCGCCCCAGCGCCCGTCGCGCGCGGCGGGCACTCCCACGCCCTCGATGAGGGCGTACTCCACCCGCCCGTTACGCGCCTTCTTGTCGCTGCGCGTCCACCCGATCACGTCGGCGGAGCTGAACTCCAGCGGGATGGAGGTGGGGAGCCCCAGCCGCGTGAGCACCCGGCGCAGCCGCGTGGCCGTGCCCTGCGCCGTCACCCCGATGCGCTCCCCCAGCCGCGCCTCCTCCACCATCCCGATCGCCACCGCCTCGCCGTGAAGGAGCTGGTAGCCGGAGAGCGACTCCACCGCGTGCCCCAGCGTGTGGCCGAAGTTGAGAAGCTTGCGCGGGCCCGCCTCGCGCTCGTCGCGCTGGACGATCTCCGCCTTGATCTCCACTGACCTCACGATGAGCCTGCACAGCGAGTCCGTGTCGCGGGCCAGCAGGCGGTGGGCCGACTCCTCGATCCACTCCAGGTACTCGGGGTCCGCGATGGCGCCGTGCTTCACGGCCTCGGCCAGTCCGGCGCGCAGGTGCTCGTCGGGGAGGGTGGCAAGCAGGTCGGGGTCGATGATGACGCAGCGCGGCTGGTGGAAGGCGCCCATCAGGTTCTTCCCCGCCGGCGTGTCCACCCCCGTCTTGCCGCCCACCGACGAGTCGATCATCGCCAGCAGCGAGGTGGGGATCTGCACCAGCGGCAGGCCGCGCATGTAGGTGGCCGCCACGAAGCCGCCCAGGTCGCCCGGCACCCCGCCGCCGAAAGCGAGCACGGCGCAGTCGCGCCCCAGCCCCGCCTCCATCATGGCGTCGCACACCAGCGCCCACGTCTCGCGCGTCTTGCGCGGCTCGCCGGCCGTGAAGGCGAAGACGTCCGTGCGGTAGCCGGCCGCGTGGAGCATCCGCGACAGGCGCACGGCGTAAAGCTCCGCCACGCGGTCGTCGGTCACCACGGCGTAGCGCTGCGCGGGGCAGAACTTGGAGAGGATGGTGGCGATGGACCCAAAGGTCCCCGTGCCCACCAGGATCTCGTATCCCTGCGGCTTGTCGGGAAGGTTGATCGCGATTCGCTGCTTCGTGCTCATCTCGTGTTCTCCACTCGCTGCGAGGCGCGGCGGTCAAGCCCCACCCCCAGCACCGTTTCGTCCGCGATCCACCTCACCAGCGCCGCAGGATCGTTGTGCACTTCCGCCGCCTTGCGCCGGATGGCGTGCGCGGCGCACCCGCGTTCCAGCACCTCCGCCACGTGCGCCAGGTCCGGCCCGTCGCCCAGCCGCTCCGCGTGGCCCGAGAGCCGGTCCGCCAGCCTGCCGATCGCCTCGCGCGCCGGCTCGGTGCGCGGCCGGGGCGACCACAGGTCCACCAGCTCCGCCCCGGTGCCGTCGCGCGAGGCGCGCCACGCGTTCTCGCCCAGCAGTGCCTGCAGCACGGGCGGAGAATGGTCGGGCTCCGTGAGTGTCCCGTCCACCACGCCGGCCACGATGGCCCGGGCCAGCGCCGCGGCGGCCACCGCGTCCTCCAGCCGGGGAGTGACGTCGGTGACGCGGAACTCCACCGTGGGGTACTTGTGGTGGGGCCTCAGGTCCCAGTACACGCGCCCCGGTCCGTCGATGGACCCCGTGTCCCGCAGCCACCCCAGCAGCGTCTCCATCTCCTCCGCCCCCTCCAGGCGCGGCGGCGGGCCGGAGCGCGGCCAGCGGCGCCAGATCAGGGAGCGGTACGACGCGTACCCCGTGTCCATCCCCCGGTACCATGGCGAGCTGGCGGTGAGCGCCAGCAGGTAGGGGAGGTACAGCCGGGCGACGTTGGACACCCGCACGCGGTCCATCCAGGGGGGCACCCCCACGTGCACGTGCATCCCGAAGATGGCCTGCGTCTCGGCGAGGGCGCGGTACTCGGCGCGGATCTCCTGGTACACGGGGTCGGCCGTGAAGGCGTACCCCTCGGCGGGGCTGAACGGGTGAACCCCGGCCGCCATCACGCGCACCCCGGCGGCCTCCGCCGCCACCGCCGCCTGCAGCCGCAGCCGCGCAAGGTCGTCGCGCACGCAGCGGGTGCCCTCGCACACGCGGGTCTCCACCTCCACCGTGTGCTGCTGCATCTCGGCCTTGAGGTCGTCGCTCCAGTCCGCGGCGATGACGTAGCGGGAGCGCCCTCGCAGCTCGCCCGACACCGGGTCCACGAGCTGGTACTCCTCTTCGACCCCTACGGTGAGCTCTTCAGCGGAAGCGGTGCGGTGCGCCAAGGGACACGGTCACAGAGTTAGTGGGTTGCCCCGCCCGGGGCAAGTGCATGCGCAGCCCCATCGAAGCAACTCCCGCGCCGCACATCGACAAGTAGACAAGAGGCACGGAGACGACTCGTCTCCGTGCCTCCACGTCCCTCCGCGCGACCTTCGTGCGCTCTCAGCTTCCCTTGCGCGTCCAGATGACGACGACCCCGCACGCGGCGTCGCTCGCGTTGAACTCCACCGGGATCTGCGCCACGCTCCCGTACACCTCGATCGCCTCGATCTGGTCCGGCGGCACCAGGTCGTTGAGCGTGACCCCTCCCCGGTTGGCCGTCCCGGTGTTGAC
>DASVSA010000248.1:0-11221 GCA_036388335.1 Longimicrobium sp. | reverse complement strand
AGTCCGCCACGTCGTACCCGAAGTCCTTCATGGGCGACGGGTAGATGGGCGAGATCCACACCGCGTCCACCCCCAGCCATTCCAGGTACTCCAGCCGCGAGGTGATCCCCGGCAGGTCCCCCACCCCGTCGCCGTCGCTGTCCATGAACGACCGAGGATACACCTGGTAGATCACCCCCCGCTGCCACCAGAGCTGTCCCATACCCTTCCCCGTTCGCGTGAGAAATCGACAGCGCATCCCGACGCGACAGCCGTGCCGCACCGTTGCGGGCGGTTGAAACCGCTGCAACGACCACACGAAGTCCCCCTGCGGGGACTACAGGCTTTCTGCTCGGGCCGAAGGCACAGTCCGCGTAACGGACGCGAAGACACAGAGGCACGGGATGAACTTGTCTCCGTGCCTCTGTGCCTCTGTGTGAGCCATGGAGTCCCGGCACGCGAACTGCGCGCCGCGGCCGCATGATCGAAGACCTGTGGTACCGGAACACCGTCGTCTACAGCCTGGACCTGGAGACCTTCCAGGACTCCGACGGCGACGGCGTGGGCGACTTCGCGGGGCTCGTGCGGCGGCTGGACTACCTGGACGCGCTGGGCGTGGGGACGCTCTGGCTCGCCCCGTTCCAGCCCTCCCCCAACCGCGACAACGGGTACGACATCTCGGACTTCTACGGGGTCGATCCGCGTCACGGCTCGGGCGGCGACTTCGTGGAGTTCGTGCACCAGGCCCGCAAGCGCGGCATCAAGGTGGTGATCGACCTGGTGGCCAACCACACCTCCAACCAGCACCGCTGGTTCCAGGAGGCGCGGCGCGACCCCGAGTCCCGCTACCGCGACTGGTACGTGTGGTCGAAGAAGCGCCCCTCGGACTGGGACGAGGGGATGGTGTTCCCGGGGGTGCAGAAGTCCACCTGGACGCGCGACCCGGTGGCGGGCGAGTACTACTTCCACCGCTTCTACCCGCACCAGCCCGACCTCAACGTGCAGAACCCGGAGGTGCGCGCCGAGATCCACCGCATCATGGGCTTCTGGCTGGAGCTGGGGGTGGACGGGTTCCGGGTGGACGCGGTGCCCTTCATCCTGGAGAACGCCGCCCCCGGCCCCGCCCAGCCCACCCTGAACTTCGACTACCTGTTCGAGATGCGCCGCTTCGCCCAGTGGCGGCGCGGCGACTCGATGCTGCTGGGCGAGGCGAACGTGGAGCCGCCGGAGCACCGCAAGTTCTTTGGAGCGGACGGCGGCGGGCTGCAGATGATGTTCAACTTCTGGGTCAACCAGCACCTCTTCCTGGCCCTGGCCACGGGCGACACCCGCCCCCTGGCCGAGTCGCTGCGCGCCACGCGCCACCTGCCGCACGCGTGCCAGTGGGCGCACTTCCTCCGCAACCACGACGAGCTGGACCTGGGCCGCCTCACCGACGAGCAGCGCGAGGCCGTGTTCACGCAGTTCGCGCCGGAGGAGGGGATGCGGCTCTATGGCCGGGGCATCCGCCGCCGCCTGGGGCCGATGCTGGGAGACCGGCGGCGCGTGGAGCTGGCCAACAGCCTGATGTTCTCCCTCCCCGGCACCCCCGTGATCCGCTACGGCGACGAGATCGGCATGGGCGACGACCTGCGCCTGCCGGAGCGCGACGCCGTGCGCACCCCCATGCAGTGGTCGGACGAGGCGCAGGGCGGTTTCTCCACCGCCGCGAAGACGGTGCACCCCGTGCTGGACGAGGGCCCCTACGGCTACCCGCACGTCAACGTCGCCGCCCAGCAGCGCGACTCCAGCTCGCTGCTGCGCTGGCACATGCGCATGATCCGCATGCGCAAGCAGTGCCCGGAGATCGGCTGGGGCGCCTGGACGCTGCTGCGCACGGGCACCCCCGGCATCCTCGCCCTTCGCTACGACTGGCGCGGCAGCTCCGTCGTCGTCATCCACAACTTCGCCGACCGCGCCCACGAGCTCCGCCTCCGCCCCGGCGGCGACCTCCTCACCGACCTCATCGCCGAGGAATCCTCCCGCGCCGACGCGTCCGGTACGCACAAGATCCTGCTGGACGGGTACGGCTACCGCTGGTTCCGCATGGAATGATGCCTCACACAGAGGCACAGAGACGACTTCATCTCTGTGCCTCTGTGTCTCTGTGTGAGCCTTCTTCTTCCGGAAGCTCCTTGGGCTCGGCGTCGCCGTGGCGGGGGCGGGCGCGCTGGATGGCGGCGTTGAGCTCGGCGCCGAGGAGGAGGATGAGGGCCGAAAGGTAGAAGTAGGTGAGGAGGACGATGACGGCGCCGACGCTGCCGTAGGTGACGCTGAAGCGCCCCAGGTTCGCCACGTACCAGCGGAAACCGAGCGAGACCACGCCCCACAGCGCCACCGACAGCACGGCGCCCGGGATGATCAGCGCCACGCGCTGCTTCACGTTGGGCATCGCCAGGTACACCAGGAACACGCCCGCTACCGCCCCCGCGATCGCCAGCGGCACCCGCAGCAGCGAGACGGCGTCGTGAACCACCGGGGCGGCCCCCATCTGCCGCAGCACCCAGTGGCTGGCCCGCGGGCCGAACACCATCAGCCCCGTCGCCATCACCACCAGCGTGCCGGACGCGAGAGTATACCCGAACGAATACAGGTACACCTTCCACCACGCCCGCCCCTCGCACACCTCGTACGCCTTGTTGAGCGCGTTCATCGCCGACCTCACCCCGCCCGACGCGATCCACAGAGTGGTCAGGATTCCCAGAGAAAGGAGCCCCGCCTGCCGCTGTCCGCGGATCTCGCCCACCACCTTCTCCACCTGCGCGTACGCGTCGCCCGGGAGGAAGGCGCGGCCCTGGGTGAGAAGCCACCCGAAGAGCTGCGGCTGCTCCAGGAAGCTGAAGAGGGCGAGCAGGAAGATGGCGAAGGGAAAGAGCGCGTAGAGCGCCTGGTACGCCACCGCGGCGGCATACGTGGGCATGTCGTCGCGCATGAAGCCGGCGTACGTCTCGGCCGCGACGGTCCGCAGCCGGAGTCCTCGCAACCCGGGAAACGCCATCCGCTCGCCACTGTGAGGGGGGTGCGCGGCGATCCCGCGCGCCCGGCCGGAGCGCGAGTTCCGGGCCACGCGGGATGGCGCGGAATGGCCCTTGCGGGCGGTGTGCACCGGGAAGGGTCCGGGACGCGCCATCGCCCGCGCGCCCCCACCCGCAACAGGCCACACCGGCGCGCGCTTCCTGATGCGGAATGGCGCGGCTCCGGGCGCGGCGGTTGCGACTCACGGCCCTTCCCCAACCCGCCGGAGGAATGCTCGTCCAGGCTCCCCGCGACACCGAGCGCCTACCTCCCACCGAGCTGCCGATGGGCCCAACGAAAGAACAGGAGCTGACCTGCTACGTCAGCGGCGTGCACAGCGGCCCCAACCCGAGCCCCGGGCTTGGGGTCGCGCGCTCGCTGCGGCAGGCCTTTCCGCACGCACGCCTGGTGGCGGTGGACTACAGCGTGGAGAGCTCAGGCCTCCACACCGACGTGTTCGACGACCTGTGGGTGCAGCGCCCGTGGAAGGAGATGCGCCTTCCCGTGTACCAGGCCGCCATCCAGGAGGTGCTGGACGGGGGGGCGCTCTGGTTTCCGGGGCAGGACCTGGAGGTGCAGTGGCTGGCGGGCGCGCTGCGCGACCCGTCACGCGCCATGCTCCCTGGCAGCGAGGCGCTGCGCCGCGTGGCCAAGCCCGGCATCAGCGCCGCCCGGGGGCTGCCGCTCACCGTCCCCGAGTACATCGGCGTGGAGCGGCCGGACTGGGACCTTCACGCCTTCTGCCGCGAGCACGGCTGGCGGGTGTGGATGAAGGGGCCCAACTACGAGGCGATGAGGGTGCGCGACTGGCCCTCGTTCCGCCACGCGCGCGAGTTCATGGAGAAGCTGTGGGGAACGGACCACCTCTTCGTGCAGCGCCACGTGACGGGCACCGAGGAGTCGGTGGCGTTCTGCGCCTACCAGGGGGAGCTGCTGGACTGCGTCCACATGCGCAAGCACACGCAGACCTCCGAGGGTAAGACGTGGGCCGGCGCCGTCGACGAGGTGGAGCCGTCTTTCGCCGAGCCGCTGCGCGCGCTCGCGGCCGAGCTGGAATGGACCGGGGGCGGCGAGCTGGAGTACGTGCGCGCCCCGGACGGGACGATGCACCTGATCGACTTCAACCCGCGCTTCCCCGCCTGGATCCACGCCGCCTCGTTCGCGGGGCACAACATGCCCGCCCAGCTCGTGGAAGCGGCCGGCGCGGGGACACCCATCGCGTCTCCCTACCGCACCAACCAGTTCACCCGCGTGGTGATGGAGGTGCCGGTGAGGGCCACGCACCCGCTCCCCCCCGTGCGCGAGGCGAGCGACGAGTGGCGCGTGGGCTCCAAGCACCCCTCCGGGATGACGGAGCTGGCCCGCCGCCTGGGCGAGAGCGACGGCGACGGCGAGCCGGTGCGTCGCCCCGCATCCCCCCCCGCCCCCGCGCGGCAGCGCGACCTGGACGACGCCGGGGTGCAGGAGCTGGAGACGCCGCGCCGGCTGATCCTCCCCCGCACCGCGCGCGAGCGCTTCGCCCAGGTGGAGGGGGTGCTGGCGGCGCAGCCCGGCGGGCCGGTGGAGCTGGGCTTCGGCTACAGCGTCAAGACCAACCCGCACCCCACTCTGCTGGCGCTGGCCGACGCGGCCGGGATGTTCGCGGAGGTGATCAGCGCGGCCGAGATGAGGCGCGCGCTGGCCCACGGCTTCCCCGCGGAGCGTATCATCGTCAACGGCCCCGCCTCGCAGTGGCCCGCGGGCGACCCGCCCGAGGGGGAGCTGATGGCCGCCTTCGCGGACTCGCCGCAGGCGTTCGAGAGGTGGATGTGCCACGGCCCGCCCGCCGCGCGCTACCTCGGCATCCGCCTGCGCCCGGTGAGCTTCGACTCGCGCTTCGGCAGCGGACTGCGGAGCGTGGAGCGCTTCGCCGAGATCGTGAAGCTGCTGCGGGCGCTCCCCGAGCGGCAGGAGATGGGGCTCCACTTCCACTTCGCCAGCGACGTGCTAGGGCCGGCGCGGTGGCGCGAAGTGTTCGAGGGCGTGGTGCAGTGGGCGTCGGCCATCGAGCAGAGCGTGGGGCGCCCCGTGAAGGTGCTGGACATGGGCGGCGGCTACTTCCCCGACGACTTCGACCGCGAGCTCATCCCCCGCCTGGGCGAGATGACCGCCATGGCGAGGGCCACGCTCACGGAGCTCGAGCGCTTCTTCCTGGAGCCGGGAAAGGCGATGGCGCAGCCCACCATGGCGCTTGCCACCACCGTGCTGGAGGTGCGCAGGAGCCGCAAGGGCGCCGTGGAGGCCGTGGTGGACGCCGCCATCTCGGACCTGCCCATGGCACCCTTCTACCCCCACCGCGTCTACCGGCAGGACCGGCGGGGCGAGTGGGAGGGGGTCGGCGGCGGGCGCGACCGGCTGGTGGGGCGCATCTGCATGGAGACGGACATCCTGGCGAGCGACCTTGCGCTCCCCGAGGGGCTGCGCGAGGGCGACCGGCTGGTGATTGGAGACGCGGGCGCGTACGACGCCAGCATGGCCTACAACTTTGGACGGGGGATCCTTGACGATGCGTGCTGCTGAGCCCTGCGCCGAGTCGGCGCCCTGGGAGCACTTCGAGCCCTCCGTGCTGCGGCACCACGGCGCGGAGTGCTGCGACCTGGCGCGCGCCTGGTACACGGCCATGGACCGCTCCATGTGGCGCGGCCACGGCGGCCCGTCGTGGATCTCGCAGCGCTTCCCCTGGGGGCCCAGCCGCTGGCCGCTCCACTGGTGCGAGGCGATGCAGGCCAAGGAGCTGGACTGCGGCGCCCACGCGGCGCTGAGCATCGAGGCATTCAGGGCGCGCGGCATCCGCGTGGTGCCGGTGCAGCTCGTTCAGCGCCAGGAGGCTCACCACCTCCCCCACTGGCACGACCGCTGGGGCCAGGCCGACGCCTCGCCCGCCTGGGCGCGCGAGGGCGTGTGCTACCACGAATCGTGCGCCACCATCGAGGACGGCCGCGCCGAGGTGTGGGACCCCACCCTGGGCGCCTGGCTCACCCCCCGCCACGTGCACGGCGTGCGCAGCGTCGCCGCCGTCCGCATCGGCGGGCCCGTCCAGTCGGACGAGGTGGTTTCGTGGCGCGGCCTGCCGCTCCGGCTCGGGGTCTGGGCGACGCCCACGGCCTGATAATCTCACACGGAGACACGGAGGCACGGAGATGACTTCATCTCCGTGCCTCCGTGTCTCCGTGTGAGCCCCAGCTTTTATTCGTCGAACTGTTCCCGGAGCTGCAGCGCCAGGTCCAGCGCGAGCATGCGGGCGTGGTCGGGCTCCACCGGCAGGTACCAGCCGGGCGCCTGCACCGACGCCTTCATCTCCCCGCACTCGGCGCGCAGGCCGCCCTCGTCGTACTCCACGGACGGGGTGCACGGCAGGTCCTTGAGGAGCGGATGGGGCTGCATCAGCGCGGCCACCAGCAGCCCCGTGCGGTCCCAGTGCGGCCGGAGCCCGCCCGCCGCCGTCTGCAGCCGCGTGCGGAGCGCGCCGCGGTCGGTGCCGTCCTCGCGCGACCAGCGGGCCAGCTCGGCGCCCATCCGCGCCACCATCCCAATCGCCTGGTAGCCCGGCAGCCCCAGCGCGTTCCTCGCGTAGCGCAGCGCCCTCGTCTCGGCCGCTTCCAGCGCCTTGAAGATGGGGCTGTACTGGTCCGAGTCGTGGCGCATGGGTGCCACGCGGCCCGACTGCGGGACGTGCGAGAGGAAGACCTGGTAGAAAACTTCGGCGGGAGTGGGGGCTGAGTGAGCCATGGGAGTGCGGCTGGAGGCGCGAAACGGGCGGGTGATGCTGAAGTGTGTGGGGTAACTGCTACAATCCGCAAGTGGTGGGGCACGAACGGGCCTTACCATGTGCGGCTCTGTGGCACTCCGGGCGCGCAGGTTGCGGCTTTCGCGGGCCAAACGCGAAGAGTCAGCCTTCTGCGGAGAGTGCCTCCATGCCCCGGATCGGAAATCGCCACGTCCCGTCGATCGCCATCATCCTGGTGGTGGCGGCGCTGTTCGTCCTCCCGCTCCTGCTCTTCATCGGGCAGATGGGCTTCGTGGTCATCATCGGCGCGCTCGTGGTGATCCTGGCCGCCGCCGCGCTCTGGACCCGCGGCAAGACGCCCACCGACTGACTCATCTCGGTGCCTCTGCGCCTCCGCGTGAGATGACGCGGTCCAGGTACGGCGCGGTGCGGCCGGCCGAGCGCGCCACCTGGGCGGGCGGGCCGCTGGCGACGATGCGGCCCCCCTCCTCGCCCGCGCCGGGGCCGACGTCGATCACCCAGTCGCTTCCCGCGGCCACGCTCATGTCGTGCTCCACCATGACCACTGTGTTGCCCGCCTCCACGAGCCCGTCCAGCTGCGCCACCAGCTTCTCCACGTCGGAGGGGTGGAGGCCGGTGGTGGGCTCGTCGAGGATGTAGAGGGTCTGGCCGCGCTGCATGCGCTGCAGCTCGGAGGCGAGCTTGATGCGCTGCGCCTCGCCGCCGGAAAGCTCGGTGGCGGGCTGGCCCAGGCGCAGGTACCCGAGCCCCACCTCGCGCAGCACCTGCAGCGGACGCCGCACCTGCGGCTCGTCCTCGAAGAACTCCCACGCCGCATCCACGGTCATCCCCAGCACCTGGGCGATGTTGCGGCCCCGGTGCTCGATCTCCAGCGTCCGCGCCTCGTAGCGTGCGCCGTGGCAGGTGGGGCACGGCGCGTAGACGCTGGGGAGGAAGAGAAGCTCCACCATCACGAACCCCTCTCCCTCGCAGGTGGGGCAGCGCCCCTTCGCCACGTTGAACGAGAAGCGGCCCGCGTCGTAGCGGCGCGCGCGTGCCTCGGGCGTCGCGGCGAACAGCCTGCGCACGTGGTCGAAGAGGCCCGTGTACGTGGCGAGATTGGAGCGCGGCGTGCGGCCGATGGGCTTCTGGTCCACGCGCACCATGCGCTGGATCGCCTCCATCCCGCCCGCGATGCGCCCGCCGAGGGGGAGGGGCGCCGTGCTTTCCAGCTCCGGCCCCTCCTCGTCGGCGGCGGGAAGCTCGTGGCCGAGATGCTCCGCCACCAGCTCCACCAGCGCCTGGCTCACCAGGCTGGACTTGCCGGAGCCGGACACGCCGCAGACGGTGGTGAGCACCCCGAGCGGAAAGCGCACGTCCAGCCCGTGAAGGTTGTTGCGCGTGACTCCCTCCAGCACCAGCCACCCCGCGGGCTCGCGCGGGGTGCGCTCCGCCACCGTCGCCGCGCCGAAGAGGTGCCGCCGTGTCTGCGACGCCTCGATCTCGCGCAGCCCGGCGGGCGGGCCGCTGTAGAGCACCTCCCCGCCCTGCTCGCCCGCGGCCGGGCCCACGTCCACGATCCAGTCGGCCTGGCGGATGACGTCCAGCTCGTGCTCCACCACGAAGAGCGAGTTGCCCGCCGCCTTGAGCCCGTCCAGCGCGCGCAGGAGCGACTCCGTGTCGGCGGGATGAAGGCCGGCGGAAGGCTCGTCCAGCACGTACACGACGCCGAACAGGTTGGAGCGCACCTGCGTGGCCAGGCGCAGGCGCTGCAGCTCGCCAGGCGACAGGGTGGGCGTGCTCCGCTCCAGCGACAGGTATCCCAGCCCCAGGTCGAGCAGCACCGCCAGCCGCCCTGCCAGGTCCTCCGCGATGCGCTGCGCCACCAGCGCCTTCTGCCCCTCATCGCCCCGTCCCGCGGCGTACGGCGATACGAGGGACGCGAGCCGGGCGAGCGGGAGGCGGGAGAGCTCGGTGATGTCCAGCCCGGCGAACTTCACCGAGAGCGGCTCGGGGCGCAGGCGGCGGCCGTGGCAGAGCGGGCACTCGGTGCTCAGCATGTACTGCGCGACGCGCTTCTTCATGGTCGCGCTCTGCGTGTTCGCGAAGGTGTGGAGCACGTAGCGGCGCGCGCTGGTGAAGGTGCCCATGTAGCTGGGCTCGTCGCCGCGGCGCAGCGCCTCGCGCGTCTCCTCGGGGGTCAGCCCGGCGTACACCGGCACCACCGGCTGCTCGTCGGTGAACAGGATCCAGTCGCGCTCCTCCTGCGGAAGCTCGCGCCAGGGCCGGTCCACGTCGTAGCCCAGCGTCACCAGGATGTCGCGCTGGTTCTGCCCGTGCCAGGCCGGCGGCCACGCGGCCACCGCCCGCTCGCGGATGGTGAGCGAGTCGTCCGGCACCATGGAGCGCTCGGTGACCTCGTACACGCGCCCCAGCCCGTGGCAGCGCGAGCAGGCCCCCTGCGGCGTGTTGGGCGAGAACGATTCGGCGTAGAGGAGGGGCTGCCCCGGCGGGTAGTCGCCGGCGCGCGAGTAGAGCATCCGCAGCAGGTTGGAGAGCGTGGTCACGCTCCCCACCGATGACCGGGTAGTGGACCCGCCGCGCTGCTGCTGGAGCGCCACGGCCGGCGGGATGCCGTCGATGGCGTCCACGTCGGGCACCGCCATCTGGTGGAAGAGCCGCCGCGCGTACGGCGACACCGACTCCAGGTACCGCCGCTGCGCCTCCGCGTACAGCGTGCCGAACGCCAGCGACGATTTCCCCGACCCCGACACGCCGGTGAACACCACCAGCACGTCGCGCGGGATGTCCACGTCCACGTTCTTGAGGTTGTGCTCCCGCGCCCCCCGCACCCGCACGAATTGCTCGTTCATTTAGATCAGTTGGCTCACACAGAGACACAGAGGCACAGAGATAGGTTCTCTCTGTGCCCCTGTGCCTTCGTGTGAGCTACGCCTTTAGCGAGTCGTCGATCCGCGTCTCAAGCGGCCCCCAGGCGCCGCCTTCCAGCGTGAGCAGCGTGGCGAAGTAGATCTTGCACTCGTGCTCGGGGAAGTTGGCCAGCAGCGCGTCCGCGGCCTGCAGCACGCGCTCCTCCTCCACCTCCACCGGCCCCTCCAGGTCGGTGGAGCCGTCGGTGTGCGGGATCCCCGCGGCATCCAGGAACGCCGAGAGGAGCGGCACGCGCTGCGTGAGGTGGAAGCCGATGAGCAGGTCCGCGATCAGCTCCTCGCTCAGCGGCGCGCGGAGCGTGGACTCGGCCACCTGCTGGATGCCCCAGCTCTGCACGGTGGCGGGGCGGATGTTGAGCGTCTTCGCCAGGTGGCTGCGCAGCGACACCACCAGCGCGGCGCCACGGTCCTCCCCCGATGAGCGGATCGCGAGCACGCGCTCCTCGGGAGTCATCGCGCGCCAGATCTTCCGGAGGCGGCGGGTGCGCTCCGTGACTGCCGCGCCCGGGGTGAAGCGGGGTGTGCTCATTCGTCTGCGTTCCGGGTGGATTGAAGTTGGCGCGACACGGTATCACCGCGGGGCGGCACGCACAACTACGGGGCTCACACAGAGACACGGAGACACGGAGAAAGGCCCTTCCCCTTGACGGCTACAGAAGTCCCGCGCACAATTTATTCAGACAGCTACAGCAACCCCTCCCGGAGCAGCTTCGTGGCCCCACGCAACCAGACCGACGCCCTGCGCGGCTCGCTGGACCTGCTGGTACTCAAGACCCTGTCGCTGGAGCCCATGCACGGCTGGGGGATCAGCCAGCGCGTGCAGCAGCTCTCGCGGGGCGGGATGGAGGTCAACCAGGGCTCCCTCTACCCCGCCCTGCAGCGGCTGGAGAAGGAGGGGCTGATCGCCAGCGACTGGCAGACCACCGAGAACAACCGCCGGGCGCGCTATTACGAGCTGACCCCCGCCGGCCGCCGTGAGCTGGGCGCGGAAGTCGAAAGCTGGCGCCGCTTCGCCGCGGCCATGGAGCTCATCCTCCACACCCCCTGACACCCCCACCGCAGCACGGGACTTCCCCAGGAAATGGACGTACCGGATGCGGGCGCGCCTCTCAGCGCCGCCTGGCTCACACAGAGACACAGAGGCACGGAGATGACTTCATCTCCGTGCCTCTGTGTCTCTGTGTGAGCCAGTCCTCAGTAGTTGATCCGATAGACCGACGCGCCCAGGATGTTGTGGAGCACGCCGCCGATCCAGACCGGCCGGCCCCAGTGGCGCCCGATGGGCACCGGGCTGCCCCCGCGCCTCACGGCGAACCGCCGCAGCCCCGTGGCGTACACGACGTCGCCGTTCGCGCCCACGGTGACGACGAAGCTGTGGTCCGCGGCCGTGGTGAGCTGGGTGATCGTGCCGTCCGGCGCGCGGCGCCACACCTGCCTCACCTCGGTGGGACCGACGCGCGTGAACGCGATC
>DASVSA010000247.1:0-5971 GCA_036388335.1 Longimicrobium sp. | reverse complement strand
CACCGCCTCGCGCACGGCCGCGTGCTGGGCCAGCCGCGACTCGATCTCGCCCAGCTCCACGCGGAAGCCGCGCAGCTTCACCTGGAAGTCGTTGCGCCCCAGGAACTCGATTGTACCGTCCGGTAGCCAGCGCGCCAGGTCCCCCGTGCGGTACATCCGCCCGCCCCCGAACGGATCGGGGACGAACTTCTCGGCAGTCAGCTCGGGGCGGTTGAAGTAGCCCCGCGCCACGCCGGTCCCGCCGATGAACAGCTCACCCGCCACCCCGGCCGGCACCGGCTCGCCGCCCGCGTCCAGGATGTACACGCGCGTGTTGGAGATGGGACGGCCGATGGGCACGGTCGCATGCGCCGCATCCGCGCGGCAGCCCAGCGACGCCAGCGCGGTGGCGGCCTCGGACGGGCCGTACACGTTGTGGAGCGCCACCTCCGGCAGCCGCTCGTGGAAGCGCCGCGCCACCGATGCGGGAAGCGCCTCGCCGCTGCATACGACCTGCGCCAGACCCGTGCACTCCGCGGCCTGCGGGTGCTCCAGGAAGAGCTGCAGCATGGAGGGGACGAAGCACGCGGTGCGCACCCGCTCGCGGCGGATGGTCTCCACCAGGCGGCCCGGGTCGCGGGCATCCTCGGGGCGCAGCATCACCACGCGCCCGCCGGCCATCAGCGGCCAGAAGATCTCGCGCACCGACACGTCGAAGCTGAACGACGCGTTCTGCAGCACCACTTCGCCCGCCTCGGGGCCCCAGGCCTCCTGGCCCCACGCCAGCCGGTTGACGACACAGCGGTGCTGGTTCATCACGCCCTTGGGCTGCCCGGTGGAGCCCGAGGTGTAGATGACGTACATCAGGTGGTCGGGGGTGGCCGTCACCGCCGGGTTCGTCTCCGGACGATCCGACCACGCCGTCTCTTCGTCCAGGTGGATCGTGGGAAGCTCGCCCGCGAGCCCCGCCGCCATCCCGGCCAGGCGCGACTGGGTGAGGAGCGCCACGGGGGCGCTGTCGCGCAGCATGTAGCGCAGGCGGTCGTGCGGGTACGCCGGGTCCAGCGGCACGTAGGCGCCGCCGGCCTTCAGCACGCCCAGCATCCCCACCACCATCTCCAGGCTCCGCTCCGCGCAGATCGCCACCCGCGCATCCGGCCCCACTCCGCGCTCGCGCAGGTGGTGAGCGAGGCGGTTGGCGCGTGCGTTCAGCTCCGCGTAGGTCAGGTGCATGTCATCGAGCGTGACCGCGACGGCGTGCGGGGTGCGCTCCACCTGCGCCTCGAACAGCTCGTGGATACACGACTCGGCCGGGTACCGCGCCTCGGTCGCGTTCCACTCCTCCACCATCCGTTCGCGCTCGGCGGCGGCGAGCAGCGGCAGGCGGGCGACGGGCCGCGTCTCGTCGGCCACCATCGCCTCCAGCACGGTGCGCAGGTAGCCCAGGTAGCGCTCGATGGTCGCTTCGTCGAAGAGCGAGGTCGAGTAGGTGACGCCACCGGCGATGCCCCCGCCCGCCTCCTGCAGCGAGAGCGAGAGGTCGAACCGGGCGGTGGTGTGCGTGGCCGCTTCCGCCGGGCTCACCTCCAGCCCCGGCAGCTGCAGGCTACCCTGCGGGTTGTTCTGCCAGCTGAACATCACCTGGAAGAGCGGCGTGTGCGCCATGCTCCGCACCGGCTGCACCAGCTCCACCACGCGCTCGAACGGGATGTCCTGGTGGGCCTGCGCCTCCAGGGCACGCGCCTTCACCCGCTCCAGCAGCTCGCCGACCGTCGGCTCGCCCGTGAGGTCCACGCGCAGGGCCAGCGTGTTGACGAAGAAGCCGATCAGCCCCTCGATCTCGCTCCGCCCGCGGTTCGCGGTGGGCGAGCCGATGACGACATCGTCCTGACCGGAGAGACGGCCGAGCACCGTCGCCCAACCCGCGAGCAGCGCCATGTAGAGCGTGGCGCCGTGCCGCTGCCCGAGCGCCTTCAGGCCGGCCGTGAGCTCCTCACCCAGCTCCAGCGCGGCATAGGCGCCCGCCTGGCTCCGCTGCGCGGGACGGGGACGGTCCGCCGGCAGCTCCAGCAGCTCCGGTGCGCCGGCGAGCGTCGTCTTCCAGTAATCCGCCTGCTCCTGGAGCACCTCGCCCTCCACCCACTTCCGCTGCCACGCCGCGTAGTCCGGGTACTGCACGGGGAGCGGGGGAAGCGGATCGGCCTCATCGCGCACGAAGGCGCCGTAGAGGGCGCTCAGCTCGTTGACCAGCACCCCCATCGACCAGCCGTCGCTGACGATGTGGTGCATCGTCACCGCCAGCACGTGCTCGTCGTCGGCGCGGCGGATCAGGCGCCCGCGGATCAGCGGCCCCCGGGCGAGGTCGAAGGGCGCGCCGGCCTCCTCCACCACCAGGCGGCGCAGCTCCTCGTCCGTGGACCCGCGGAGGTCGTGATCCGTGAGATGGAAGCGCGCGGCGGGCATCACCGTCTGCGCCGGCTCGCCGTCCAGGAGCTGGAATGTGGTACGCAGCGCCTCGTGCCGCTCCACGATGCGGTCCAGCGCGCGGACCAGCGCGACGCGGTCCAGCTCGCCGCGCAGGCTCAGCGCCACGGGCATGTGGTACGCGCGGCCGGCCGCGCCCAGCTGCTCCAGGAACCAGAGCCGCTGCTGCGCGAAGGAGAGCGCCGTCCGCTCCGCCCCTTCGGCGCGGAGGATGGGCGGGAGGCTGGCGCGCGCCGCCGTCGCCAGCCCGGCCGCGAAGTCCGCCAGCGTGGGGCGCGCGAACAGCTCGCCGAGCGCCACCTCCACCCCCAGCGCCTGCCGCACGCGCGAGGTAAGCTGCACGGCCAGCAGCGAGTGCCCGCCCAGCTGGAAGAAGTGGTCGCGGCGCCCGACCCGCTCCACACCCAGCAACTCGCTCCAGATGCCGGCCACCACCCGCTCCACCTCGCCGAGCGGCGCCTCGTACTCGCGCGTGGCGAAGGCCTCGCCCTCGGGCGCGGGGAGCGCGCGGCGGTCCACCTTGCCGTTGGACGTCAGCGGGAGCGTCTCCAGCCGCACGTACGCGGCTGGCACCATGTACTCCGGCAGCGTCGCGGACAGGTGCGTACGCAGCGCCTCTGCGTCCATTCTGTCCATTCCGGTGCAGTACGCCACCAGGCGCTTGTCGCCGGGCGCATCCTCGCGCGCCAGGACGACGGCTTCGCGCACGCCCGGGTACTCGGCCAGCCGCGCTTCGATCTCGCCCAGCTCGATACGGAACCCGCGGATCTTCACCTGGAAGTCCGCGCGCCCCACGAACTCCACTGTACCGTCCGGTAGCCAGCGCGCCACGTCGCCCGTGCGGTACAGGCGCGCGCCCGGCTCACCCGAGAACGGATCGGGGACGAAGCGCTCCGCCGTCAGCTCCGGGCGGCCCAGGTATCCCAGCGCCACGCCCGTTCCGCCGATGTACAGCTCGCCGTTAACGCCCACGGGCACCGGCTCGCCGCCGGCATCCAGCACGTACACGCGCGTGTTGCCGATGGGCCTGCCCAGCGGGATGCTCCGCGCACCCTCGGGCACCTCGGTGATGAGGTGCGTGAGGGCAAAGGTGGTCGTCTCCGTGGGCCCGTAGCCGTTCAGCAGGTTCCTGGGCGCGTGCCGCTCCACCACGCGCGCGATCACGCGCGGATCCAGCGCGTCGCCGCCGACAATCAGGTAGCGCAGGCGCGGGAGAACGTCCTGGAGCGCGTCCACGTAGCGGTTGAAGAGGCCGACCGTCATCCACAGCACGTCCACCGCCTCATCGCGCAGCACGGCCGCGAAACGCGAGGGCTCCAGCAGCACGTCCTGGGCGATGACGACGATGCGCCCGCCGTTCAGCAGCGGCGCCCACACCTCCAGCGTGCTCGCGTCGAATGCGGGATTGGAGGCGAACGCCACCCGGTCGTCGGTACCGAAGTCCGCGAAGCCGTTGTCGATCACCAGGCGCACGATGGCCCCGTGCGGCACCACCACGCCTTTGGGCGTGCCGGTGGAGCCCGACGTGTACATCACGTACGCGGGCGCCTCGGGGCCGACCGGGTCCGGCAGGTTTCCGGTGGGGCCATCCACCACGAGATCGACGTCGACACGCTCCGCAGCGAAGCCGGGGAGCACGTCAATGGCGAGCGCGAGGAAGACGCGGGCGCCGCAGTCGGCCATCATCAGCGCGATGCGGTCCGCCGGGAAGGCGGGATCGATGGGGACGTACGCCGCGCCGGCCTTGAGCACCGCCAGCTCCGCGATCACCAGCTCCGCCGAGCGCGGGACGAGGACGGCCACGCGCTCGCCTGCCCGGACGCCGCGCGCGCGGAGGTAGTGCGCCAGGCGGTTGGCGCGCGCGTTGAGCTCATCATAGGTCAGTGACGCGCCGCCGTGCGCGATGGCGGTGGCGCCGGGGGTGCGGGCGGCCTGCGCCTCGAACAGCGTATGGACGGCCTCGTGCGGCAGATCCGCGTCCGTGGCGTTCCACTCCCAGAGCACGCGCGCTCGCTCCGCCTCGGCCAGCAGGGGGATACGGTCGATGGGCTGCGCATCGTCGGCGGCCATGGCCTGCAGCACGGTGCGGAGATAGCCCAGCCAGCGCTCCACGGTCGCCGCGTCGAAGAGGGCCGTGGCGTACTCCGCGCCGCCGGTGATCCGGCCGCCCGTCTCCTGCAGGGCCAGGGTGATGTCGAACTTGGAGGTCGTCTGCGCGGCCGCGCCCGCGGAGCCCAGCGTGAGGCCGGGGAGCTCCAGCGTGCGCTCCGGCGTGTTCTGCCAGGCGAAGAGCGCCTGGAAGAGCGGGGCGTGCGCCGTGCTCCGCGCCGGCTGCACCAGCTCCACCACCTGCTCGAAGGGGATGTCCTGGTGCCGCTGCACTCGCAGCGCCCGCTCTTTCACCTGCGCCAGCAGCTCCGCCACGCTGGGCGAGTCCGCGAGGTCCACGCGCAGGGCGAGGGTGTTGACGAAGAAGCCGATCAGCCCCTCGATCTCAGCGCGTCCGCGGTTGGCCGTGGGCGAGCCGACCACCACGTCGTCCTGGCCGGACAGGCGGCCGAGCAGCGCGGCCCACCCGGCGAGCAGCGTCATGTACAGCGTGGTGCCATGCCGCTGGGCCAGAGCCTTCAGCGCCGCCGTGAGCTCCTCGTCCAGCTCCAGCGCGACGAAGGCGCCCGCGTGGTCCTGCACCGCCGGGCGGGGACGATCCGTCGGCAGCTCCAGCAGCGGCGGGGTGCCGGTGAGCGTCGTCTTCCAGTAATCCGCCTGCTCACGCAGCACCTCCCCCTCCACCCACTCCCGCTGCCACGCCGCGTAATCGGCGTATTGCAAGGGGAGCGGGGGGAGCGGATCCTCATCTCCGCGCAGGAAGGCGGAGTAGAGGGCGCTGAGCTCGTGCGTGAGCACGCCCATCGACCAGCCGTCGCTGACGATGTGGTGCATCGTCACCAGCAGCGCGTGATCCTCGTCGCCCATGCGCACCAGCCGGCCGCGCGCCAGCGGGCCGCGCGCCAGGTCGAACGGTGCGCCCGCCTCTTCGGCCAGCAGGCGGCGCAGCGTGTCCTCCGCGTGGGGATCGCCGCGCAGGTCGTGCTCGGCGAGGGGGAAGCCGCTCTCCTCGCGCGGCGCGACCCGTTGCACGGGCCGCCCATCCACTTCCGCGAAGGTGGTGCGCAGCGCCTCGTGCCGCTCCACGATGCGGTCCAGCGCGCGGACCAGCGCGTCGCGGTCCAGCGGTCCGTGCAGGCGCAGGCTGGCCGGGATGTGGTACGCCGGCCCCGCGCCTCCCAGCTCCTCCAGGAACCACAGGCGCTGCTGCGCGAACGAGAGCGCCGTCGGCCCGTCGCGCTCCGCGGGCACGATGGGTGGGAGCGCCGCGCGGGCCGTGGCCAGCCCGCGCGCGAACTCCGCCAGCACGGGGCGCACGAAGAGGTCGCCCAGCTCCGCCTCCACCCCCAGCGCCTGCCGCACCCTGGAGACGACGCGCACGGCCAGCAGCGAGTGCCCG
>DASVSA010000246.1:0-3255 GCA_036388335.1 Longimicrobium sp. | reverse complement strand
CAGAGGCACGGAGATGAACTAATCTCCGTGCCTCTGTGTCTCTGTGTGAGACCTGTTCTTGTCTGCCCCGGAGGCGGCGGGTAGATTGCCCCTCCTTTTCCCAACGGCGAGGTCATGGAGCGGCTGACGCGGGCACGGCTGGAGGAGATCCTTGAACGGGCGCGCGGCCTGCGCGTGGCGGTCGTCGGCGACCTGATGCTCGACGTGTACCTGATCGGCGCGGTGTCGCGGATCTCGCCGGAGGCGCCCGTGCCCGTGGTGCACGTGACCGAGGAGCGCACGGCGCTGGGCGGCGCGGCGAACGTGGCGGCCAACGTCGCGGCGCTGGGCGCCACCTGCGAGATCGTGGGCTACGTGGGCGCCGATGCCGCCGGCGCGCAGATCCGCCGCTCGCTGGCGGAGCTGGACGGGGGCACGGTCCACGCGCGGCTGGTGGAGCGCCCGGAGCGGCCCACTACCACCAAGACGCGCGTGGTGGCGCGGCAGCAGCAGGTGGTGAGGTTCGACCGCGAGCGCGACGACGACCTGCCGGACGAATGCGCCGCCGAGCTGTGCGAGCACGTCCGCGCCGCCGTTGCCGCGTCCGACGCACTGGTGCTCGAGGACTACAACAAGGGCGTGCTCGTCCCCTCCGTGATCCGCACGGCGCTGGACGCGGCGGCGGAGGCGGGGATCCCCAGCGTGGTCGATCCCAAGTTCCGTAACTTCTTCGCGTTCCGCGGCGCCACCGTGTTCAAGCCCAACGCGGTGGAGCTGGGCACCGCGATGGGCGGCCCGGTGCGCGCCGGGGACGACGAGTGGCTGGAGAACGCGCGCACCCGCACGGGCGGCGAGCACCTCCTTCTCACCCTGGGCGAGGACGGGATGGCGCTCCGCTCGCCGGGCGGAAGCTCGTTCCGCATCCCCACGGTGGCGCGCGAGGTGTACGACGTGTCCGGCGCGGGCGACACGGTGACGGCGTTCCTCGCGGTCGCCCTGGCCGCCGGCGCCACCATCGAGGAGGCCGCGATCATGGCCAACTTCGCCGCCGGCATCGAGGTGGCCAAGCCGGGAGTGGCCACCGTGTCTCCCGACGAGCTGCGGGCGATCCTGGCCCCGGCAGACTGACCCGAAGGCGCACTCACGCACCCACGAACTCACGCACTTCCGAGCCATGTCTTCTCTCCAGAAGGTCCACACCGACCAGGCGCCCGCCGCTATCGGCCCGTACAGCCAGGCCATCGTGGCCAACGGCATGGTGTTCACCGCCGGCCAGATCGCGCTCGACCCGCAGAGCATGCAGCTGCTGGAGGGCGACGTGGTGGTGCAGACCGAGCAGGTGATGAAGAACCTGCGCGCGGTGCTCGCGGCGGCCGGCTCCGACCTTTCGGCCGTGATCAAGACGACCGTGTTCCTGCGCGACATGGCCGACTTCACGGCGATGAACGAGGTGTACGGCCGCCACTTCGGCGACCACGCCCCGGCGCGCTCCACCGTGCAGGCCGCCGGCCTCCCGCGCAACTGCGCCGTGGAGATCGAGTGCATCGCCCTGGTCACGACCCCCGAGCCGACGAGCCGACATGGCTAATCCGCACATCTTCCGGCAGTATGACATCCGCGGCGTCGTAGGCCCCGACGTCACCGCCGAGGTGGCCGAGCAGATCGGCCGCGCCTTCGCCTCGTTGGCCATCCGCCGCCTGGGCAAGCCCCAGCCGACGCTGGCGCTGGGCCGCGACAACCGCCTCACCTCCGACGAGCTGGCGGACGGCGTGAGGCGCGGGATGGTGGCGGCGGGCGCGCACGTGGTGGACGTGGGCCTCGTCCCCACGCCCGTCCACTCGTTCGCCGTGGCACACGGCGAGCTGGACGGCGGGCTGCAGGTGACGGGGTCGCACAACCCGCCGCAGTACAACGGCTTCAAGATGACGCTCGGCGGCTCCATCTACGGCGACTCCATCCAGGAGGTGCGCCGCATGATCGAGGAGAGCGACTACGAGAGCGGCGAGGGGAGCGTGGAGAACCGCGACGTGATGGACGACTACGTCCGCTACATCGCCGAGCGCTTCACCATCGGCCGCAAGCTCAAGGTGGTGATGGACTGCGGCAACGGCACCGGCTCCATCGTGGCGGAGCGCCTGCTGAAGGCGCTGGGCGACAACGTGGAGGTGATCCCCATCTTCTGCGAGTCGGACGGCACCTTCCCCAACCACCACCCGGACCCGGTGGTGGACAAGAACCTGGTGGACATCATCGCCCGGGTGAAGGCCGAGGGCGCGGACCTGGGCGTGGCCTTCGACGGCGACGCGGACCGCATCGGCGCCATCGACGACCGCGGCGAGATCGTGCGCGGCGACACCCTCCTCCTCCTCTACGGCCTGGACCTGATCCAGCGCCGCGGGCCGGGGCAGAAGGTGGTGTTCGACGTCAAGTGCTCGCAGCTTCTCCCCGAGATGCTGGAAAGGGCGGGCGGCGTGCCGGTGATGAACGCCACGGGCCACTCGCTGATCAAGAAGCGGATGAAGGAGGAAGGCTCGCTCCTCTCCGGCGAGCTCTCCGGCCACATCATGTTCGGCGACAACTACTTCGGCTACGACGACGCCCTGTACGGCGCCGTCCTGCTGATCGACATCGTCGCCCGCCAGGGCCGCCCGCTCAGCGAGTGGATCGCCGAGTTCCCGGTCTTCGTCTCCACCGCCGAGCTACGCTACCCGGCCACCGAGGAGACCAAGTTCGCCATCGTGGAGCGCGCCACCGCGCACTTCCGCGCGGACCACGAGGTGATTGACGTCGACGGCGCGCGCGTTCTCTTCGGCGACGGGTGGGGGCTGATCCGCGCCTCGAACACGCAGCCCATCCTCGTCACGCGCTACGAGGCCTTGACGCCCGAGCGCCGCGACGCGATCCGCGCCGAGATGGAGGAGTGGATGCGCGCCCAGGGCGTGGACCCGACGCCCGGCGTCGGGCATTGATCCGCGCCGCGGCGGCCGGCGGGCGCTCGTCGGCGCGCGCCGCATGAACTCGCGCCGGTGGCTGGGCGTCGCGGCCGCCGTGGCGTTCGTGCTGGTCGCGGGCCGGCTCGTCGCGGGGATCTACGTCGACTTCCGCTGGTACGCGGCGCTCGGTCCCGGCCCGCTCTCCGTCTGGCGCGCGCGGGTCACCGACCTCGCCGCGATCCGCCTCGTCCTCACGCTGGCCGGCAGCGCGTTCCTCTTCGCGAACCTGTACGGCGTCAGCACGTCGGTCGAGTCGCTGGTGCTCCCCCGGCGGCTCGGCGAC
>DASVSA010000245.1:0-8939 GCA_036388335.1 Longimicrobium sp. | reverse complement strand
GGGATTGAGTACCTCTCTGACGACTGATGCCACTCATGCGGCGCGTCTGGCGTTGGGCTCCAAAGCGGCGAGCCGATGAACGACGGCTAAGACGTCCTGGTCCAGCTCCAACGCGAGGTCTGGCCGGAGAGCAGCGCGCTTCACCACCTCCCACGGTGCAGGCGAGGCTCCCTCCGCCCGGTATGTTGCCTCGGCCCAGCGGAGCTTCCGCCGGGCATGTGCGGTGCGGCTTTCTTCCGCACGCGCGATGCACGCCGCGGTGAGGGGAAGGCGGTTCAGGTGCTGCGAGACCAGGCTCGCGCGCCCGGTTCGCGCAGCCACCCCGCTGCGTGTGATGCGCGTCGGACGTCCTGGCAGCGCCCGGATCTGGGCGATTGCCGCTTCTGCCAGTGCGCATGTCTCCCGGTCGCGCGCGGCCCAGTCCACCCTCGCAGCCGGGGCGGAGCGACGCCGCTTTGGACGGTTCTCGGTGAGCCACTCACCGTCGCAGCGATAAAGGTGCGCGTACGTGGCCGGTGCGAGGGCTCGCAACTCCTTCACGCCCGCATCGGGGTACTCGGCGCGGAGACGGAGCCACTCCGCGCGGTGGCGTGCCGTGGCGGCCGAGGTGGCGGTCGCACGCACGCGCGGTGAGGATTTGGTGCTGGCATCCCATTCTTCCCGCCAGACGCCCAGCCTCAGCGCATGCCGCTGGACGGTCTTGGCAGTCACTCCGAGCGCACGTGCGATCCCGCGAAGCGATGTGGATTGGCCCGCGGCGAGTTCGCGGAGGCGCGCCTCCCAGAGGAAGCCGTACGCCAGAACCGCCGTCCCGGTCCCGCTCGCGGGCCGATACGTGCACCCGCATCTCACGCACCGAACCGCCCGGTCCCGCTCCAGCACGAGCTTCGGCGACGCTGCCTCCTCACATACCGGGTTAGGGCATGGCACCGACACGCTGCCGGACGGATGGGGTCCGGCCAGCGCGGGTGCGGAGAAGAACTCGTCGACCGTGCAGCCCAGGAACTCGATCACGAGCAGGTGGTGGAGCGGGTGCTGGGCGGCGCGTGGCGTGCGGAGCAGCCGTGAAAGCCAGTCGTCTTCACCCGTGAGCGTATCGAGCGAGCACCCCAGAGAGCGCAAGCGGGATCTCCCGTGGTGCACGATGAACGCATCGCGAAGATCCCCCATGCGAATCTGCATCTTCGAGCGCAGCCATCCGCGTTCTCCGAGATACCCGCGGTACTTCGCGTGCATCGCGGCAAGGCTCGCCGTCATACGGCCATGCGTCAGGAGCCAGAGCGTGTCTTTCGCGAGACGCGCTAGCAGGGCGGCGTCCGGCAGCGGTACCCGCAAGGGCATGCCATTGTCCAGCCCGGCGCCCTCCAGGCTCTGGAATACGTGACGGCCTGCAGCGGGGCGACGCGAAATAATGCTCTGCCATAGCGCGGTGTCGTGATCGGGGCAGACGTGCACCCCCGGGAGCTGGTGGGCGCGGCGCCAGTACGCGCGGCCGTGTACGGCTCGATCCCGCAGGGCGCATTCGCGGCAGTACCGGAGGTGCGGCGGGATCGGTACCCCGCTCGCCCGAATCCCGAGCGACCCGGCGAGCCCCGCGCTGCCGCGCACGCGAAGCCGTCCCGATGCCTCGGCGATCCGGTGGGGCGCGGTGAACCGTGCGTAGTATGGAAGTGTGGTGTGGTCGTCGAGCAACCGTTCGGCGGTCCAGCCGTGCCCGGCCGGAAGCCGCGCCACCAGCGCGTCGATAGGGCCTGGAAGCTCGACCACGGCCACGCCGGTGCTCCGGCCGAACGACGCGCCGAGCACCGCCTTCTGCCTGGGAAAGCGCATCATGTCGGCGTACCGCGCGAGGGCGCTGTAGAGCAGCTCCTCGGGCAGGAGCTCCGGGAACACGGCGCTCACGGCAGCAGCGTGGGCGCGTCCGCCAGCTCCTCTTCGCAGAGACCGAAGAACGCGCAGAAGCGGCATGCCTGCCGGCGTCCCTCGGGCGCCAGGGGGAACGCTTCGCGCGGGCCCGGCACGTTCCCCTCGGGGTCGGTGAGCAGCGAGTGCATGGCCCCGACGCTGGCACGGATTCGCTCGGCAGCACGGAGCAGGTCCAGCCGTGTGATCTCGCGGGTTTCGTCGGCGCCCGTGCTCAGATTGACCACTCGCCCGAACCATTCCCCGTCGCGGAACGGCAGTCCCAGCACCTTCCGGCAATACAGCGCGTAAGTGGGGATCTGCAGATCCGCCTCGCTGTCATCTCCAGTCTTCCAGTCCAGGATGATCACCTGGCGCCCGGCCACGCGGTACACCAGGTCCGGCCCGGCGAACACCGGCCACCCCTCGTGGATGAACGCCTCAGGGGTGTCTGCCGCGGCGATCCACTCCGGCCTGCACGCCTCCAGTTCAGCCCACACGGACGACTCGCAGAGCGACCGCACGCACCGCCGCGCCTTCAACGCCGCCTCAACCACCGCGGCGCTGTCCGTCCGTCCGGTGTACCACGCGTCCCGCAGCATCGGATTGCGCTTCGGATCGCGCAGGAACGCGCCGCGCCGGTGGGAACCGAGAACCGCCCGGTTCAGCTCATTGGACACCACCGCGAGGAGTGCGTCGAATCCGGGCCGTCTCTCGCCCCGCCGCACAACCAGCACGCAGGTACGTGCGCACGCGTGGAGTGCCGTTCCAAGCACCTGCGGGAGCGTGGTCAAGTTCTTCAGCACATAGGCGAGGCGCACCTGGGCGGGAGCGCCACGCACCCATCCGTTGTGACTCCCGTAGAAGCGCCAGTAGTAGGCTCTGGCACACTCCAGCAGCACCCCGTCACGGGAGTGCGACCAGCTGAAGTCGGGGTACGGCCTGCTTTCGTGCGGCATCGTTCCTGGGGTGTGTAGTACCGAAAGAAGTACGAAAATCGTACCCACACCGAAACAATCCCGCAAGGGGAGCCCTCAACGCGTGGCGAGGCTAGCCCGGGTCAATGGCGTGCGACCGGGTGCACACCATCAGGCCCAATCGCTCGTTAACAGGGGCATGTGTGGACTCGCCGTGTGCGCGGGGCCGCGCACACGGCTCTCCTCGTGCGCACGTCACCGCGGGTGCTACGGGCGTGTCACGCCCCACGCGCCGCACATCCGGGGTACGCCCACGTTCCACGGCTCTGGGGACCGACGGTACAGAGCTACTGATCACGCCTGGCGGTGCGCGGGGCTAGGTCAGGCAGTAAGCCTGAGATCGATTTGAGGGGAAAGCCTGATCAGACGCAGGCGGAGGAAAAATCGTGTGTTATCCTTCTTCCTCTACAAACAGCTCACCGTGTTCGATCGCTACGGCTGAGAGCCTCCTTTCCACGTGCAGTCGGATGGCCAGGTCGCGATCCGGCATGTCCCCGCATGTGACCACACCCTCGCACGCGGCGGTCGCCGCCTCGTGGACGGCTTCTTCTCCGTCTTCGTCGTAGTAATAGACTTCCCTCACGGAGACGTACTCTCTCCCATCGTGTTGCGTTCGGATGTAGAGATCTTGCATCGCGGTCTCATCGCCTTGGCTACGGATTTCCTGGCACATACGCAGGCCGGAGCGACGCGCTTGGCCGCCCAATGCCAGTGATGGAACCACGCTTAAACCGTTCCACGGACGGGCTGCCGCGACACCCACGTGCCGCACACAACTGTGACGATGAGTATAGTCCCCTGTCGTGGCTAGCTTCAACACGCCCGGCGCGGACAATGCACAAACCCACTCGAAGATGCCTGAAACAGACGAAACAGCCCAGCCGGGCCCGCCCAGACCCACTCCACGGGATTTCAGCCACACGGATTGGGCCCGGCTTGCTGACGCCGAACCCATAGCCGACGTTCGCGACCTTGTCCCACGCTTTCGAGCGAGTGCGCAGGCAGCAACTGCTGCCAGCGATCTCCGGTCCTGGGCTGTTTTCGAGGCATTGGCGGACGCCTGCTCGATGATGCTCCGTCCCGGCACAGGTACGGAGGAACCGTTCATTCCACTCATGGCCACCGAGACCTTTCGCACTCCGAGCCTCCAAGACCTGACCCCGGAGATGGTGGACTCCTGCCGGACGATCTACGTAGAGACGAATTCAGCTCCATTGCGCGCGCGCCTCGCGGACATTGCCTGGGTGCGTGCGCGGGACCACATCGCGGCAAAGGCAGCCGTCCAAGCCTATCTCAATGTTGCCCGCGCTGTCCGTCTGCCCGAAGATTGGGACGACATGATGGCGCCGCTCGCGCGCGCCCTCGAAATCGCAGCGCAACTCGGTCGGCGCGAAGACTTCAGCGCTGTGCGCGCCTTCGCGGAAGAAGTCCTGGATTCCCAGGCTGCGTCCGAAACGGGCATCTTCTCAGCTGACTTGCTCAGCCTGTTGCTGGAGAGCGGACGAGATGACGCGGAGCGGTTCAGCGGGATCGCAGAAGGAATCGCTGACCGCGTGTTCGCGACAGGTAAGTACGATCTTGCCCGCACGTACTACGAGCTTGCCGCACGATGCCAGGAGCGGCGGACAGACCAGCAGGCCGGCGCCGCGGGACGCCGTCGGCTGCTCGGGCGGGTTGCAGATGCTTATGTGGCGCAGTCAGAAGCGGTGCTTTCTCAGCCACACATCGGACCTCTCCTCGCCTCAGGGCACATGCAGAAGGCGATCGAGGTGCTCCGGCGCGCGGGGAAGTCCCGAGAGCGTGTCGAGGAGCTGCTCGAGCGGCTGGTGGAGGTCCAGAAGGGGGTTCCCGATGCGATGCTGACGTACTCGCACTCTTTCGACGGAACTGAGTTCGCGGGTGAGGCCCGTCAATCTGTTGCCGGCAAAACCGCAGATGAGGCACTACTGGCCCTATTGACGACGAATTTGCTTTCGGAAGTCGGCAAGCTCCGCGAGGCAGCCGAGCGGCGAGCCAACGAGCACCTGTTTCTCTCGCTGTTCCCCAAGGTCATGCACAACTCCGAAGGAAAAGTTGTCGCACGGCAGGGGGCGATGCGCTCTGGCGATCCACAGGAGCGGGAGGCCGCGATCCGTGCCGAAATGATCCACGCTGCTGCTCGGCACTACGAGATCATCGGCCTCACGGTCATTGAGCCGATGCGCCGGCAGATCGTCCTGGAGCATGCGATTACCGCTGCGGACGTTCACCGAATGCTGCAGTACAGCCCGGTGGTGCCTGCGGACCGCGAGATGGTGTTCACCGAAGGGTTGGTCGCGGGTTTCTACGGCGACACGATGAAAGCCGCGCACTATCTCATCCCGCAGATGGAGCATTCGATGCGAGTGCTGCTCCAACGCGGCGGTGTGCGTGTTTCGACCTACGATCAGTTCGGCATACAGAAAGAACTGAACCTGAACAACCTACTTTACGCTCCCGAGTTGAAGGAGATGCTCGGCGAGGACCATGTGTTCGCCCTCCAGTGCCTGCTCATCGAGAAGTTCGGGTCAGACTTGCGCAACAAAATGGCGCATGGGTTGATGAGCTCCAACGAGTTTTTCAGCGGGCACGTGACGTTCCTCTGGTGGTTGTGCCTGCGAATGTGCTTTCTCCCGGTGATCCTGCAGGCTCTGGAGGAGCGCGCCGGTACGGAGAGCGATGTCCCAGGGGACACTGATCGTTCAGTTGATGACCCACAAAACTCCGAAGCGCAGAATGGGAAAGAAGAGGAGTGACGGCGGCGGGGCATCCATGGGTGGAGGCGCGGGCTTTCAAGCCCGGAGCACAGCCTGGCTCATGGCCTACATGCTCGCGGAACAGGACGCCGAGCCACCCTTCGGTCTGACCTCCCCAATCAGCTGGATTGGTTGCGAAACCGCAGAGGAGGTGGACGACATCTTGGTCCGGATGGAAAGTGGACACTCTGGCGTCGTTCAGGCTAAGCGTACGATAACGCTAGACAAACAGCGCATTCGTCGGGGAAACCTCACTCCCTTCGCGTCTGCGGTGGACCAGTGCGTCCGCTACTATCTCGCGTGCAGACAGGCTAGCGGGGGCTCGGCCGCCCTCGATCCGGTGCATGATCGGATCGTACTCTTGGTGGGAGCAGAAAGCCCGGCGACCGTTCAGCAGACGCTTCGAAGAGTGGTTGCGCGTCTTCGCAGTCAACCAACAGGCGAGCCGCTGTTCGCGCCCACTTTGAACGCAGGCGAGCACGACGTGCTCACGACGCTGCTGGATCGTGTGCGCGAATCCTGGTCGATCGAAGAGGGCCAAGCACCATCTGACGCGGACGTGCACGAGTTCCTGCGGTTCCTCTATATCGAATCGGCGGGCGTGGAGGAGGGGGAGGAGCAGGAGCGAGAGGCAAAGCGGATTCTACGGTCCAGCGTTCTCGACGATCCGAACCAAGCTGAGCAGGCCTGGAACATTCTCCTGACCGTCGCCAGCCGCCTCACGACGGAGAGGGCGAGTATCGGCCGTGAGGAGTTGGTCCGGGAACTCGTTGCGGATCACGTACAGGTACGTGCTCCGCGCAGTTACCGAGCTGACATCGAGCGCCTGAGAGAGCATTCGGCCAAGATGCTGGAGCGTCTTGGCGACTATTCATACCTACAGCTGGGTGTTGCGCGCGTTCAGCTGGATCGCCCGTACGCCGAATCGCTTCAATTTGCCGCTGTCGCAGGCTCTGTTCTTGTCGTGGGCGAGCCCGGCATCGGCAAGTCAGGCGTGCTATATACCGCCGCGAAGGCGCTGGCGGCACGGCGGGACGTTGTCGTACTCGCCGCCCAAGATCCGCCATTCTCAACCCTTGGTCAGCTACGGAGTGAACTCCGTCTGGACCACGATGTTGCCGAGGTGCTTGAGAACTGGCCTGGGCTGGAACCCGCATTCCTGTTCGTCGACGCCCTTGATGCTGCCCGGACGGATGCCAGCAGCCAAGCACTGCGGCGGCTCATGTCCGACGTAGTGACCGGCTCCTCACGATGGCGGGTAATCGCCTCGATCCGGGAGTACGATGCGCGATACGGACGGGATTGGCGGCGGACCTTTGCGGGTGCTCCCCCTCCGGGACCGCTTCCACCGCTCACCGGCCCGGCGTTCCAGAACCTCCGGCACCTGGTCGTCGGTCGGCTCACGGAGGAAGAGCTGGCGCAGCTAAGCGCCAAGTCGCCAGCGCTCTACGCACTGGTTTCAACTGCGCCACCGGCGCTGGCAGGGCTGTTCTCGAACGTCTTCAACCTTCGGCTAGCCGCGGAACTGCTCGAGTCCGGCACCGAGCCGGAAGCGATTCGCGCGGCAGGAAGTCAGCTCCAACTCCTCGATCTTTATTGGGCGGAGCGCGTGCTCGGTGGGGGTGAGCCCCACGAATCGCACGCGCGGGAAGCAGTATTGAAGCTCGCTGTGCAGGGCATGGTTCAGGATCGCGCGTTGAGGGTGGATTGGGACCGCGTCGCGGCGGACCCCTCAGCGAGCCCTGCGCTTTCTGATCTGCTTCGCGCTCATGTACTGACTGAGTGGGCACCCGTCCCCGGCGCGAGTCCAGATCGCTCCACTTTCACGTTCGCACACCACGTTCTCTTCGATTACGCAGTCGCACGCGTTTTCTTCCGCATTGCGCCTCGTAGGCTGGCGGAGCTACTCGTCTCAGATCCCTCGCTCGTGTTGCTCGCGCGGCCGAGCCTGGTCTTGCATTTCCACTACCTCTGGCATCGCGGGCCAGAAACCAGGGAGCCGTTTTGGGAGAACGTGCTGCTGCTCTGCGGAGCGGCAGGAATCCCGGAGATTGGGCGCTTGATTGGACCAGGCGTGGCTGCGGAACTCGGAGATAGCTTCGCCGCCCTGTCCCCGCTCACCGGAGCTATGAAACACAGGAGCGCTGACCGAGAGGCGGCTGATAACGCCTTGGGCCATCTGATTCGTGCCTTGATCGCGGAGGAGGGTGCGGCAGGGGTTCCGCGGGCCATGGATGTCTGGTGCCGTTTAGCTGAAGCTCTCAGTGGCGATCTGAGGAGCGAGACTGCGTATCCACTCCAGTGGTTGCTGTCGATCCTAACCGAACGGTTCAAAGCAGCTTCGCCCGACCAGCAGGTGCGGCTGGGAGTCGCCACTCGTCGCCTGCTGGAGTTTGCCTGGGGTGCGACGGCTACTCGGGACCGCGGCCTGATCACGTACGCGATCCAGCACGTCAGCCGGACCTTCTCTTCAGATCCGGTCGAGAGTGCCAGGCTCCTGCGGCGAGCCCTCGAACCGGGGCACCTGGCAGCGTATGGCAGCGAGGAGATGTTCTGGATCGCCGATCAGGTGACAACGCTTCTGGAGCACGACGCGGATCTCGTACGCGATATCTACATCGCCGCCTTCGAACATAGAGAAACTTCGGATTCCACCACGTCGATCGGCGGCATTGTGCTTCAACTCACGTCCACTCGGCGCCAGGATTACGAGTTAGCGCTCTACGGCTTGAAGGAGGCTTTTCCCAAGTTTTTGGAGCAAGCTCCGGAGCCTGCGGTGGTCGCCCTGAATGCCGCTGTGGAGGCGCACTTCGCGCGCGAGCGCTCTCGCGGCCGAGCGAATGAGGAGTTGACGTTTGATTTCCAGGGATGCGTCGCTCGGTTCCTGGCTGATCACAGCGGGGTATGGGATCGAGGTGGTCGAGACGACGAC
Organism: Longimicrobium sp.; assembly: GCA_036388335.1. Lineage (GTDB taxonomy): Bacteria > Gemmatimonadota > Gemmatimonadetes > Longimicrobiales > Longimicrobiaceae > Longimicrobium. The sequence continues at coordinate 354 of DASVSA010000245.1, read as the reverse complement.
GCGCTCGAGATGCTCGGGCAGTTCCAGAGCCACCTTGAGGACGTTGCTCAGAAAGATGGCCCCGAGGATGAACTCCACCTGTTGATCAGAGCAGTGACGCGGGAGTGCCGGCTGGCTGCCATTTGGCGGCGCCTGCTCGAGGTAGGCAGCCGGCACCCCGTCACTGTCGGCCTTTACCTCAGGGAGTTGGCCTGGACTCCAGCCATTCTCGTTTCTCGTGACACCAGCTACGCAGTCGGCGACTTCATCCGAGCAATTCTTCCTCACCTCTTGGCAGAGGAGCGAATTCGGGTGGAGGAGGCGGTGTTCGCGATCCCCGATCAGCGCCCGGCTGAGGAACGCGACTGGGCAGAG
>DASVSA010000244.1:0-6383 GCA_036388335.1 Longimicrobium sp. | reverse complement strand
GCACTGCGTGAAGCTCTAATCGCGTGTCGCACAACCCGCGGTGTCCTAGGATCTGCCGTGCAGATTGATGGTGTTAAGCTACTCGTCCCCAATGAGCAGAGGCACATCGGCGCAGCACCGTGGTTCCGCGCTTGCGGAAGTCGGAATCTGCTCCGGTGATAACAAAGATCACTCTACCGGCAGGGATTATCCTGACCCGGAACGGCTACTCCCTTGCCCCGGCGTACACCCTTAGCTAGTGTTCCGAAATGAGCGCGACGAGGTTCACCGATCCGATCCGTCCAGGTGTTGGATACGGCACTGAGGCAAACCAAGTGGCGAATGACGCCCGCTCACCTGTGTTAATTCGCGCGGCTTTTCGCATCTGGCGGAGGCGCTCAACCGCCGTAAGCTGAGCGGCGCCACGAGGCGTCCTCGTCACCAAGTCGGCTGGAGGACCGGCCGACCATCTTGACACCTTAACATCTTACGGAGCACCCGCCTCGTGGCCCAACAGCGGCTCTCCACCCTGGCAGACGTTTTCAAGGCCGATTTCGAAGTTGTCGCCAACCCGGATCATCCGCTGTTGTTCGAAGCACCCGATCTCTTGATCGCCAAACCGGACAATTTGGTGGCCGTGTTCGTCCCGCACAACGCGGAGCAGAGCGCTCCAGGAAACCTTCTCGCGCGGCTCACCGCGGCTAGGCTCGCACTTCCGGCGGACGCTCGCAGTGTGTTAGTTCCCACTGATTCTGCACCCTGGCTGACCGATGACATCGCGAGCCAGTTCAGTGAGGTGATCCGCTCCGGCAAGAACAAAGAACTCGCTTCTTTCGCCGCCGACAAGAAAGCCTGGGGGAATAGCCGTCCAGTACCACTAGAGACGCGCGCGCGTGCGTTCCACCAGTACCAGCTGCTCCTCGACCTCTCAAGCGCCGATGCGGTCCGCCAATGGGCTCCCCACCGTAAGAAGAGACCCACAACCCAGCCCGACACCCCCCCAAAACCGCGTGTGACGTCATCCACGCACTCCAATGTGGTTGAGGAGTTGATCGCGGATCACGAGTATCAACCTGCCCATCAAACGCGATGGCTTCATCAGCGATGGCAGTTCTGGCCGCGCAACGCCGATCCTATTGCGCGCAGAGACGAGAGCGTTGTCGCGGCGGTACCGGCACGCTCCCGCGCCTCTGCAATGGAGCAGGTTAGACCCTACTGCCGTGCGATGCTGAAGCTGACCTATGGTCTTGACCAGGGCATCCCCTATCGGCAGGACAATCTGGTTAGCATCCTCCTGATCCCCGAGCTGAAGGAGTGGTCGGCAGATCCCGGGAAGCCGTTCCGTTCAGCGGCATTCGCGGGCTGGGCGCTAGCGGATTACGATTCGCCGTCCTCTTTGCTGGAGTACACCGACTACCTCTCGACCACGCTCAAAAAGGAAGCCTGGTGAGTGACCATAAGAGGCGAGTCGATACGATGAAACTGCTGCTTACCGGGAGCGTGGTTTCTCGGGACGGACGTTACAACCAGATCCTCGGCGAGATGAATGAGGTGAACCGGGTCCGCGGCGTCACGCCGGGACAGCGTATGCGCTTGCTCCAAGTCCTGCATGCGACGCGCGCACTAGACAGTACTCTGGCGGCGTTCATCGCCCAGCGGCCCGTGCCCGTGGGGGCCAAAGTCCCGCACTCACTCGGTCAGTATATACACCTTCTCGAGAACCACACCGATGTGACCATCGGACGACTACCGGCCGGCAGCAAGGGCCGGTACCAGACCACCATCGCCAACCCGCGGAATAGGTTCATGCACGAGGCCGGAGCTTACCCAGCCCACGACCGGGACATCCGGAGTCTGTTGGGCGAGATGCAGGCCTGCATTACCGCCGTCCTCGCGATCTGAGGTTTGCGCACACACCGGCCCAGCAGGCAATTGGCCGCCCCGCGTGCGGAGGTGCTGCGCAGTCACGGCGTCGCTCTCATCAAAGACGGGTGCTGATCAGCTTTCGAAACAACCGCGCCTGCCGCGCCGCGTCCGCGAGGGCGTGGTGCTCGTGGGCGCCCTCTTCCTGCAGGTGGGGCGGGAGGCGGCTGGAGCGGGTGTCATCCCAGCGCACCCCGGTTTGGCCCATGTAGTACGACTTGATGTCCACTCCTCCGATGCCGAACGGGTTCTCGCCGATGAACCGGTGGAAGTACCAGTTCACGAATGCCCAGTCGAAGGTAGCGTTGAAGCCGACGAACACCACATCTCCCCCATTTGCCACAGACGCAAGCCAGTCCCGGAAAGCCAGCATGGCCCCCGCAGGATCGCGCCCCACGGACGCGAAATCATCCAGTGTGCGACCGACCACCGCCATCGCCTCCGGCACCACGGCCGACCCGATCGGCTTAATCTCCGCGTAGAAGCTCTGCCCGGGATCATGGACCAGGCAGGCGCCCAAGGAGAGCATGCTGTATTCAGGGGGCACTGGCCCTGAAGCCTCCACATCCACCGAAACGTATACCTCTGCCATCGGCTCCTCTCTCGCGTTAAGGTTTAGCGGACGACAGGGGGGCGGTTGATGTTCTTCTCCCAGTAGATCTCGAACCCCCGGCGCCGCTCCTCATCGTCCACCGTCGCAGACCAGAAGTAGGTCGGAATCGCGGCCTGATCGAACGGCAGAGGGGGACTGCCCTCCCGCACCGTCACGAGCACTCGCATTCCGCGGCCCAGCGCGTACCCGAGTTCGATGAAGCAGTTGGGGCGCTCACCCGTGACGTCCACTACGGCCACGGCGGCGTGGTGGAGGCTGTCGAAGATTCCCACATCGACGAAGGCGTGCTCGGAAGCGTCGGTGCCCATCTCGATGCGGCGCAGGTCCGCGGCGGCCACGACGGGGTCCACCACGTTTCGGAAGAACGACTCGATGTCTGGGAAATCCGCGTGTTTGGGGTTGAGCAGCCGGACGAAGAAGGCGCGCGGCAGCTCTAGGTCGCGCAGGAGTTGGGCGGCCCGCTCCACCACCTCCAGGGCTGGCACGGTGCCGCCGTCCGTGGCGAGCGCCGCCAGCTGCGCCGACACCGGGGCGGCGCCCGCGACCGCGCGGAGAAACCGCTCCGGCTCCGCCCGGGCCTCGCGCGAAAAGCGGCGTGCACCCCCGGTGCCGTCCTCGCGGCTGGCGCCGATGTCTAGATCCAGCGGGAGCACGGCGCGGCGGCGATCTAGGAATATCTCGGCCGAGTGCTCTACGCCGCTCCCGCCACCTACAGCGAACAGGATGTCCGCGAAGTCCGCCTGACGCTGACGCAGCAGCGCGGCCGAGCGAAGCCCCGGCTGAATCGTTTCCGTGTGGACCTTGCCCGTGGCCAGCAGCTCCCGCCACAGAGTGCGCCGGTCGGCGGGGATCTCGCCCTCGCCTTTTTCGGAAAGCACGACGATGACCGGCTCGCCCGCGTGTGGGGGAAACGCGTCCGTGCCGCCGCGGAACCAGGCGGCGGCCTCCTCCAACGCCGTCCAGTCGAAGGTGAGCGCCGGCCCGTCCGCCTCCGTACGGGGCTCCCGCCCCGCGCCCAGGACGAGCCCGCCCCCGGAGGCGAGAACCTGGCGCGCCACGCCCCGGACAATGTCGTGCGCGTACGCCACTCGCGCGGCGTCAGTCCGCTTGCTGGCGCTGCCGGAGATCTGGACGCGGCGGCCCCGCAGGTGGTTGCGCCCGCCGCTCACGAGAACACCGCGGGCGATGGAGCGAGCTCGCGCGCGGCCTCGATCAGGTCACCCGCCTCGATGCGCCGGTCGGGGAAGGCGCGGGCGAGCGCTTCGGGGAGGAGGCGCGAGCGGAGATCGGAGAAGGTGAACCCAGGGCGATCCGCTCCCGCCCCGGTCAGCTCCACGAGCTGGCGCAGCGTGTCGTCTCCCATCCCGAGCCCCTCCAGGTCCATCCGGAAGAGATCCATCCGCTCGCTGGCATCTGGCCGCGCGAAGGTCTCCAGGCGCGCGGCGCGGCGCACCACAGCGGGGTCCAGCGCGGCCGACCGGTTGGTGCACAGGAAGACGAGTACGCGCCCGCCGTGGCGCCGCAGGTCGTCCACACGCTGGATGATGGTGTTCACGGCCACCTTGTCCTCATGGTGGCTGTGCGTGTCGTCGCGCGATGAGGTGAGGGAGTCCGCCTCGTCGATGATGAGGAAGGCGGAGCGCGCCTTCCCCGCCTCCTTGACCACCGCCTCGAAAGCATTGTTGAGCAGGCTGCTCATCTCCCCCACCTTGCCGCCGCCCCGGACGCGGGTGCTCAGCTTGAAGAGCATGGCCTCCTTGCGGGTCTCTCGCGCGAGGCGGTCGCTCACCGCCTCGGCGGTCGCGGTCTTCCCCGTCCCCACGTCGCCGGCGAAGATCACCAGCGGGTACCGGTCGGTGACGGCCTCGCAGATGGGCATCACGCCCTTGTAGAACTGCTTACTCCAGGCACGCACCTCGTCTGGCGCGGCGAGGAGGCGCAGGTCGCGCCGGATCCGCTCGTACCGGGCGTCGAAGCCCACAAGGCGCCCCCCCTGCGCCTTCAGGGTATCGTCTGGGAGGCGGAGCTCGAGCTCGAACAGGTCGCTGGTCGTGGTCACTGGTAGGTGCTCCTCTGCAGGCCGTAGCCGTTGCTCACGTAGTTGCGGTCCGCTGTGGCCCGGAGCGTGGGAAACGAGGTGTCGATGCCGGAGGTGGTCCAGTTCCGGTTCAGCTCACGGTGGAAGGCTTCCCTCGCCGCCTCGCTGAGCGTCTTCCACGCGTCGCTGTAGTGGACCACCACGCTGAGCTGCCCGCCGGGCGTTCGTGGCCAGAGGTGGGCACCGGGCCGCGACGCGGTGAGGACCCCCGTGCTGGTGTTGACGGTGTACTTGGCGGCGCGCATAACGGCGCCCGCCTCGTTGAAGAGGCAGAGGTTCACTTCACGCAGGTACCCGCGGGCGGCCATCCGCTTCACGTCCTCGCTGACCGCCTTCACGTCGTCGCGCGTCCGCAGGCCCGTGGACTGCGAGATCCCGTCGAAGTCGGCGGCGAACTGGTCCAGCACGCGGCCCACGTCCGCCACGGTGTAGCTCTGGCTCTGAGTTCCGGTCGTCGGCATGGCCTCACTCCTCAATGGCGAAGGAGCGCCCGAAGACCTCCTTCCAGAGTTCGAGCGTCTCACCCTTGAAGCCGTTGTGGTGCGCCGCGTTCAGCGCTTCCCACGCGTCGGTGGCGCGCGCCGCGATCTCGCCGCAGTGCTCGTCGGTGAGACGGCGCGCCACGTTGTTCTCGGCGTTCACAGGATCCAGGATCACGACGCGGTCGGCGGGGAGCCGCGTCTGCGTGCCGAGCTCGCGTACCACGACCGGCTCCCTCAGCTCGCTCTGGGCGAGGTACAGGAAGAAGCGGCGGAGCCCGTCTTCCAGCGATTGCGGCGGCCCGTGCACGTCCTGCAGGTGGCTGACGAGGAGCTCGATGATGAACGACCGCAGCTCGTCCAGTTCCTGCTGGTTGCGCCAGTGCTTGAGCAGGCGCACCAGCGAGGTGAAGCGGCCGTACTCCTCCTTGCGCGCGCGGATGAACTCCAGCTGCTTGGTGACGCTGGTCCTCAGGAACGGCTCGCCGCGCGACGACGGCTGCAGCCCGTAGTCGTCCGGGCCGTCGATGGGGATGACGGGGACTAGGTCCAGCGCCAGCCCCGACGTCCGAAACTCGATGCCCAGTGTCCGCGGCTGCACCGTGAAGTCGTCCTCCGACTTGCCGGGGTACGCTGCGATGAGGAGCGCGCGGATGCGGTCGTGGAGCTCGTCCAGGTCGTAAACGTTGGGGTCCTTGAGCGTGAGGAAGACCGCAATGTCTGCGTCGACCCCGACGCCGCCGCCCGGCCGCAGAACCGTGCCTTTCCGGAGCGATCCCGTCTTGAGGAACTTCACGATGCGGAGGTTGGCGTCCTCCTTCGCCTGTGCCGTGAAGTTGACGATCAGCCCGTCCACCTGCGCGAGGTACTCCGAACGCTTTCCCTTCTCCAGCTTCAGCCGGTTGTCGACGAACCAGCCAACCTGCGCGTCGTTGAGCTCCACTTCCGCCTCCTGGATGTGAGTTGCACCGGATCGTGCCTTCCCAGCCGCACGACCTCCATACCTCCGCCCGCACGGATTGGCCGCACGGTGCCCCGCCATCTAGCCGGCTCGATCGTGGGACCGGGAGGGGGGCACCGCGAGCGAGGAGGGTGTGGAGCGTCCCGTCACTCCACACCCTCCACTAACGGAGCCCGCAGGGTGAATGTGCGCCGTGCTATTCGGATTCTTCTCCGGCGCCCATCCAGTGCGGGCAGTGGACGCGGTGCGGGCAGCTCCCGCAGCTGAACGCGTTGATCCGCGCGTCAACCGCGCCCTCCACGCCGCGGCGAAGCCCCTCGGCTGCGGCAG
>DASVSA010000243.1:0-5039 GCA_036388335.1 Longimicrobium sp. | reverse complement strand
CCGGCGTGTGGGCCTGGAACAACGCCGTGGGCCCCAGGCTGGGGAAGAGCGCCGGCCGCCCCGTGGCGATCCCCACCAGCCCCGGCACCAGGACGAGAAGCGCCGTCACCAGCGGCGTCCACGCCGCCGCGGGGACGGAATGGACCGGCGAGTCCGGCTCTGGCTCATGCAATCGGACCTCCTGGGATGTAGCTCACGCGGAGTCTGGAGGCGTCGCCGCTCTCCGTACTTGCGGGGGCGCCGTGTTCTCGCGCTCGGCGAGCGGCGGGGGGAGCGGCAGGGAGCGCGGCGCGATGGGGCCGCACACCTCGGGGCGGCCGCCGCGGCCGTACACCACCACGTGCGGGGCGCCGGTGAGGCTGTCGATGGGGACGGGGACGTCGCTGGACGCGCGGCCGTTCCCCAGCGAGTCCGCGCTCACGGGGAAGAGCGAGGCGATGGTGCTGCCCGTGCGCGCGCACACGCCCTGCCGGATGGAGCCCTCGTACGTCGCGCCGCCGGACCCGCGCGCGAGCGCCACCGAGACGGAGGTGGACTTCCCCACGGCCGCCACCTGGCCGCTCCCCTGCACCAGCGCCGCCCCCAGCCGCGCCAGGGCGAGCGGCAGCGTGTCCTGCGGCGGCTCGGGCTTGGCCGCCGTGTCCGGGATGGCGACCATGCGCGCCGGACGGTGGGCCGTGTCGTCCGCGCTGGTGGAGGTCTTGTCGTTGCTCGGAATGTACTCCGACTGCGTGCGGTCTTCGTCTCCGCACGCGCCGAGCAGGAGGAGGATCAGCAGCCCCGCCGTTCTCGTCATGGCTTCCATTTCCCGGCTGCGGCGGAGTGTGCCAAAGCCTTGTCGAACCCTTGAAAACACTGGGATTTCGCTGTTTCACATTCGCAAGAGAAAGGCCAGGTTCGGGCATGAATGGTGCGCAATGGACAGCAGGCGATTGCGGTCCGCGGCACGTGTAGCGGCCCGCTCATCGCCTCGGATCGGCACGCCTGTTCCCGCGGTTCCCGCACCCCTCAGACCGGACACGTCATGCCCCGTCGGCTCGCTCCGTGGGAGGCTTGATGAGGTGTTGTTCGCCACCCACCTCCGGGTGGCCGGCCCGTGCGCTCCTGGCGCGGGTCGCCCTCGCGCTGGCCGCGGCCGGCTGCTCGCGGGGCGAATCGGCCGAGGCGCCGCGGGACTCGGCGGCGCTGGCGGCGCGGCGCACGCTGGGGCTGGCTCCCGCGGCGTACGTGGAGGATGGGCAGTGGACCATCCCCGCCAAGGACTACCAGAGCACCCGCTTCAGCGGCCTCGGGCAGATCACCGCGGCAAACGTGGCGTCGCTGAGGCCCGCGTGGACCTTTTCCACGGGGATCCGGCGGGGGCACGAGGCGGCGCCGCTGGTGGTGGGGAGCACGATGTACATCGTCACCCCCTTCCCCAACCAGCTCTTCGCGCTGGACCTGGCGCGCGGCGGCGCGCTCAAGTGGAACTACGCGCCCCCGCTGCAGAGGTCGGCGGCGGGCGTGGCGTGCTGCGACGTGGTGAACCGGGGCGCGGCGTACGCGGACGGCAGGGTCTTCTTCAACACCCTGGACAACCAGACCGTGGCCGTGGACGCGCGCTCGGGCAAGGAGGTGTGGCGCACCCGCCTGGGCGACATCAACCGCGGCGAGACCATGACCATGGCGCCGCTGGTGGTGAAGGGGAAGGTGCTCGTGGGGAACAGCGGCGGCGAGATGGGCGTGCGCGGCTGGCTCACCGCGCTGGAGGCGGAGAGCGGCAAGGTGGCCTGGCGCGCGTACAGCACGGGGCCGGACAAGGACGTGCTCATCGGCCCCAACTTCAAGCCCTTCTACGCGCAGGACCGCGGCAAGGACCTGGGGATGACGACCTGGCCCTCCACCACCTGGACGGTGGGCGGCGGCACGGTGTGGGGATGGATCTCGTACGATCCCGAGCTCGATCTCATCTACTACGGCACGGGCAACCCCGGCCCCTGGAACCCCGAGCAGCGCCCGGGCGACAACAAGTGGACGGCCGGCATCTTCGCCCGCGATCCCGACACGGGCGAGGCGCGCTGGTTCTACCAGTGGAGCCCGCACGACGTCCACGACTACGACGGCGTCAACGAGAACGTCCTCCTCGACCTCCCCATCAACGGGCGCACGCGCAAGGTGATCGTGCGCGCGGAGCGGAACGGGTACATGTACGTGATGGACCGGGCCACGGGCCAGGTGCTCTCGGCCGATCCCTTCGTCCACATCACCTCGTCGAAAGGCGTGGACCTGCGCACGGGGAAGTACATCCCGGACATGGCCAAGTACCCGCACACGGCGCGGCCGGTGCGCGACATCTGCCCCAGCGCGCCCGGCGCCAAAGACTGGCAGCCCACGGCGTTCTCCCCCCGCACCGGCTTCCTCTACATCCCCCACAACAACCTGTGCATGGACGTGGAGAGCGTGGAGGCCAACTACATCTCGGGCACCCCGTACGTGGGGATGAACGTGGTGATGAAGGCCGGCCCCGGCGGCCACCGCGGCGAGTTCACGGCGTGGGACCCGGTGCGGCGGCGCGCGATGTGGAAGATCCGCGAGCGCTTCCCCGTGTGGAGCGGCGCCCTGGCCACGGCGGGCGACGTGGTGTTCTACGGGACGATGGAGGGGTGGTTCAAGGCCGTGGACGCGCGCACGGGCCGCCTCCTCTGGCAGTTCAAGACCGAGTCGGGGATCATCGGCCAGCCCATCAGCTACCGCGGGCCGGACGGCAAGCAGTACGTCGCCATCCTCTCGGGCGTGGGCGGGTGGCCCGGCGCGATCGTGGCCGGCCAGGCGAACCCCGAAGACTCCACGGTGGCCCTCGGCTTCGCGGGCGCCATGCGCGACCTCCCGCAGCACACCACGCGCGGCGGGACACTCTACGTCTTCGGGCTGCCATGAGCTACGTGCGCCGGTGCGTGAGTGCGTCAGTGCGTAAGTGCGCGGGGGGTTCCTCACGCACTCACGCACTCACGCGCTTACGCACTCTGCTCGTCGTGCTGGCGGCGGCGGGGTGCATCGAGCACGAGATGTCCGGCGAGCACGGGCAGATCGTGGAGGAGAAGCCCTGGCCGGCGCTGAGGACGATGTTCCCGGCCACGCCCCGCGGCGCGGCCGTGGCCGACGATGGGCAGTGGGTGATGCCCGCGCGCGACTACGCCAGCACGCGCTTCAGCGGGCTGGGGGAGATCACGCGCGCCAACGTGCAGAACCTGAAGCTGGCCTGGACCTTCGCGGACGGGAACTTCTACGGGCACGAGGGCGCGCCGCTGGTGGTGGGGAGCACGCTGTACTGGGTGAGCCCGTTTCCCAACGAGCTCTTCGCGCTGGACCTGACGCGGCCGGGCGCCCCCGTCAAATGGAAGTACAAGCCGCCCGTGCAGATTGCCGCGCAGGGTGTGGCATGCTGCGACAAGGTGAACCGCGGCGCGGCGTACGCGGACGGGCGCATCTTCTTCAACACGCTGGACAACCAGGTGGTAGCGGTGGATGCCGCCACGGGCGCGGAGGCGTGGCGGGTCCGCATCGGCGACATCAACCGCGGCGAGACCATGACCATGGCGCCGCTGGTGGTGAAGGGGAAGGTGCTGGTGGGGAACAGCGGCGGCGAGATGGGAGTGCGCGGCTGGCTCACCGCCCTCGACGCCGCCACGGGCAACATCGCGTGGCGCGCGTACAGCACGGGTCCGGACAAGGACGTGCTGATCGGCCCCGGCTTCAAGCCCTTCTACGCGCAGGACCGCGGCAAGGACCTGGGGGTGGTCACATGGCCGCCCAACGCGTGGGAGACGGGGGGCGGCACGGTGTGGGGATGGATCTCGTACGATCCCGAGCTCGACCTCATCTACTACGGCACGGGCAACCCCGGCCCCTGGAACCCCGAGCAGCGCCCGGGCGACAACAAGTGGACGGCGGGCATCTTCGCCCGCGATCCCGACACGGGCGAGGCGCGCTGGTTCTACCAGTGGAGCCCGCACGACGTCCACGACTACGACGGCGTCAACGAGAACGTCCTGCTCGACCTCCCCATCAACGGGCAGGTGCGCAAGGTGATCGTGCGCGCGGAGCGGAACGGGTACATGTACGTGCTGGACCGCGCCACCGGCCAGGTGCTCTCCGCCGACCCCTTCGTCCACATCACCTCGTCCAAGGGCGTGGACCTGAAGACGGGGATGTACCAGCCCAATCCCAAGACCGCGCCGCGGCTGGGCACGGTGGTGCGCGACATCTGCCCCAGCGCGCCGGGCGCCAAGGACTGGCAGCCGAGCGCGTTCTCGCCGCGCACGGGGCTCCTCTACATCCCGCACAACAACCTGTGCATGGACTACGAGGCGCTGGAGGCCAACTACATCGCCGGCACGCCGTACGTGGGCGCCAACGTGACGATGTACGCGGGCCCCGGCGGCCATCGCGGCGAGTTCACCGCCTGGGACCCCGTCCGCCGCCGCGCCGCGTGGAAGATCCAGGAGCGCTTCCCCGTGTGGAGCGGCGCCCTCGCCACGGCCGGCGACGTGGTGTTCTACGGGACGATGGACCGCTGGTTCAGGGCGGTGGACGCCGGCACGGGGAGGATCCTCTGGCAGTTCCGCACCGCGTCGGGGATCATCGGCCAGCCGGTGACCTTTCGGGGCCCGGACGGCAAGCAGTACGTGGCCATCTTCGACGGCGTGGGAGGCTGGCCCGGCGCCGTCGTCTCCGGCGACCTGGCGCCCGAGGACAAGACCGCCGCGCTGGGCTTCGTCGGCGCGATGAGCGACCTGCCGCAGCACACGGAAAAGGGGGGGACGCTCTATGTGTTCGCGCTTCCCTGAGGCCCTCACCCGGCGGCCTGAGAGCCGCCACCCTCTCCCACAAACCGCGTGGGAGAGGGGACTACTTCGGTCGGTGGTGGCCGCCGTCGCACGGGCGGACGGCACGGGCGCGATGAATCACGCCCCTACGGGATCGCGGGCGGGCGGGCGCTGCCGGAGCGCGCAGGCACCGCGGATGCGCCCCCTCCCCCGCATGCGGGGGAGGGGGACGGG
>DASVSA010000242.1:0-2251 GCA_036388335.1 Longimicrobium sp. | reverse complement strand
CGGCTCGCCGGGGCCCGACTCGGTGCCCTCCAGCGGATCGCCCAGGCGCACGTAGCCGTACCCCGTCTCCGGGCGCGTGGGCACTGCGCCGATCGTGAAGAGGCGGCCGTGCGCCACCGCCAGCTCGGCGGCGCGCGCGATCAGGGAGCGGAAGTGCTCCGGCGGGTCGATGGCGTGGTCGGCGTGGAGCGACACCATGACGGCGTCGGGGTCGCGGCGCTCCAGCTCGGCGGCGGCCCAGGCCAGCACGGGCGCGGTGCCGGCGGCGCGCGGCTCCAGCAGCAGGTTGCCGGGGCCCAGCTCCGGCAGCACGCTCAGCAGCGGCGCGGCCAGGTGCTCGCCGGTGAGGATGCGCAGCCGCTCCGCCGGGATCAGGGGGAGGATGCGGTCCACCGTGTCGCGGATGAGCGGCTCCTCCGTGGCCAGCGGGAGGAGCTGCTTGGGGCGGGCGGGGGTGCTCACCGGCCAGAAGCGCGAACCCACACCGCCGGCGAGGATCACCGTCCAGAGGTGTGGGTTCGGGGCCGGGGCGCCGTTGATTTCAGTCACACTGCTCCGTGTCTCTGTGCCTCTGTGTGAGCCCGCCGTTCTCTCAGCCCTCGGCGGGCGCCTCGCCCGGGCCCCCGAACAGCTCGTCCACCCGCGCGAGGAGCTTCTTGGGGGAGAACGGCTTGGTGAAGAAGTCCGTGGCTCCCAGCTCCAGCGCCTGGTGCCGGTCCGCGTCCTGGCCCTTGGCGGTGAGGATGATGACGGGCGTGTCGCGCCGGTGCTCCATGGCGCGCGCCTCGGCCAGCACCTCCAGCCCGGACACGTAGGGCATCATGATGTCCAGCAGCACCACGTCGATGGGCTCGTCGGAATGGAGCACGTCGAGCGCCTCGCGCCCGTCGGCCACGAGCGTGACCTGGTAGGGGCCCTGCTCCAGCTTGAGCTGGATGATGCGGCCGATGTGGGGCTCGTCGTCGGCCACCAGCACCCGGCGCAGCGCCGTCTCGGCGGAGGAGTCGGTCATGCGCGCGGCCTCACACCAGGCGGGCGAGGGCTTCGCGGCGCGTCCCCACCTCGTGAAGGAGCGGCGCGAAGCCCACCCCGTCGCGCAGGAGGACGGCCAGAAGGATCTCGTCCGAGAGCACCGACACCACCGCCACGCCGCGCTCCATGCGCGCCACCATCACCGTGGCCGGCCCGGCGCCGGTGGCCTCGCCCAGCGCGCGGGCGGACTGGGCTACGCCCGGCACCATGGCCGACACCGTCTCCGCGTCCAGCGCCGCGTCGCCGCTGTGCTGGATGAGGAGGCCGTCGCGCCCCAGCACCAGCACGTGCTCCACCCCGGGGTGTGCGCGGAGGGCATGCAGGGCGTTGTCGAGCTCGGACATGGGGCGGGTCTCCGGGGTTGCGTAGGGGGTGGGGCGTAGGTCGTCAACGTACCCGTTCACCGGGGCCCGCGTCAACCCTGGAACCCCTGTGGTGTACTTGACGTGACCCTCGCGCGCGGGCTAGGATTCCCGCGGCGCCCGCACGAGTCGGGCGCGTTCCGTTTCCGCGCGCAAACCGTAGTCGAATCTCACGATAGGAAGAACCGTGCGCAGGTTTCTGCTGATCCTCCTTGCCGTGCTCCCCCTGGGGGCGACCGCCGCGTGCGAAGACAACAGCTTCTTCAACGAGGCTGAGCTGCGGATGGACACGCTGCTGGTGCGGGCGCCCACCGCCGCGGGCCCCGACGCGCCCTCGGCCATCGACGCTTCGCGCCCCACCACCGTGTCGCCGGAGCGCCCCCAGAACGCGCTGGCGTGGGACTACGCCCTCCGGCAGAGCGGGAGCACCTTCACCCTGATCCCGGTGGAGACCCGCACGCGCGCCATGCGCCCGGGGCTCGCCCGCAGCAACGACGCGTTCGAGCGCATCGAGCGCGCTTCGCGCAACCGGAGCACGTACGCGGACAGCGCGGTGGTGCTGTCGCAGGGCGCGTCGTACACCTTCCGCACGCGCCAGTACCGCACCGACTTCGGCGACTGCTTCAACTACGGGAAGCTGCAGGTCGTCAACCTGGACCCCGCAACCAGCACCGCGCGCATTTACGTGGTGGTGAACGCCAACTGCGACGACGAGCGGCTGACGGACGACTGATGCTCGACCTACAGCAGATCCGGCACGACCCCCAGGGGCTGCGCGCCCGCCTCGCCGCGCGCGGCAACCCCGCCGAGACGGACGCCGCCGTGGAGCGGCTGGGCGCGCTCGACGCCGAGCGGCG
>DASVSA010000241.1:0-14412 GCA_036388335.1 Longimicrobium sp. | reverse complement strand
GCGAGATGTGCGAGGGCGCGCCCGAGCTGGCCAAGAAGTTCTTCGACTGGTACGGCGCCGTGTTCGCGGAGGGCGCGCTGACGGTGCGCGAGAAGTCGCTGATCGCCCTCGCCGTCGCGCACGCGGTGCAGTGCCCGTACTGCATCGACGCCTACACCGGCGACTGCCTGCAAAAGGGCGCCGACAGCGAGCAGATGACCGAGGCCGTGCACGTGGCCGCCGCCATCCGCGGCGGCGCGTCGCTGGTGCACGGGCTGCAGATGAGGAACCACGCTGACCGGCTGGGGATGTAACAAGTGCGTGGAGTGCGTTAGTGCGTGAGTGCGTTAGTAACCGCACCCCCGCGCACCAACGCAGTTCAAGCGCACTCACGCACTCACGCACTCACGCACTCACGCACTCACGCACTCACGCACTTACAGTCATGACGCGAGTCCTGCCCACCCTCCAGAAGCGACAGGCCGAGCTGGCCTCCACCCGGCGCCAGAAGCAGGTGCTTGCGGGGGTGCCGGTGGCGCGGCCGTTCGAGGAGGCGCTGGAGGGGGCCGGGCTCTTTCCGCTGATGGCCAGGGGGATCGACGTCTTCCAGATCAACGTGGGGAGGAAGTGCAACCAGACCTGCCGCCACTGCCACGTGGACGCGGGGCCGGACCGCACCGAGATGATGAGCGACGCGGTGGTGGACCGCTGCCTGGAGGTCATCGAGGGGACGGACATCCCCACGCTGGACATCACGGGCGGAGCGCCGGAGCTCCACAAGCGCTGGCGCGAGATCGTGGAGAGGGCCACGGCCGCCGGAAAGCACGTGATGGACCGCTGCAACCTCACCATCACCCGGCTTCCCAACTACCGCTACCTCCCCGAGTTCTTCGCCGAACACCGCGTGCACGTGGTCGCATCCCTTCCCCACTTCCGGCAGAAGGGGACGGACACGCAGCGCGGCGACGGCGTCTTCGAGCAGTCGATCGCGGCGCTTCAGCGGCTCAACGAGCTCGGGTACGGAAAGCGGGGGACGGGGCTGCTGCTCGACCTCGTCACCAACCCCGTGGGGACCTTCCTCCCCGGCAACCAGGTGGCGCTGGAGGCGGAGTGGAAGCGGCAGATGGAGCGGCTGTACGGCGTGGAGTTCAACTCGCTCTACACCATCACCAACATGCCCGTCTCGCGCTTCCTGGAGTTCCTTGAAGAGGGGGGCTCGCTGGACGCGTACATGGAGCGGCTGGTGACCGCCTTCAACCCCGCCGCGGCCATGGGGGTGATGTGCCGCAACACCCTTTCGGTGGGGTACGACGGCACGCTGTACGACTGCGACTTCAACCAGATGCTCGACCTGCCCGTGCACCCGGCGGCCCCGCGCACCATCTTCGACTTCGACCTTGCCGCCCTGGCCGGGCGCGAGATCGTGCTGGGGCCTCACTGCTTCGGGTGCACCGCGGGCGCTGGGTCTAGCTGCGGGGGCGCCACGGCTTGATCTCACACAAAGGCACGGAGATGAAGTCGAGCGGTCTCAGGATGCTCGCGTACGCGGCGCGCGGCTACCTCGTGCTCCTGTTCGTCTTCTCGCTCCTGTTCATCGGGGATGGGCGCGAGGTGAGGTTCCTGCCGTGGGCGATGATCGCCTCGTGCGTGTTCGTGGCGATCTCGTGGTTCGCGTTCAGGGAGCGCAAGCGGGTGTGGCTGGTGGCCGTCGCCGTGCTGGCGGGAGCCGCCGGCGCCTCGCTCGCCGAGGGCGAGGGCATGGAGATGAACATCTTCCTGCTGATGCTCATCGCCTGGCCCGTGGTCCTCGGCCTCCCGCTGGCGCTCGCGCTGCACGGCATCTCACACAGAGACACGGAGGCACAGAGGTGAAGTCATCTCTGTGCCTCTGTGCCTCTGTGCCTCTGTGTGAGGCTCAGGAGCAGCAGCCCGGCGCGCAGCACGACGACGCGGCCGCCTCGGGCTTCCGCGCCCGCACGAACGCGCCCATGAAGCGCCCCTCGATCTGCGGCGCCACGGCGTCCGCGTCCATGCCCGCGCCGGCCAGGAAGGCACGCGCGTCCTCGGCGGAGTAGATGCGGGTGGGCTCGATGGAGGGGGCCTCGAAGCCGGCCTCGCGCAGCAGCCCCAGGAACTCGCTCTCCTCCAGCGCGCCGGCCACGCACCCGATCCACAGCTCCATGCTGCGCCGCACCTCGTCCGGCACCTCGCCGCGCACCACCACGTCGGACACGGCGAAGCGCCCGCCCGGCTTCAGCACGCGGAAGGCCTCGCGCAGCACGCGCGGCTTGTCGCCCGAGAGGTTGATGACGCAGTTGGAGATGATGACGTCCACCGACGCGTCGGGGAGGGGGATGTTCTCGATCTCGCCGCGCAGGAACTCGGCGTTGTAGACGGCGGCCTTGCGCTGGTTCTCGCGCGCCAGCTGGAGCATCTCGTCCGTCATGTCCAGCCCGTACGCTTTGCCGGTGGGCCCCACGCGCCGCGCGGAGAGCAGCACGTCGATCCCTCCGCCCGAGCCCAGGTCCAGCACCGTCTCGCCCTCGTTGAGCTCGGCCAGCGCGGTGGGATTGCCGCATCCCAGCGACGCGAGCACGGCCTCCTGCGGAAGCACCGCCGTCTCCGCGTCGCCGTACAGGTTGGAGGTGATCGGGTCGCATCCGCCGAACGACGACGCGGCTCCGCAGCACGAATTCCCCTCGCCGGTCACCACGCGCAGCGCGGCCTGGCCGTACTTCTCCCGCACCGTCTCCCTCAGCGTCTCAGACATCGTCTCTCTCCTGGTGTCATCAACAAATGTTGATGTTTGTGGGCAAAAAAAGGTGGGCTCAGCCGCATCCGCACCCGTGGCTCGCTCCCTCCACCGGCTTCGCCCGCGCCACGAAGTCGGCCATCGCGTCCAGCACTTCGGGGTTGAGCGAGTAGTACACCCAGCGCCCCACCTTACGGTCGCTCACCACTCCCGCCGTCTTCAACGTCTTGAGGTGGAAGGAGAGGCGCGACTGCGCCGCGTCCAGCGCGTCCGTAAGCTCGCAGACGCAGCACTCCCCGCCGGCCAGCATCCCCACGATGCCGAGCCTCGTCTCGTCCGAGAGCGCGTGGAACCAGCGCGCCACCTGGGCCGTGTCGGGCGTCGTCTGCGTCGTCATGGGACGTAAGATATCAACGAAAATAGATTAGTCAAGAGATGCCTTTCTTCTCTGTGCCTCTGTGCCTCCGTGTGAGATATTCGTCCTGTCCCCGTCACCATCACCCAGGCTATCGTACGTTGTCCAACAACCGAATCATCCGCGCGCTCGCCGTCATCGCCACCCTGCTCGCCGCCACATCCGCATCCGCCCAGGCCCCGCGCGCCGAGGCACGGGCGCTCTGGGTTAATCGCTGGGAGTACCGCACGGAGGCCGACATCAGCCGGATCATGCAGCGCGCGGCGCGGGCGAAGCTGAACATGGTCTACTTCCAGGTGCGCGGCCCCTCGGACGCGTACTACCGCTCCAACCTGGACCCGTGCTCGGTGCGGCTGTGCGGGAAGCTGGGCGGCACGCCCACCTGGGACCCGCTGGAGGTGGCGGTGCGCGAGGCCCACGCGCGCGGCCTGCAGCTTCACGCGTGGATCAACGCGCTTTCGGGGTGGGACTCGCAGGAGGGCGACTTCTGCCGCCTCCTGCGCCGCAGCGAGCCGGGGCGCCCCAACCACGTGCTGATCGACCATCCCGATTGGGCGATGCACACCCGCGCGGGCCGGCCGATGGCGTGCCCCAACGGCGAGGAGTACGTGTACCTCTCGCCCGGCAACCCCGGCGTACGCACGCACCTGGCGCGCGTGGCCGCGGACGTGGTGAGGCGCTACCGCGTGGACGGCGTGCACCTGGACCGCATCCGCTATCCCGGCTCCGCCTTCGGGTGGGACCGCGCCAGCATCGCCGCCTTCGGGCGCGACCCCGCGGCGGACCCGGCCGGCTGGGCCCGCTTCCGGCGCGACATGGTGAGCCGCACCGTCAGGGAGACGCGCGACAGCATCCAGGCCGTGCGCCGCGTCCCGCTGTCGGCCGCCGTGTGGCCGATCTACGACCGCACCCGCTTCGGCTGGCCGTCGTCCAGCGGGATCGCGCAGTTCTTCCAGGACACCTGGGGCTGGGCTCGCGAAGGCGCGCTGGACGTGGCCGTGCCCATGACCTACTTCCGAGTCAACGAGCAGCGTTGCACCTACCTGCAGCTACCCGGCGCGCGCGAGCCCAACCCGGACTGGCGCTGCATGCTGGAGGACCACCTCGCGGGGATGCGCCCCACGGGCCGCCACGTCTACATCGCCATCGCTTCGGGGATGCCGCACGCCGAGATCGAGCGGCAGATCCGCATCGGGCGCGAGCGGGGGGTGCAGGGCTTCGCCTTCTACTCGTACGACAACCTGAACGGCCGCGGCGCCATCCCCTTCCTGGGCGACGGCCCCTTCCGGGAGCCCGCGACGGTGCCGGCGATGCCCTGGATGAGGTGATCTCACACGGAGGCACGGAGGCACGGAGAGGAGCTTATCTCCGTGCCAGCTCGTCGGATTCCACGCCGAGCACGGCGGCCTGGAGGTTGTAGTAGTTCTCGGCGGCGTTGAGCCAGGTGAGCTCGATGATCTCCTTCTCGCTGAAGTGCGCGCGGACCGCCGCCTCCGTTTTTGGACTGAGGCGGCGGTTCTGCGTGGCCTCCTCGGCGAGGGCGAGGGCCGCCCGCTCGCGCTCGCTGAACACGGGGCTGGTGCGGTAGTCGGGGAGGGCGCGGAACTTCTCGTGGCCCAGCCTGGCCCGCACGGCCTCGGCCAGCGCCAGGTCCTCGCAAAAGGCGCAGCCGTTCTGCCGCGCCGTCTGCACCTGCACCAGGAAGCGCAGCGAGGGCTCCAGCGACAACCGCTCCATGGTGCGCGCGATCTTGAGCGCGATCGGCATGATCTCCGGCTTCCGCGCGTAGATCACCTTGATCACCCCCAGCACCTTCCCGAACCTCCGCTCGCTGAGCTGGTACACGATCCTCATCCACAGGCTCGGCGGCTGCTCGATCGGACTCAGTAGCATCTCTTTCTCCGTGTCTCTGTGGCTCCGTGTGATACGAGATCCGGCTGAATCGCCGGCACCCGCCGAGGCGTCACCAGAGCGAATGAATTCGCCGCTGGAACCACGCGAAGTCCCCTGCGGGGACTGTACGGTCCACCGTCGGCGGAAGCCAACAGACCGCGAAGGCGGTCTTCGCGTAGGTCCAGCGGCGAATTCATTCGCTCCTAGACGAATTCATTCGCTTCTGGACGGGTCGCGCGGCATCACCGATCCACGCGGATTGGGTATGAGGCTCATCCCGTCGTCTTGGAGTGCTGCCGCACGGCCAGCGTGAGCACGACGGCCGCGAACGCGATCAGCGCGTAGAACGGCTTCTGCACGGCGGCGAAGCCGGCGCCCTTCACCAGCACGGCTCGCATGATGACGATGAAGTGCTTCACCGGGTTCAGCTCGGTGAGCCACTGCACGGGGCGCGGCATGCTGTCCACGGGGGTGAAGAGGCCGCTCATCAGCACGTAGATCACCAGGATGAAGAAGGTGATGAACATCGCCTGCTGCTGCGTTTCCGCCAGCGTGGAGATCCACAGGCCGATCCCCAGCGCGGCCACCAGGTAGACGGCGGCGGCGGCAAACACGATCAGCAGGTTGCCGCGCATCGGCACGTCGAAGACGAGGCGGGCCACGACCAGCCCCAGCACCAGGTCCACGAGCGCCAGGATCCAGAAGGGGAGCAGCTTGCCCGCGATGAACTGGCCGCGCGTGATGGGCGTGACGTTGAGCTGCTCCAGCGTGCCGATCTCCTTTTCGCGCGCGATGTTCTGCGCGGTCAGCAGCGTCCCCACCAGCGTCACCAGGAACACCAGGATGCCGGGCACCATGTACGCGTGGTAGTCCAGCATCGGGTTGTACCATCCCCGCGTGCGCACGTCGATGTGCGGCGCGGCAGGGGACGGCGGGCGCTCCCCCTCGCGCGCGGTGAGCATGGTAGGGCGAAGCTCTGCGCCGGCCTCGCGCGAGTACGCGTTGAGGATGCGCACCGCGTACGATCGCACGATCCCGGCGGCGGCGCCCTCCTCGGCATTCAGCACGAGCTGCACGGGGGCGGCGCCGCTCCTCACCAGGTCGCGCTCGAAGCCCGCCGGGATGGTGAGGATCATCGACACCTCGCGGTCCACCAGCGCCTCGTCGGCCTCGGCGGCGGAGGCGGTGTACAGCCTGGGGACGAAGTAGCCGGATGCCGCGAAGCCCGTCACCAGGCGGCGCGATGCGCTGCTGCGGTCCAGGTCCACCACCGACATCCGCGTGCTCGTGATCTCGAACGTGGCCGCGTTCGAGAGCACCAGCAGCTGGACGAGGGGAAGCAGGAAGATCTGCACCACCATCGCGCGGTCGCGAAAGATCTGCAGGTACTCCTTGCGTACGAGGAACCAGATGATTCGCATCGCTCCTCACCCCAGCCGCACGTTGAACCCACGCACGCTCGCCGCGAGCAGCACCGCCGTCATCCCCGCCAGCACCAGCGTCTCCTGCCACAGGTGGGCGAGGCCGATTCCCTTCAGCATGATCCCGCGCGCGATCAGCACGAACCAGCGCGCGGGGATCAGGTTGGAGAGCAGGCGCAGGGGGAGCGGCATGCTCTCCACCGGGAAGATGAAGCCGGAGAGGAGGATGGTGGGCATCATCAGCCCCGCGAGCGCCATGAGCATGGCCAGGCGCTGCGACGAGGTGCGGGTGGAGATGAGCACGCCCAGCGCGAGCGTGGTGAGGATGAAGAGCAGGCTCTCCGCGAGCAGGAGCACGAGGCTGCCGCGGATGGGGACGCCGAACACCAGCCGCGCGGCGGTGAGCGTCGTGAGCACGTTCGCGAAGCCGAGCACCAGGTACGGGAGCACCTTCCCCAGGATGATCTGCGGCGGCCGCAGCGGGGAGACGAGGAGGATCTCCATCGTCCCCGTCTCCTTCTCGCGCGTGAGCGACACCGCCGTCATCATCGCCGACACGATGGTGAGCACGAAGGCGATCAGGCCGGGGACGAAGAGGTGGGCGCTCTCCAGCGTCGGGTTGAACCTCATCCTCACCTCCGGCACGATGCGCGGCCCCGGCCCGGCACGGCCCAGCTCGCGCTCGTACTCCTGCAGCACGCCGAGGGCGTCGGCGGTCATGATGCTGCCGGTGTTGGGGTCGGTGGCGTCGGTCACCACCAGCACGCGGGCGGGCTCGCCGCGGGCCAGGCGCCGCGCGAAGCCGGCCTCGAAGACGATGGCCTCGCGCACCTCGCCGCGCTCGAACATCGCCTCCAGCGGCGCGGTGCGGCGCACCACCGCCACCACCCGGAACAGACCCGTGGCGGCGAAGCGGTTGCGCAGCTCCAGAGTCGCGTGGTCCGGCTCGGGGTCCACGATCGCCAGCCGGATCCCCTCCACGTCCGTGCGGATGGCGTAGCCGAAGAGGAGCACCTGCACCAGCGGCATCACCAGGAGGATGAAGAGCGTGCGCCGGTCGCGGAGGAGGTGGAAGGCCTCCTTGCGGACGATGCCGCGCAGCGCGCTCATGGACGCGCCAGGCGCACGAACGCCTCGTCCATGCTGCCCGCTCCCAGCCGCTCCTTTACCTCCCCCGGCGTCCCCAGGGCGGCGATGCGCCCCGCCACCATGATGGAGATGCGGTCGCAGTACTCCGCCTCGTCCATGTAGTGGGTGGTGACGAAGATGGTGGTTCCCGCCGCCGCCGCCTCGTAGATCATCTCCCAGAACTGCCTGCGGGTGATGGGGTCCACGCCGCCCGTGGGCTCGTCCAGGAAGACGATGGCCGGGTCGTGGAGGAGGGAGACGGAGAAGGCCAGCTTCTGCTTCCACCCCAGCGGGATGCCGCGCACCAGCGAGTCCGCCGCGTGCCGGAAGCCCAGCCGGTCCAGCATGCGCTCGGTGCGATCCACGATCTCGCGGTCGGTGAGCCCGTAGATGCCGGCGTAGAGGCGGACGTTCTCGCGCGCCGTGAGGTCGTCGTACAGGGAGAAGCGCTGGCTCATGTAGCCGATGCGCCGCTTGATCCCCTCCGGGTCCTTGTAGATGTCCAGCCCCGCGATGCGCGCCTCGCCGGACGACGGAGCCAGGAGGCCGGTGAGCATGCGGATGGCCGTCGTCTTCCCCGCCCCGTTGGCGCCCAGGAAGCCGAACACCTCCCCCGCCGCCACCTCGAAGGTGATCCCGTCCACGGCCCTGAACGCGCCGAAGGTGCGGGTGAGCTCGCGTGCCTCGATGGCCGCACTCACGGGGTCTCCGCGGCCATGCGCGCCATGAACACGTCCTCGATCCCGGCGCGGACCGGGTGCGCGCGGGCGTCGTGCAGCCCCGCGGCGCGCAGCCGCTCCTGCAGCGCCCGCGCGATGTTTTCGGGATCGGCGCCGCCGCGGCGGTCGGTGAAGTGGACCACCTCGCCGAAGGGATAGACGGAGTACGCCTCCGGCTCGGCGCGCAGCGCGGCCAGGAGGGCGCGGCGGTCGCGCGCGGCCACGGCCACCAGCGGCCACTCGTACCGCCCGCCGATCGCGCCCGGAGCGTCGATCTCCAGGATCTTCCCTTTCTGGATCAGCGCCACGCGGTCGCAGCGGTCCGCCTCGTCCATGTAGGGCGTGGAGACGACGATGGTGAGCCCGCCCGCGCGCAGGTCGTGGAGCAGGTCCCAGAACTCGCGCCGCGACACGGCATCCACGCCGGTCGTGGGCTCGTCCAGGAAGAGGATGTCCGGCCGGTGCACCAGCGCGCAGCACAGCGCCAGCTTCTGCTTCATCCCCCCCGACAGCGCCCCCGCGCGCCGGTCCCCGAAGGGCGCGATCTGGTCGTAGATCGGCGCGATCAGCGGGTACTGCGCCTCGACGGTCGTCCCGAACACGGCGGCGAAGAAGCCGAGGTTCTCCTCCACCGACAGGTCGGGGTAGAGCGAGAAGCGCCCCGGCATGTACCCGATGCGCGCCCGCAGCGCCCACAGGTCCCTGACCGGGTCCAGCCCCAGCACCCGCGCGCTCCCCGCGTCCGGCGCCAGCAGGGTGGTGAGGATGCGGAACAGCGTCGTCTTCCCCGCCCCGTCCGGCCCGATGAACCCGAACAGCTCCCCATCGCCCACCGAAAACGAGACCCCGTCCAGCGCCACCACTTCCCCGAACCCGCGGCTCAGCCCCTCCACCTCCACGGCGCTCATGTGCCTCTCCTCTGTGTCTCCGTGCCTCTGTGTGAGATTCAGTTTTTCAGGACCACTTCGCCCGGCATCCCGATCTTGAGCCGCCCCGCGGGATTGGGCACGCGCACACGGATGGCGTAGACCTGCTCCGCGCGCTCGTCGCGCGTCTGGATGGGCGTGGGGGTGAACTCCGCCTGCGCCGCGATCCAGCTCACCCAGCCGGGAAGCTCGTCCAGCTCCTCGCCGTCGCGGTCCACGCGCACCCGCACACGCTCGCCGATGCGCACCGCCGGCAGCTGCGCGCCGCTGACGTAGGCGCGCAGCGTGAGCGTGTCCAGGCGGGCGATCTTGTAGAGCGGCTGCCCGGGCTGCACGTACTCCCCCGCCTCCGCGTAGGTGGTGAGCACCGTCCCCGCGATGGGATTGACCACGCGGCTCTTGCGGATGCGGTCCTCGGCCTGCGCCACGCGCACGTCCACGCTCCCCACGTCCTGCCCGATCGCGCCCACCGCCGCCTGCGCCGCCGCGATGCGCTGCTCCAGCGTCCTCACCTCCCCGCCCGTGCGGCTGAGCTCCTGCGCCGTGGCCGCCTCCGCCCGGAAGAGGCGCAGCGTGCGGGCGTGCTCCTCGCGCGCCGTCTGCAGCTGCGCGCGCAGTACGCGCACCTGTGCCTCCGCCTCCGCCACGCGCGTGGCCGAAGCGGCGCGCTGGGAGACCAGCTCCTGCCGCGCGAGCGCCTGCGTGCCCGTGTCCACCAGCGCGGTGAGAACCCCGCTCGCCAGCCGCTCCCCCTCCTCCGGCTCGAACCGCAGGAGCTGCCCCCCCACCTCGGCCGATACCACCACCTCGGTCGCCTCGAAGTTGCCGTACGCATCCGGCTTCTCCTTCGCGCACGCAGCAAGAAGGAGCGCGAGGACCACGATCCGCGTCATACGGTGTCGGGGAAGATTGCCGGTGAACGCGGAGCGTACGGCCCGGGAGCGAATGGAATTCGCCTCTGGACCAACGCGAATTCCGCCTCCGCGGACTGTTTCCGCGGCACCGGTGGGAGCCGTACAGTCCCCGAAGGGGACTTCGCGTGGTTCCAGCGGCGATTTCAATCGCTCCTGGACGGCGGCTCCGCCGCAGGGAATCGCCCAATCCGCATTCCGTCTCATGGCAGGTCCACTCCGAGCGTGGTGAGATATCGGGCGCGGGCGTGAGCGAGCTCCACCCGGTGCCGCTCGCGGACGACGCGCGCCTCCTGCACGTCGTTGCGTACGTCCACGTACTCCGCCGCCGTGATGACGCCCTCGCCGAAGCGGGTGAGCGCCTCCCGCGCGATCCGCTCGCGCAGCGACACCAGCGCGTCGTCGGACTCCAGGGTGCTCTCCAGCCGCTGCATCGTCTCCACCTCGTCCAGGGTGGAGCGGCGCACGCGCCGGGCGAAGGCTTCCTCCTCCGTATCCACCACCTGCTGCTGGAGGCCGATCACCTGCTGCTCGCGGCGCACGACGCCCCAGTCCCACGGCGCCCAGCGCATCCGGACGCCCAGGATCCAGAACTCGTGGACGTCGCGCCGGAACTGGTCGAGCCCCGGGCGCCCCACGCCCACCTGCCCGAACGCCTGCACCTGCGGGCGCCCGCGCGACCCGGCCAGCGCCGCCTCGCGCCGCAGCCGCTCGCGCCGCGCCCCGAACACGGCACGCTCGGGCCGTCCGGCGGCATCCTCGCTGGCCCGCGCGACCTCCGCGGCCAGCGACGGCGCCACCAGCACGTCCGCCGCGCCGATGCGCCGCCCCGTCAGCGCCGCGAGCAAGGCGAGCGACGCGCGGCGGTTGGCCTCCAGCTCGGCGCGCTGCTGGCGGGCCCTGAGCAGCTCGGCCTCCACGGTGTACGCCTGGCCGCGCAGCGCCGCGCCCTCGCGCACGCGCACGCGTGCCTGCGCCAGCCGCGCCTCCAGGTCCGCCTCCAGCGTGGCCAGCTCCGCGAGCTGCGCCTGGAGTACGAGCGCCCCGAAGAATGCCTGGTTCACCTCCTCGCGCACCCCGAACAGCGCCGCGCCCACCTCCGCCTGCGCCTCCGCCAGCCGCGCGCGCTCGATCTCGCGCCGCCGCGCCAGCGCGCCGCCGTCGTACACGCGCTGCTCCACCTCGCCGCGCACCTGGTAATGGTCCCTGGGCGGCACCGGCGGCGTCATCCCGCCGGGGAGGGAGAGCGGGAGCGACGGGACCTCGGACTGGCGGGTCGCGTCGGCGGTGACGCGCAGCTGGGGGAGTCGCTCCGTGCCCAGGCTGCGCAGCCGCGCCTCGGCCGCCGCGGCGTGGAGGGCGAGCTGCCTCACGCGCGGGTCGTGCTCCGTGGCCGCGATGTGGAGCGAGCCCAGCCGAACGGTGTCCTGCGCCGCCAGCGAGCCCGCCGCGAGCACGGCGGGCAACAATAGTCTACCTACGCGTAGGTATCTAAGCATCCGCATCCACTAGTTTGCGGCGGCCGTCAGCGCAGGCCGCGGACGAAGAGGTCGAACGTGCTGGTGAAGACGCGGTCCGCTCCCAGCTCCGGCACGATCCCGCTGCCTACGTGGCGCTGGAGCACCGCGTGGAACGCGAGGCCGCAGGTGATGAGCCGGGCGGCGGAAGCGGAGTCCGCGTCGGCCCTGAATTCCCCGGCATCCTTGCCGGCTTCGATGAGCTGGGCGATGACGCCCCAGCCGTGGAGCGGCCCCTCGGTGAGCCACGCGTCGAAGAGCGCGGGGTGCTCCGCCCTCACCTCGGCGAACATCAGCCGGAACATCCGCCCGAACTCCTCGCTCAGCCAGAAGTCCCACGCCCGGCGCAGCCCGGCCTCCAGCTGCATCGACGGCGAGCGCCCAGGCTCGTCCAGCACGCGCGTCAGGTCCGAGAACACCGACCTCATCCGGTCCTCCACCGTGCGCAGCAGGAGGTCTTCCTTGCCGTCGAAGTAGTGGTAGATGGCGCCCTTGGTGGCTCCGGCGCGTTCCGCTACCTCTTCCAGGCGCGTCGCCCGGTACCCCTTCTCGGAGAAAACCTCGAACGCCGCATCGAGGATCTCCCGCGGCCGCTCCTCCGGCCGGCGCTCCCACCGGGGCTCACGTGCCAAGTTCACACTCTCGCAAGACGAAGATTCATACTCGCGAGTATGTTAGTTGCGTGGGAGGGCCGGTGTCAAGAACGGCGATCTCACACAGAGGCACAGAGACACGGAGAGGAAGCGTGGAGAAGCCTCACGTGCTGGCGGCGGGCGGGTTCGACCGGGCGGGCGAAAGGCGCAAGGACGAGGGTTGGGTGAGCGCGAGATTGCGCGATCCAGGCAGCCGGTTCGCGCCGGTGTGGGAGCACAGGAACCTGTTCGTCGCGGGCGAGTCGCGCGCGGCCTGGCTCACCGCCGGGGAGGCGGCGCCGCTGGTGGAGGCGGCTGGCTACGCGGTGCTCCTGGGGGTGGATGATGAGACGACGTGGTTCTCCGTGCCGGTGGCGGAGGACCCGGGGCTCGCCGAGTGGGGCGACCTGCGGCAGCACGGTGTGCTGATGACGCCGCTGGAGGCCGGGCTGCTGGCCTTCGCGCGGGGGATGAACCACTGGCACGCGCGCAACCGCTTCTGCGGCGTGTGCGGCACCGCGACGGAGGTGCGCGAGGCGGGGCACCTGCGCATGTGTCCCGCCTGCGGCACCCACCACTTCCCGCGCACGGACCCGGCGGTCATCATGCGCGTTCAGCACGGCGACCGCTGCCTTCTCGGGCGGCAGGCCGCCTGGCAGCCCGGCGTCTACTCCGTCCTCGCCGGCTTCGTGGAGCCCGGCGAGAGCCTGGAGGACGCCGTAGCGCGCGAGGTGATGGAGGAGTCCGGCGTCGCGGTGAAGGACGTGCGCTACCACTCCTCGCAGCCCTGGCCCTTCCCCGCCTCCATCATGATCGGCTTCACCGCCGAAGCCGTCTCCGATGAGATCCGCCCCGAAGACGAGATGGAGGAGGTGCGCTGGTTCACCCGCGACGAGGTGCACCAGGGAATCGCCGACGGCACCTTTCTCTTCCCCTCCACCTTTTCCATCTCCTACCGCCTGGTGAACGACTGGCTGGAGGCACAGGGATGACTTCATCTCTGTGCCTCCGTGCCTCTGTGTGAGCCTAGTTGTTCGCCACGGACTGCGCCCGCTGCACATACTCCATCAGCGGCCTCATCCCCGCGACGTCCATGCCGTGGACGGTGGACTCGTTCTGGTAGAGGTTGCCGAGCGAGCGCTCGATGCCCGGGTTGCCGCCCGTGAACTCCCGGATGAGCCCGGCCCAGCGGCGGGCGAGGGCCTGCACCCGCTCGTCGGCGGGGTCGGTGCCGCGCTCCATCTCGGCGCGCATCTCCTCCATCAGCTTCGGCCACTCCTCCTGCACCTCGCGCATGCGGTCCTCGCCGAGCGATTCACGGCGCTGCCGCAGCTCTTCCAGCTGCCCGGGAGTGTAGTATTTCTCGAACATGGTCATCGCCTCGATCGTCTGAATGAACTCGTCGGCGGAAACCCCTTCCGCCGTGCCCAGCCGTGCCGCGATCGTCTCCAGCCGCTCGCAGAGCCGCTGCCGGAGGCGGATCTCGCCGCGGATGCGCTCCAGGTGGAGCTGCACCACGCGGAGCGGCGAGAACTCGGGCCGGTCCAGCGCGTCGCGCACCTCCTCCAGCCCGAAGCCCAGCCGCCGCAGCGACTGGATCTGGTGAAGCCGCGCCACGTCCGCCCCGCCGTACAGGCGATGCCCCGCCGGCGTGCGCCGCGACGGCCTCAGCAGCCCCACCTGGTCGTAGTGGTGAAGCGTGCGCACGGTGAGCCCCGTCCGCCGCGCCAGCTCGCCTACCTTCCATCCCTTCTCCATCGGCGCCTCCTTTGTGGCCACGGCAAAAGGATAAATCCTGACGTTGCGTAAGGTGCAAGGGGGACGAGAAAAAAGTGCGTGAGTGCGTTAGTGCGTGAGTGCGCCTGGAGTTACTCACGCACGGACGCACTCCACGCACTCACGCACTTTTCCGTTCCCACGGTCCTGGATTTGCGAGCCGGGCGCGCCGCATGATCCAAACCCACACAGGAGAGGCGAGCATGGCGGCAGAGAGCAAGGGGAACACCGGTACGGCGGACGTCACCTACAACCTGGTCAGCATCCTCTTCCACGCCCTGCAGGGCGCGGAGACGTACGACCAGTTCGTGCGCGACGCCGAGGAGAGCGGCGACGAGGACCT
>DASVSA010000240.1:0-27536 GCA_036388335.1 Longimicrobium sp. | reverse complement strand
CTGCATGTCTTGCCACGGGATCTTGGCCAGGCGGTGCGCCTGCGACGACACCGCGATCACCCGCGCCCCGCCCGCCGCGCGCAGCGGCTCCATCAACAGGCGGGTGAGGAGGAAGGGCGCCAGGTGGTTGACCGCCCAGGTAAGCTCGATCCCATCCACCGACTCCTGGCGCCGAAACGAGTACACGCCCGCGTTGTTCACCAGCACGTCCACGCGCGGGTGCGCCGCCGCGATCTCGGCCGCCACCGCGCGCACCTGCGCCTGCGCCGAAAGGTCCGCGCGGAACAGGTGCACGCGCTCGTTCCCCGTGGTCCGCGCGATCTCCTCGCGGAGCGCGCCGCCCCTCGTGGCGTCGCGCGCCACCAGCAGCACGGTGGCGCCCAGCTCCGCCAGCCCCCGCGCCGTCGCCGCGCCGATCCCGCCGGTGGCCCCGGTCACCACGCACACTTTCCCGTGCATCCCCCTCCTCCGTATCACCATGTGAGCCATTCCGTTACCCGGCTGTCGCAGCAGCGGGCATGCGGGTTGCGAAGTCCGGGCCGCGGAAGATCGCGCGACCACAACCTCGACGGAGAACCCATGCGGAGCAGCGCATTCATCTCGACCCTGATCGTGTCCGCCGTGCTGGCCGCGGCGGCGTGTGGCGGAAGCAGCAACGCATCGAACGGCGCCACGGCGGACACCACGGCCGGCGGGGCCAGCGGCGCGGCGGCCCCGGCGATGGACACCACCGGGGCGGGCACCAGCGGCGCGGCGGGGACCATGCCTCCCCCGGCGGGCACCGGCCTCACCACCGACAGCACCCTGCAGGGCGCGGGCACCGTCACCGGCGACACCACCACGCACGCCGCCGGGGCAGACACGGGGCACGCGGCGGGGACCACCCACACGCCGTGACACGCGCCGTCCCGCGGGGCGGCGTGAAGCGGAGAGGGAACGGGGTCCGCGATGCGGGCCCCTTTCGTTTTGCGCGGTGGCGGACTTTCGGAGCGGAGGAGGGGACGGGTGATCACGCTGATCGAGAACGGAGAGGTGTACACGCCGGCGCCCATGGGGAAGCAGCAGGTGCTGCTCACCGACGGCAAGATCGGCAAGGTGGGCTCGGTGGACCGGCACGCCGTGGAGTCGCTGGGAGTGGAGTGCGAGATCGTGGACGCCACCGGGTGCCTGGTGGTCCCCGGCTTCATCGACCCGCACATCCACCTGCTGGGCGGGAGCGGCGAGGACGGCTTCGCCACGCAGACGCCCGAGTTCTTCATCGGCGAGATCGTGCCCTTCGGCGTCACCTCGGTGGTGGGCGCGCTGGGGGTGGACACCACCATGAAGACGATGGCCGGCCTCCTGGCCAAGGCCAAGGCGCTCAACGAGCAGGGGCTCAACGCGTACATCTGGACGGGCGGCTACAACATCCCGCCCACCTCCGTGATGAACTCGGTGCGCGACGACATCATGTTCCTGGAGGAGGTGATCGGCACCGGCGAGGTGGCCATCTCCGACCGGCGGGGGATGAACACGACCGCCGTGGAGCTGGCGCGCGTGGTGAGCGACACCTACATCGGCGGGATGCTGGCCCGCAAGTCCGGCGTCACCCACTTCCACGTGGGCGAGATGGACCGCCGCCTGGAGCCCCTCCGCCTGATCCTGGACGAGCACGACATCGACCCTCGCTGCGTGTATCCCACGCACGTGCAGCGCAACGAGAAGCTGATGGCCGAGGCGGTGGAGCTCACGAAGCGCGGCTGCAACGTGGACGTGGACACCATCGCCGAAGACCTGGCGAAGTGGCTCCGCTTCTACCTGGACCAGGGGGGCGACCCGGCGTGCCTCACCGCCTCGTCGGACGCGTCCATCAGCAGCCCGCGCGTGCTGTCCGAGCAGGTGCGGTCGTGCGTCACGCAGCACGGCTTCCCGCTGGAGCTGGTGCTCCCGCTGGTCACGCGCAACACGGCCCGCATCCTGAAGCTGGAGAAGAAGGGGACGCTGGAGAAGGGGAAGTGGGGCGACATCCTCCTCCTGGAGAAGGACACGCTGGAGATCGTCCACGTCCTTTCCAAGGGCGTGTTCATGGTGCGCGACGGGCGCACGGTGGTGGAGGAGCGCTTCCTGGAAGACAACATGCGTGCGATCCACCTGGTCGGCGGCAAGTGCCCCGACCGCGACTCGTAGCCATCACAACGGAGGGAGGAGCCATGAAGACGAGCCGGCTGTTTTCGGCGCTTGCGCTGGCCGCCATGATGGGCGCCGCGGCGTGCGGCGGGGGCGGGGAGGGGGGTGAGGGCGCCTCGGGAGACCACGGCGGCGCGGCCACGGACGCGGGCGCGGCGGGCACCACCACCGCCGACCCGGCGATGACCAGCGGCACCACGGGGGCGACCGATCCCACCGTAACGGGCGGCACCACCGGCGGCGCCACCACGGAGCTCCCGGCCGCCGACTCGGCCGGGGCGGGCGCCGCGCAGCAGCCGGGGATGGACGCCGCCACCGCGGGCGGGCCGGCGGGCACCAACAGCGGCAGCTCCACCAGCGGCCCGGGCGGCACGCCGGCTCCGGGCACGCCGCAGCCATCCACGCCCTGACCCCGCGTAACACGCGGCATCCACTCGCCCGCGGCTGTGCTGCGGGCGGGGTGGATGTTGCGAAGGTGGGGGCACCGCGGCTCGGGAGCCGTGGAACCCCAACCAGAAGCTGGAGGACCCATGAAGACGAACAAGCTCTTTTCGGCGCTCGCCCTTGCCGCCATGCTCGGCGCGGCGGCGTGCGGCGGCGGCGGGGAAGGTGGTGAGGGCGGCGCCGGGGCCGAGGCCGGCGGCACGGCGGGCACGACCGACGGGGGCGCCACGGGCGGCGCCACGACCACCGATCCGGCGATGAGCGGCGGCACCGCCACCGGCGGCACCATGACGGCCACCGACTCGGCCGGGATGGCCGCGCAGGGCGCGCCGATGGACCCCGCCGCGGGCACCGGCGCCACCGGCGGGACGACGGGCGGGACCACGGGCGGGACCACGGGCGGGACGACGGGTGGCACCACGGGCGGAACCACGACTCCCCCCGCGCACTGACATCCCGCCTCCAGGGATGGAAGCACGGACGGGGCCTGGCGACGGGCCCCGTCCTCTCTGTGTCTCCGTGAGCCCCGCTGTCTGGAGTCTGTCGATGCACCCTGAAAACGTGCTCCGCGCCCGCGCCCGGCTGGGCGAAGGCCCGGCCTGGGACGCCGCGGCCGGGGTGCTCTGGCGGGTGGACGTGTGGGACTACCGCGTGCACCGCTGGGACCCGCTCACCGGCGAGGACCGCGCCTTCGACGTGGGCGAGGCCGCCGCCTTCGCCGTGCCGGCGCGGGGCGGGGCCGTGGTGGGCCTGCGCCAGCGCGTGGTGAGGCTGGACGTGGCCACGGGGGCCATCCACACCCTGGCCGAGGTGCCGGGGCTGGACCCGCGCGAGCGCATCAACGACGGCAAGTGCGATCCCCGCGGCCGGCTCTGGTTCGGCACCTACGCGCGCGAGGACGGAAAGGCGTCGCTCTGGCGGCTGGACGGGACGGGGCTCCAGCGGATGGCGGGCGGGCTCACCATCGCCAACGGGCTGGCGTGGAGCCCGGACGAGCTCACCTTCTACCTCAGCGACTCGCCCGCGAAGAAGATCTACGCCTACCCCTTCGACGCCGAAGCCGGCACGCTGGGGGAGCGCCGCGTCTTCGCCGACCGCTCGGGGGAGGACACCTTCCCGGACGGCGCCGCCACGGACGCCGAGGGGTGCCTGTGGTCCGCGCACTGGGAGGGCGCCTGCGTGGTCCGCTTCGCGCCGGACGGGCGGGAGGTGGGGCGCGTCCGGCTCCCCGTGCCGCTCACCACCAGCTGCGCGTTCGGCGGGGCGGAGCTGCGCGACCTGTACGTGACCACCGCGCAGGTGGGGCTCAGCGACGAGCGCCTCGAGGGCGCGTGGGAGTCCGGCGACCTGTTCCGGGTGAGGGTGGATGTTTCTGGCGTGCCGGTGGTGGCGTTTGTGGGATGAAGCTGGCTTGATCCTTGACTCTGGTTCCCGTATGGCGGGACGTACGAAAACCGACAGGGGGAACGGATGCCGAAAGAGTACTCGGAGAAGGTCGGGCGGCTGGTGGTGATCGGCGGCGCGGAAGAGAAGGAGCTCGGGAGCGACATGGAGATCCTCACCCGCTTCGTGGAGTTGGCGGGCGGCGGCGACGCGTGCATCATCGTCTGCTCGTCGCCTTCCGGTGAGGCGGAAGAGGCGGCGGAGCAGTACCGGAAGGTCTTCGAGGAGCTCGGCGTGGCGGAGGTCGTCACCGCGCCCATCGAGGAGCGCAACGAGGCCGACGAGCCGGAGCTCCTCGAAGCGGTGGAGCGCGCCACGGGCGTGTTCTTCACCGGCGGCGACCAGCTCAAGCTCACCGCGCTGATTGCGGGGACCCACTTCTCGGAGGGGATCCGCGACCGCCTCTTCCACGACGGGCTCATCATCGGCGGCACCAGCGCGGGCGCGGCTGCCATGAGCGGGGTGATGCTCATCGGCGGGAGCAGCGAGGGCTCGGTGCGGCGCGCGGACGTGTCGCTCGCCCCGGGGCTGGGGCTGTGGCGCGACACGGTGGTCGACACCCACTTCAACCAGCGCGGCCGGGTGAGCCGCCTGATGACGGTGTTCGCCCACAACCCGCAGGTGCTGGGGATCGGGATCGACGAGAACACCGCCGTGGAGGTGGAGCTGGGCGTGGCGTTTACCGTGCTGGGGGAGAACGCGGTGATGGTGTTCAACGGCCACGTCACGCACTCGAGCGCCCCCAGGGCGAGCGACGAGGACGTGCTGGCGCTCACCGACGCGCTGGTGCACGTCCTGCCGCGGGGGTACGGCTTCGACCTGCAGACCCACCGGCCGATCCTGCGGAATGGCGAGCGAGTGCCGACGCCCACCTCGCCCACCAGCGGGGGGAGCCGCACCGCGGAGCTGGGGACCGGCGACTGATGGACGGTCCGCAGGGAGAGCCGCTCCGCCACCGGCGCCTGATCCCGGACGCGGAGCATACCCCCGAGATGGTGGGGGTGGTGGATCGGAACATCGTGGCGATCCTCCAGCGCCGGCGCGACGACGAGCGGCGGAAGAGCGCGCAGGACCGGGTGGCGGACCGGGTGACGCGCTTCACCGGCAGCATGCTCTTCGTCTACCTCCACCTGGCGATGTTCGGCGCGTGGATCGTCATCAACCTGGGGTGGACCCCGGTGCCCGCGTGGGACCCGTCGTTCGTGGTGCTGGCCATGATCGCGTCGGTGGAGGCCATCTTCCTCTCCACCTTCGTGCTCATCTCGCAAAACCGCATGCAGGCGCTGGCCGACAAGCGCGCCGACCTGGACCTGCAGGTCTCGCTCCTGGCCGAGCACGAGATCACCCAGCTCATCACCCTGGTGACCGAGATCGCGCGCAAGATGGAGGTGGACGCCGCCCACGACCCCGAGCTGCGCGAGCTGGCGCAGGATGTGGCTCCCGAGAAGGTGCTGGACCACATGGAGGAGCACGAGCGGCGGCTGAGGCGCTGAACAGCGGCTCACACAGAGACACGGAGGCACGGAGAAAAACGACTCCGTGTCTCCGTTCGCGCCCGCTTTTCCACCCGGCTAGGGCAGGATCACGGTGCGGCGGGTGACGGCGCGGGCGTCGCGGAAGAGCGACTCCAGCTCGTCGTCGGGGGCCTGGTCCCACCCCGGCGGGATGGGGCTGAGGCGGCGCTTCTCGCTCCCGCTCTCAAAGCAGAGCCAGCCCGATTCCAGCCCCGGCGTCATCAGCCCCGGAGTGCGCACCCGGCGGTCCTTGCCCGCCCGCCTCTCGGGCCCGGCGTACACGGCCGCCGTAGCCGCGCGGCGCTCTGCGTTCCGGCGCTCTCCTTCCTGCGCCGCGAACGGCGTGACGTTCCACACGCTGCAGGGTGCGCCTTGCGAGTCCTGGAAAGTTCGTAGCGGCATCACGCAAAAGGTAAAAGGTTCGAAACAGCGCCCGTCGCATGTACCGTGCCTGTAACGTTTTTTGTAACAGACTGCAGGAGTGGTACTTAGCTCACACAGAGACACAGAGGCACAGAGATGAGGTAATCTCTGTGCCTCCGTGCCTCTGTGTGAGATTCGTTTACAGCCCCCGCCGCACCCATGGCTCGTTCGCCTCCAGGCAGTCCATCAGCTCGATGTAGATGCGCCGCGCCGCCTCGGTGAAGCGCTCGTCGTCGGCGTCGGCGACGGGGGCAAGCTCGGCGCGGATGCGCTCGGAGAGGCTGCCCGTCTCGATCATGCGCGCGACGAGGTCCAGGTAGGGCCCTTCGTCGCGGCGCACGGCGCGGCGCGCTGCGGCCAGCAGGGCGCGCAGGGCGTCGCGAGCCTCCACGCGTCCCTCGGCGTCGCGGTCGCCGGCCACGCGCGGCGCGTGCACGCGGGCACGGCTCCCGTCGCGGATGCAGGCCCGGAAGTCTTCCACCAGCAGCGCGTGAGGCGGCAGGACGATGCGCCCCTTCTTCACCCGCGACGCCAGGTACTTGAGCGCCGAGCGCACGAAGACGGCCACCGCCACGTCCATCTTCACGCACTCCTGCGTATCCAGCACCCGCACCTCCATGGCGCGGCGGCTGAACTTGAACACGGCGCCCCGCGCGTTGAAGAAGTCGTGGCGGATCGCCCCCGCGTCCGGCAGCCGGTCCAGCGCGGCGTACATCGGCTGCAAGATGTTCTTGCGGTATTCGCCGAAGCTCCCCACGTATTCGGGCACCAGCTCGCCGCAGCTCTCGGGGATGCGGGCCTGGTGCTCCAGGATCCACGCGAGCCGTGCGTCCGCTGACGGCTGGAGCTCGCCGTCGTGCATCGGCGACGAGGCGGCAAGGGCGGGGAGGTAGGGGATGAGGAGCGCGGCGGCCGTGTGCATGGCCACCGCGTCCTCCTCGGCGCCCATGGGGAGATTGAGGTGGGCGGCGTGCACGTTCATCCACCCGTGCGTCTGCACGTCGAAGAGGCGCGCGTAGGTGTTGTAGATGCGCCCGTTGGAGCGCGACCAGAGCCGCCCCTTCGCCGGGTTGAACCAGGGGTGCATCCCCGTGGGAAGGAGGCGCGCGCCCCACTCGTCGCGCAGCACGGCGCTGAAGCGGCCGATCCCCTCCACCAGCGCGGCTTCCACGTCCGCGAGGGAGCGGAGGGGGGCGCCCGTCTTCACCTCGAACACGTGGTCGGCGATCTCGTTGCTGAAGCCGACCGCCCCCAGCTCCACGTCGCTGGTGCCGCGCCCCGCCAGCACGCGGAACGCCTCCGCCACCAGCGGCACCACGTTCAGGTCGCGGTCCACCGTGGGGTACTCCAGCTCCATCCCCGCCACCTCGAAGGGGCGGAAGGCGCGCTCGG
Source organism: Longimicrobium sp. (assembly GCA_036388335.1). Classification (GTDB taxonomy): domain Bacteria; phylum Gemmatimonadota; class Gemmatimonadetes; order Longimicrobiales; family Longimicrobiaceae; genus Longimicrobium. The sequence goes on along the minus strand of DASVSA010000240.1, from coordinate 20,154 downwards.
CCGACGCCGCGCCGCGCACACGGATGGGCGCGCGCAGGCGCTCCAGCGCCTCGGGCGGGGGATCGGCGCGCGGCGCCTCGGCGGTGGGGGCCGCTTCCACGCGGCGCAGGAAGAACTCCACCAGGTCCTCGTAGACGGCGCTCCCGTCCGCGGCGTCCTCGTAGCCCACGTCCAGGTTGGGATTGTCGTTGACCTCGATCACGACGGGCCCGTCGGGCGTTTCCTTGAGGTCCACCCCGTACAGCCCGTCGCCGATGAGGGCGGCGGCGCGCAGGGCCGCGTCCACCACCTCGCGCGGCGCGTGGGCGCGGGGCACGGCCTCCACCCGGCCGTAGCGCTCCGTCCCCTTCTGCTCGGACCGGATCTGCCAGTGGCCGCGCGCCATGAAGTAGCGCGCGGCGAAGAGGAGCTTCCCGTCGAGGACGGTCACCCGCCAGTCGAAGTCGGTGGGGAGCCACTCCTGCGCCAGGATCAGCGGCGAGCGCCTGAACATCTCCGCGCTGCGCTCGTGGAAGTCTTCGCGCGTCACCACCTTGTGCACGGCGTTGGAGAAGGAGCCGTCGGGCAGCTTCACCACGAAGGGGAAGCCCAGCTCGGCCACCGTCTCCCACGGCGTGTGCGGGGTGATGATGCGCGAGCGGGGCGTGGGAATCCCCTCACGCCTCAGCAGCTCTTCCAGGAACACCTTGTTGCCGCAGCGGATGATGGACTGCGAATCGTCCACCACCGGCATGTCCAGCGCCTCGGCGCGCAGGGCGAACTGGAAGGCCGGCTCGCTCACCCCGGTGAGCACGCGGATGAAGAGCGCGTCGTACTCGGGGAGCCGCCGCAGCTCGCCGCGCGCGATGCGGTGGACGTGGACGTTCATCCGCGCCGCCACCCGCTCCAGCCGGTCGATGGTCTCGGGGGAGGAGGGAGAGAAGATGTCCTCCGGGTCCACCAGCACGGCGATGGAGGCGCGGCGCGTCTCGCGCGGCTCGGCGGTGCCGCGGCGGAAGACGCGGCGCGTGTCGGCCAGTGCGCTTGCGAGGAGCCCGCGCTGCTCGTCGTCCAAGTGGTGTGGCGACACGGGGGCCACGCCGCACACCTTCCACTCCTCTTCCTCGAAGACGAGCTGGATGCGCAGCAGGGGGACGGGCCACTCGCGAAAGACGGTGCGCCCCGCCACCCGGAAGCGCGGGTCCTCGGTGCGCCCCAGCACGGCCAGCGTCTCCGCCACCTCGCCCTCGCGCGCCGGACGCAGGCTCGTCTCGGGGCAGCGCACCAGCGGCGGGTGGAAGGCGGGGGGCGGCGGGTCGTCGCCGGCGGGGCGCGCGGAGGGCTGGGGCTGCGGGAGGTCCGCCATCCGCCGCCGTACGCTCATCTCGGCCGCGTCCACCGTGGGGACCCCGGCCTCCTGCAGCGCGCGGAAGAGGCCGTACGGCTCGCCCATCCCCTCGCTCGTCTCCACGCGGGGGAGCACCTGCTGCCCACGCGCGTCCGCCAGCAGCGAGACGTAGTAGCCGGTGGAGCCGTAGTGGAAGGAGCGGCACAGGTTCACCACCACCGCCCCCGCCTCCGCCACGTCGCCACCCCCCTCCAGGTACCGCTCGGCCCTCACCACTCCCGCCTCGGGGAGCCCGGCCGCGTCCGCGGGGTCGCTCACCACCACCAGCACTCGCCTGCGCTTCACCGTGGTTCCTCGCCTTGGGGCCAGAGCTCCAGGAGCACCGCGTCGTACGTGGCGTCGCCCAGGAGGATGGCGTTGATCAGCCGCTGCGCGTCCACCACCACCCGCCCCTCGTCGGAGGCGGGCACGTGGCGCGACGGGTCGCGGAGGGAGAAGCGGCGACCCCAGTGCTCGTAGCCCACGATCACGATGAAGTGCCCCGTGGGGTCGCCCGCCTCGTCGTCGTCCACCAGCGCGTCGGTCTCGGGGATCCAGCGCTCGCGGCGGAAGCGGTACAGGTACGTGGCGGAGAGGCCGGCAAGCACGGGGTGCTCGCGGTCGATGATCCCCTTGAGGAGGGCCGGCGTGAGCTCCTCGAAGATCACGATCTCGCCCCCCATCTCCAGGAAGTCCAGGTAGGCACGCGCCGCGCGCAGCCGCTTGGAGTCCTTGAGGTACGGGAAGCGCGAGTGGATCTTCTCCATGAGCTCATCGCGCGGGAGGGCGGCCCAGGAGGGATCGAAGATCTGCAGGTCGTACGAGTAGATGCGCGCCCTGAACCCCCGCCGCTGCCCCGCGATCCCCAGGAACACGGCCAGGGTGCCGCCGTCCTCGTTGCGGTCGATCTCGCCGAGCACCGCCTCCGCGTCCACCTCCAGCCCGTAGAAGTCGTAGACTTTGCGCAGGCAGGTGGGCCCGCAGGTGGAGTCGTCCGGCTGCAGGAAACGCTGCACGCGCAGCTCGTGCGCCACGCGCCCGAAACCGGCGGTGCGGTCCTCTGGGATCAGGGTGTCCGGGGGGACGATTGCCATCGGATCGCGCACGGGTGGACGACGGCGGGCCCCGGAGCGTTCCGGAGCCCGCGCGGCGGGGACTGCGCAACGGGCGTACCAGAGGGGGAATGGGGGATGGGGAATGGGGGAGGACGCTGGCGGGGCGCTGACGGGGGGCCCTCACCCCCCCGACCCCCACTCTCCCAAAAATGGGAGAGGGGGGCGATTTCCACGGATCCGCGTGAACACTGGGCGTGGGCGGGGCCGCGGGCGAGGGGAAAACCTATCCGCGGGCTGACCAGAAGGTGCGCCCTTTCTCCTGCTTGCGGGGGAGAGGGTTGGGGAGAGGGGGGAAGCCGAAGCGTACTTTCGGCCACCGGCAGGGATGTTGCGCATCCGGGAGGCGCGCGCAGGGCAGGCGGTGGAAACCCGAATCCCACGACCGATGAGCCCCCGACCCACCGAGAGCACCGGAGCGGAGCTGATCCCGGCGCGCGGCAAGGAGTGCGAGGTGCGGGTGGGCGGCAAGGCGGTGCGGCTTACCAACCTCCACAAGCCGTTCTGGCCCGAGGAGGGGATCACCAAGGGCGACCTGCTGCGCTACTACCTCTCCGTCTCCAAGTGGCTGCTTCCGCACCTGCGCGGGCGGGCGATGGTGATGAAGCGCTACCCCAACGGCTGGAAGGGCCCGTTCTTCTTCATGAAGCGCACGCCCGCGGGCGCGCCCGAGTGGCTGAAGACGTGCGCCATCGAGCACAGGTCCAATAGCATCATCCACTTCCCCATCATCGACGACGCGGCGGCGCTGCTGTGGGCCGTGAACCTGGGGTGCATCGACCTCAACCAGTGGTACGGCGTCTGTGAGGACTACGACCGGCCCGACTACCTCCTCTTCGACCTGGACCCCGTCCCGGGCGCGGACTTCGCGCGTGTGCGGCAGGTGGCGCTTCACGTGCGCGATGCGCTCGCGAAAGACGGGATGAAGAGCTACCCCAAGACGACGGGGAGCAAGGGGATCCACATCTACGTGCCCATCGTGCGCGGGCCGCCGCAGAAGCAGGTATGGAAGTTCGCCAAGTGGTTCGCGCAGACGCTGGAGAAGCGGTTCCCCGACCTCGTGACCGCCGAGTACCGCGTGGCGAAGCGGCCGGCCGGGCGCGTGCTGGTGGACTACAACCAGAACGCGTGGGGGCACACGCTTGCCTCCGTCTACTCCGTCCGCCCCAGGGCCGGCGCCCCCGTTTCCACGCCGGTCACCTGGGAAGAGGTGGAGGCGGGGATCGAGATCGAAGACTTCACCCTGCGCAACGTACCGGCGCGCGTGGCCGAGCTGGGCGACCTGTACCGCCCGCTCGTGCTCAACCGCGGGCGCTTCGACCTCGCGAAGCTGATCTAACCCGGAGAGCGTGGATGGAGCTGCCGATCGCGCTGGACTACGCGCCCATGGAGGCGGAATCGCAGGCGGAGATCCCCGCGGGCGAGGGGTGGCAGTACGAGCCCAAGTGGGACGGATTCCGCTGCCTCGCCTTCCGCGACGGCGGCGAGGTGGACCTGCGCTCCAAGTCCGGCAAGCCGCTCGGGCGCTACTTTCCCGACGTGGTGGAGAACCTCCGCTCGCTGCGCGCCAGGCGGTTCGTGCTGGATGGCGAGATCGTGGTGCCCGTGGGCGACTCGCTGAGCTTCGAGGAGCTCCAGCTCCGCCTCCACCCCGCGGCCAGCCGCGTGAACAAGCTGGCCGCCGAGCACCCGGCCGTCTTCATCACCTTCGACCTGCTCCTGGGCGCGCGCGGCGGTCCCCTGATCGAGCGCCCTCTCGCCGAGCGCCGTCCGAAATTGGAAGCGTTCGCGGAGCAGTTCTACGGAGACGACGAGCGCATCCGCCTCTCACGCGCCACCACGGACCCGGCGCAGGCCAGCGCCTGGCTCTCTGGAGGCGTGAGGGGGCTGGACGGGATCATGGCCAAGCGGCTGGATGCGGCCTACGCCAGCGGCGAGCGCACGGCGATGGTGAAGGTGAAGAACCTGCGCTCGGCGGAGTGCGTGGTGGGCGGATTCCGCTACGCCTCCAAGCAGAAGATCGTGGGCTCGCTGCTGCTGGGCCTCTACACGGAGGACGGGCTGCTTCACCACGTGGGCTTCTGCAGCGCGATCCCGGAGGAGGAGCGCGCCCGCCTCACCCCCGAGCTGGAGAAGCTGGTGAAGGGGCCGGGCTTCACCGGCTCCGCGCCGGGCGCGCCCAGCCGCTGGAGCACCGAGCGCTCCACCCAATGGGAGCCGCTGGCCAGCAAGCGCGTGGTGGAGGTGCAGTACGACCACTTCAGCGGCGGCCGCTTCCGCCACGGCACCCGCTTCCTGCGCTGGCGCCCGGACAAGGACCCGCGCCAGTGCAGCATGGAGCAGGTGATCAGGGAGAGCCGCTCGACCGCGGCGCTGCTGTAGGGCAGGCTGGCGCGGAATCCGCATCAGCCCCGCGCTCCACGACGGACTCACCGAGGCTTACGAGGAAGGCGAGATGGCGTACGCGGTAATCCAGTTTCTGGAGGCGGGGGAGCGCAAGGCGACGCTGTGCCGGACCGAGAACGGCCAGCCCACGGGCGCGGACGGCGTGATGGACCCGCTCAGCATCTTCATCGAAGAGACCTCGCACCAGATGCTCACGCAGGGCTCGCCGGGAGCCCTCTACTTCGCCCAGCTCTTCGCCGCGCGCGAGATCGAGGCGGGCCGCGAGGTGCGCGTGCTCGGCGGCACCGGCGACATGGGGATCACCGCCGCGGAGCTGGAGGCCCTCACCGGCCAGGGCTACTACTACGAGGTGTCGGTGGGCCGCGAAGGCGAGCGCGCCGTCCCCCAGGTGCTCGCGAGCGGGATCGAAGACGCCATCTCCCGCTAAGACACGGAGGCACGGAGATCAGGTCATCTCCGTGCCTCTGTGTCTCAGTGTGAGCCTTCAGTTCTCGGGCCGGATGCGCACCGTGAGGTCGCGGCTGCGGATCACGGTCTCGCCGGTGCGCGGATCGCGCGTGACGGTGACGGGGGCGCCGCGCACCTCCACCTCCGTCTCCCCGACGGTGCCCGAGTAGCGCAGGCGCTGCGCCGCCGTCGGCGAGGCCGTGCGCCCGGTGGCGCGTGCGTCCGGGCGGCGGGTGGCCAGGATCTCGGCCGTCTGCGCCCGGCCGTTGCGGGTGAACGACCACCTCACCCGCTGCCCCGGCTCCACGTCGCCGAAGCGGCGCCACGCCTGCGGAGTGGTGATCACGAGCCCGTCGATGTGGGTCAGCCGGTCGCCGCGCTGCAGCCCGGCGCGCGCCGCGGGGCTGCCGGGCTCCACCGACTCCACCCTCGGCAGCGAACGGAAGGTGAAGTTGTTGCGCCCGCGCCATTTGCGGATCTCGCAGTTCTCACAGCCGATCCCGAACCCGAACCACCCGCCGGGAAGGAAGTCGGGCGGCGACGGCGGCGTGGGCGGAGTGGGCGGCGCCGGGGCATGACGCGGTGCCGGTGCCCCACGCGCGCCCGGAGCCGGGGGCGGCGGTGGGGCGTCGATCACCTCCACGTCTTGAAGCTCGATGCTCTCGGCGTGCGGCGGGCGCGGAGCCTGTGCGGGGCGCGGGGGGCGCGGCGGCCGGGGCGGCGGCGGGCCGCCGAGCGAGGCGTGGCACTGCGCCCCCGGCACGATCCGCACGTCGCGGTTGAGCCCGTCGCGGCGGATGGTGAAGGTGGCCGCGCGCCCCGGCGCCAGCGCGGCGAAGCGGCGTCCTCCCTCGGCGGTGGTGATCGGCGCACCGTTGATGGCCACCAGCACGTCGCCGTCGCGGAGCACGCCGGCCGTGGGCCCGTTGGGGCGGATGCGGTTCAGCCTGAGCTCCGTCCCCGTCCGAAAGGTGCGGATCTCGTCATCTTCCACCTGGATGTGGCAGTCCCTGCACTCCAGGCTCGACACGCCCAGGTCCGCGAACCGGCACCCGCTCTGCGCCGCCGCGGGAATTGACACGAGCGTGGCGAGCACTGCGGCAAGCCGGGGGATGTGGGTAGTCATGGGTGTTACTCGCTTTGGTAGAACCCCGGGGTGGCGGGGTGTCGGTTCGATTTACGAGGTTCTAGTGCCTAGTGCCTAGTGCCTAGTGCCTAGTGCCTAGTGCCTAGTGCCTAGTGCCTAGTGCCTAGTGCCTAGTAACTGCTGTTCAGGACTGAGGACTCAGCACTCAGGACTTCTGTTACTCGGCACTAGGCACTAGGCACTAGGCACTGCCGTTCAAAACCATACCACCTGCCGTCGCGCCGCCGAGTCGGGGCGGGCCGTAGCGCGCGCACGGTCGTAGCCCGCCAGGATGCCGCTCGCCACCGGGTCGTCGGGGGCGATGCGGACCAGCTCGCCGGCGGCGGCGCGGAGGCCGCGGATGGCGACCTCGCGGGCCTGGGCGGCCTGAGCGGGCTGGGCCGTGTCCGCCAGCGAGGCCAGCTTGCCCAGGGCGTGCACGTAGGCCGTGCCCGTCTGCTGCACCATCAGGGCGGCCTGGCGGGTGTTCTCGGCCTGGATCTGCGCAACCAGGCGCTCGGTGGAGCGGGCGCCCATCCACTGGCCTACGGCGATCCCGCTGGTGAACAGCGCCATCGATGCCGCCACCGCGCCCCCGATCCACGCCGCCGGGAAACGCCGGCGGGGGGCGGGCGCCTCCAGAGCGCCGCGCTCGCGGAGGGTGCGCACCGTGCGCTCCTCCAGCAGCCGCCCCGGCTCGCGCTCGCGGGGGAGCGCGGCGAAGAGGCTGCGCTCCTCGGGAGTAAGGTCGTCGGGTCCTTCGCACTGCATGGTCATACCGTCCTCGTGGGCGCGGGGTCGAGCAGGTTGCGCATCGCCCGCCTCGCGCAGGATAGCTGGCTCTTGGAGGTGCCGGGCACCACGCCCAGCATCGCCGCGATCTCTTCGTGCGTGTAGCCTTCCACGTCGTGCAGCACCAGCACGGCGCGGTATCCGGCCGGGAGCAGCTCCATCGCCCGCTCCAGGTCGATCCGCTCGCCCAGCGCCGGGGGGGCGCGCCAGGGCTCGGGTACGCTCTCCGGGTCGGCCTCCCACCGCCCGCGGCGGCGGAGGAGCCCGCGCGCCACGTTCAGCCCGATCCCGGTGAGCCACGTCGCGAACGCCGCCTCCCAGCGGAAGTCCGCCAGCCGCTCCGTGGCGCGGATCCAGGTCTCCTGCACCACGTCCTCGGCGTCCTGCTCGTCGCCTCCCAGCAGCCGCAGCACCACCTGGAAGAGGCGCGGCGTATGCCGTCGGTAGAGCTCGCGGAACGCTTTCTCGTCGCGACGCTGGAGGAGTGCGTCGGCGAGTTCGCGGTCCGGGGCGGGAGCGGGCGGAGCTGCGGTCGCGGGTGTCATCGCCAGTTGAGTAGCACGGCGGGGCGGAAAGGTTGGATGACTCACACAGAGACACAGAGGCACGGAGAATAACCTACCTCCGTGCCTCTGTGTCTCTGTGTGAAACTGCCGGTAGCTTACCGGCTGATGATGGGATCCGGGTTGCCGTCGCGGTCGCACTTGGCGGAGCCGCTGTTGCGGGCGCTGCCCAGCAGGAGGACGCCGGCGGCGTGCGGGGCGGCCATGGAGGTGCCGCTCATGCTGGTGGTGCCGCCGCCCTTGCGCGTGGAGAGGATGCTCACGCCCGGCGCCGCGTAGTCCACCGGCGGGTTGCCCCAGTTGCTCCACGAGGGCATGCAGTCGTTCACGTCCGTGGCCGAGATGGTGTAGATGTTGGGGCCGTTGACGCGTGACGGGGTGGTGGTGCTCGCCGCCACGCCCTCGTTGCCGGCGGCCAGCACGAACTTGATCCCCTTGGAAGCCGCCGTCTGGATGGCCAGCTCGAGGGTGGCGTTGGAGCCGCTGCCGCCCAGGCTCATATTGGCCACGTCGCCGCTGGCGCCGTTGGCAGCCACGTAGTTGACCCCGTTCACCACCCCTTCCCACGACCCGCTCCCGCTGTTGCCCAGCACTCGCACCGAGCAGACGTAGGCGTTGGCCGCTACGCCCACCACGTCCACTCCGTTGTTCTTGGCGGCGATGGTGCCGGCCACGTGCGTGCCGTGCCCGTTGCCGTCGTTGGGGCTGGTGCCGGCGAAGTACGTGTGGCAGGCCTTGGACGTGTTAAGGTCCTGGTGCGACAGGTCGATGCCGCTGTCGATGACCCACGCCGTCTTGCCCGTGCCGTCGCCGGCGCCGCCCACGCGCGCGATGCCCCATGGCGTCGCCTGCCCGCCGCCGCCGCCGCCCGGACGCGCCAGCCCCTGCACCGGGTGGATGAGGTGCACCGGGCCGTCGCGCTCCACCAGCCGCACGCGCGGGTCGTTGCGCACCGCCTCGATGCGCGCCTCGGGGATCACGGCCGAGAAGCCGCGGGCCGCGTGGTGGCGCAGGTGGCGGATGCCGAAGCCGTTCCCGCGCGCCAGGTCCGACGCGGCGGAGCTCACGTCCACTCCGTCGTGGAAGGTCACGAGGTAGATGGGCGCGTTCTCCGAGCGGGCGGCCACCGGGGTCTCGGGGGCGCTCAGGCGGTTGTCCTGGCAGCCGGCGACGGCGAGCGCCGCGGCGAGGGCGGCGAAGGGGGTGCTGCGGCGCATGGGCGGGCTCCGTCCAACGTTCGAAGGGCGCGCGAGGCCGGGGGGTTCCGCGCGGAGTGCACAGGGGTTGTCAGCAAGGCGGGGGCCGGTGGGCGCGCGGCGGTGCGTGCGTGTAAATGGCTGGAGGACAAAGGGTTGCGGGTTGTGGCGCCGTAGGTGTGCTGGGCGCGAGTGCACCAGAATGGTGCGGATGGAACGCGATGGTGCGGCGAGGGGTTCACGTGGTGCCGGGGCGGGTAGAAGGCGGCTCTTTCCGCCCGGCGGGCGCCGCGCGTACATTCTCGCGCCGCGCTTCAGCCGTATGTACTCTTCAGCTCCGCACCGATGTCGCTAGTTCGCGAAGTCTCCGGGCTCCCTCTTCCGGGCGCATGAACCACCTTCGACGCTGGGGGCCCGCGGTACTGGGGCTGCTCCTCTTCGCCGCGGCCGGGTACGTCCTCCACCAGCAGCTGCGCGAGGTCAGCTACCGGGAGGTGCGCGCCACGCTCGGCTCCCTCCCGCGCACCGCGCTCCTGGCGTCGGTGCTCATCTGCGCGGTCAACTACTTCCTGCTCACGGGGTTCGACCTCCTCGGCTTCTACTACATCGGGCGCAAGGTGCCCTGGTGGAAGGTGTCGATCGCCTCGTTCACCGGCTACGCCATCTCCAACAGCGTGGGGTTCGCCCTGATCTCGGGGACCTCCGTGCGCTACCGCTTCTACTCGCGCTGGGGGCTCACGGCGGGCGAGATCTCGCGCATCGTCCTCTTCTACTTCGGCACCTTCTGGCTGGGGCTGCTGGTGCTGGGCGGGTGGAGCCTGGCGCTGGACCCGCACCCCACCCTCAGCGCCGGGCTGGACGTGACGGCGCGGATCGTGGGATGGGCCCTGCTGGCCTCCGCCGCCATCTACTTCGGCGTCTCCGTGGTCTGGCGCAGGCCCATCCGCTTCATGCGCTGGACCTTTTCACTCCCGCCCGCCAGGATCGTGGCGCTGCAGTTCATCCTGTCGACGATCGACTGGGCGCTGGCGGCGGGGATCTTTTACGTGCTGATCCCGCACTCGCAGCTCTCCTTCGCCGACTTCATGAGCGCCTTCCTGGCGGCGCAGATGATCGGGCTGCTCAGCCACGTGCCCGGCGGCGCGGGGGTGTTCGAGGGGACGATGGCCGTGCTGCTGGGCGGCTACCTCACCCCCGAGCAGCTCCTCTCGTCGCTGGTGCTGTACCGGCTGGTGTACTACGTGGGGCCGCTGGGCGTGGCGCTGATGATCCTGGTGGCGGACGAGGTGCGCCAGCGCCGGCACTACTTCGCCCGCTGGACCAGTACCTTTGGAGCGCTGTCGCTCCAGCTCGCGCCCAAGGTGCTGGCGGCGTTCACCTTCGTGGGCGGCGGCGTCCTCCTCTTCTCCGGCGCCACGCCGGGCGAGGAGGAGCGGGTGTACGCCCTCACGCGGGTGCTGCCGCTGGCGGTGGTGGAGGCCAGCTACTTCCTGGGGAGCGTGGTGGGCGTGGGGCTGCTCATCGTCTCCAACGGGGTGGCGCGGCGGCTGGACCTGGCGTACTACCTGGCCGCGGCCGGGCTGGCGGCGGGGATCGCGGCCTCCATCCTCAAGGGCGGCGACTACGAGGAGGCGTCGCTGCTGGCCTTCGTCCTCGTCGGCCTGATCCTCAGCCGCCCGGCCTTCGACCGCAAGGCGGAGTTCTTCGACGCGCGCTTCAACCCCGGGTGGATCCTGGCGATGGTGGCGGTGGTGGGCGCCTCGGTCTGGCTCGCCTTCTTCGCCTTCTCGCACGTGGAGTACTCCAGCGAGCTGTGGTGGCGCTTCGCGGCCAACCAGGACGCCCCGCGCGCCCTGCGTGCCTCCGTCGGCGCGACGGTGGCGATCATGGCCTTCGGCGTCTTCCGCCTGCTGCGTCCCGCCCCACCCGAGATCGTCCCGCCCACGGGCGAGGAGCTGGCGGCGGCGGCGGCGGCCATCGAGCGGCAGCCCTCCACCGTGCCGTACCTGGTGTACCTGCACGACAAGTCGCTCCTCTTCAACGAAGACCGCTCCGCCTTTTTGATGTACGGCGTGCAGGGGCGCACCTGGGTGGCCATGGGCGACCCCGTGGGCGAGCACAGGGAAGCAACGGAGCTCATCCGCCGCTTCTTCGGCCGCTGCGACGACTTCGGCGGCATCCCGGTCTTCTACCAGGTGCGAAAGGAGCGGCTGCACCAGTACGCGGACTTCGGCCTCACCTTCGTGAAGCTGGGGGAGGAGGCGTACGTGGAGCTCCCCTCCTTCCGCGTGGACGGGGCGGAGGGGAAGCCGTTCCGGCTGGCCCTCAACCGCTTCGCGCGCAGCGGAATGACCTTCCGCGTGGTCCCGGTGCGGGAGGTGCCCGCCCTGCTCCCGCAGCTCGCGGAGGTGTCGGCGGCGTGGCTGGCTCACAAGCGCGCGTCGGAGAAGGGGTTCTCGCTCGGCTTCTTCTCGCCGGAGTACGTGCTGCGCTTTCCCGTGGCGGTGGTGGAGGAAGCGGGGCGGGTGGTGGCGTTCGCCACGGTGTGGCCGGGCCCCGGCGGCCAGGAGCTCTCCGTGGACCTGATGCGCTACCGCGCGGACGCCCCGCGCAGTGTGATGGAGGTGCTCCTCCTTCACCTCATCCTGTGGGGGAAGGAGGCGGGCTTCCAGCGCTTCAACCTGGGGATGGCGCCCCTTTCGGGCCTGGAGCTCTCCGCCGTGGCGCCCATGTGGACGCGGGTGGGGCACTTCCTCTTCGAGCAGGGGGAGCCCTTTTACAACTTCCAGGGGCTGCGCAGCTACAAGGAGAAGTTCCATCCCGTGTGGGAGCCACGCTACCTGGCCTACCCCGGCGGCCTGGCGCTGGCGCGGGTGATGGCGGACGTCTCCGCGCTCATCGCGGGCGGCTACCGCGGCATCTTTGCGCGGCGGGGGCGTGCGGGCGAATGAATTCGCTGCAACGACTACACGAAGTCCCCCTGCGGGGACTACAAGGTTCCGACTGCGCCTTCAGCACCAGTCCGCGCAGGCGGACTTCGTGCTGTCGTTGCCGCGAGTTCACGCGCCGCAATCGCCTCGCGGGTAGCGCATGAAGGCGACCCGCGCCGCCGCGGCAGCCCTCCTCGCGGCGGCGGCGGGGTGCGCGCGCGTAGCCCTTCCCGCGCCCGGCGGGGCTCCGCGCGCGCTTCCGCTGCGCGCGTATCCCGTGGAAGGGCAGGGGCAGGCGATGGCGGTGCTCCTCTCCGGCGACGGGCCCATGGCGGGGCTGGCCAATCGCCTGGCGGCCGACCTGCGGGGCGCGGGGATCCCCGCCGTGGTGTGGCACAGCACGGCGTACTACTGGGCGCCGCGCACCCCCGAAGAGGCCGCGCGCGACCTGGACCTGGTGATCCGCCACTACGGCGCGGCCTGGCAGCGCGAGCGCGTGGTGGTGGTGGGGTACTCGATGGGAGCGGACGTCGCCCCTTTCCTCCTCAACCGCCTTCCCTCCGACACGCGCGGCCGGGTGGGCGCGGTGGCGCTGCTCGCGCTTGCCCACGATGCGGTCTTCGAGTTCCGCGTCCAGCAGTGGTGGACCACCTCCTCGGCCCCCGCGCGCGCCGTGCGCCCCGAGATGGAGAAGCTGCGCGGCACCCGCGTCGTCTGCATCCACGGCCAGGGCGACGAAAAGGGCGCCTGTCCGGAGATGGCCAGCTCGGGCGCCGACGTGGTGGAGCTGCGCGGCGGCCACCACTTCCGCGGCGACTATCCGCGCCTGGCGCGCATCGTGATGGAGCTGGCGCGGTCGGTGGACCAGCCCTGACGAAACCTTTTCCTCCGCGCGTCCGTGCTCTTGTAAGCCCCGGGGTTGCCCCCGGCTCGCGATTCTCCCCCACGCCTCCCCACATGCGCACCTTCTTCAGCATCCTGGGCGTTTTCTTCCTCTTCATGCTGTGGAACGGGGTGGGGCTCGCGCCCATCCTGGCCGGCGCTCATCCCTTCCTGGTAACGCTGTGGGTGCTGGCGGTGGCGGCGGCGTTCCTCTGGGTGCACGGCTACCGCGGGCGGGGGATGGCGCGCATGCGGCGGATGGCGCGGGCGCGGCTCGGGCGCCCGGGGCAGGGCGCGGGGCGGGTGCTCGCGGTGGTGGTGCCGCTCCTGGCCGCGCAGCTCTCCCTGCTCTTCGTCATGATGTACCTGGGCGTGATAGCGCCGGACGACACCTTCCTGCAGGAGTACGCCAAGCGGCCCTGGGGATGGCTCCCGCTGGTGCTGGTCGCCGTGGTCCTGGCGCCGGTCACCGAGGAGATCGCGTTCCGGGGCTGGATGCAGCGGCGGCTGGAGTCGCGCTGGGGAGTGTACGCGGCGGTGGTAGGCTCGTCCGCGCTCTTTGCGCTGGCGCACGGGCAGGCGGTGGGGCTCCCCAACCGCTTCGCCTTCGGAGTGGCGGCGGGGTTCCTGGCGGTGCGCACCGGCTCCGTGTGGCTGGGGATGCTGCTGCACGCCGCCGACAACCTGCTGATCTCCGTCCTGGCCGGCGTCGCGGGGAGCGGGCTGGACGACGCGGTGCTGATCGCATGGATACGGGCGCACGGCGGCCTCCCGCTGCTGCTGGCGGTGACCGCGGTCACGCTGATCGCCTCCGCGTGGATCCTGCGCGGCGTTCCCGGGCGCGAGGCCCGGCCGCACCCGCGCCGTCCCGGCGGTCCGCCCGCCGTGCTGGGCTCGCCGCTGGTGGTTTGAGCGGCGACGCACGGAGCTTGCATTGCCTTGCGCCACCCCGCTCGCCAGATGGCGAGCGCGGGGCCAACCAACTCCGGGAGGAACCATGCGCAAGGTGCTCTGGACCGCCGCAGTGCTCGCCCTGTGCGCCGCCCCCGCGGCGGCTCAGCAGATCGAGAAGCCGTCCTTCGATGCCGCTCCGGCCCGTGAGGCGCGCGCCGCCGAAGCCCCGGCCTCCCGCACGGAGCCCGTGGCCGCCGAACGCACCCCGTCGGTCCGCGTGAGCGACAAGGAGATGGACCAGACGGTCCGCGCGGTCGCGGCGGAGCGCGGCGAGCGTGAGCAGCAGCTCGGCACCAGCTTCTGGTACACGGTGGCCGCCGTCGCCATCGGCGTCATCCTCGCCTCGCTGCTCCTGAACTGAGAAGCATCACACAGAGACACGGAGGCACGGAGAACAGCGTCGTTCTCCGTGCCTCCGTGTCTTTTGCGTGAGCGCCCTTATCGCCGTTCGATCCAGCCGGCGGCGACGGCGGCGGACACGGGCTGCGCGAAGAGGAAGCCCTGCGCGTGCTCGCACCCCAGTGAGCGCAGCGAGCTCTCCTGCTCCGGCGTCTCCACGCCCTCGGCGGTGACGCTCAGGCCCAGCGTGTGGGCCAGGGCGACGACGCTCCTCACGATGGCCCGGTCGGACGCGGCGTGGCCCACCCGCTGCACGAACGAGCGGTCGATCTTGAGGATGTCGAACGGGAGCTGCCGCAGGTAGGCGAGCGACGAGTAGCCCGTGCCGAAGTCGTCCAGCGCCAGGTGCACGCCGTGCTCGCGCAGCCGCGTGAGGGAGGCGGCTGCGGCCTCGGCATCTTCCACCATGGAGGTCTCGGTGACCTCCACCGTGAGCCGGCCGGGCTCCAGCCCGAACTCCCGCAGCACGTCGCGCGTGTGCTCCGCCACGTCCGGGCGCACCACGTGGCGGCCGGAGAAGTTGACGCTCACCGACACGCGGTGGGGGGCCGGGTAGCGGATCGTCCAGTCGCGGAGCTGGCGCGCGGCGGCGCGGAGAACCCAGCGGTCGATGTCCACGATCAGCTCGCTGCGCTCCGCCACGGGGAGGAACGCCTGCGGGCCCAGCAGGCCGCGCTCCGGGTGGTTCCAGCGCACCAGCGCCTCGAACCCCACCAGCCCCCCGTCGGCAAGCGACACGATGGGCTGGAAGTGGAGGGCGAGCTCGTCGCCCTCGATGGCGCGGCGCAGGTCCGCTTCCAGGGCGCCCACCGCCGAGTCGTGGGTGCGCAGCGCGGCGTCGGCGGCGCCGTAGTGGCCGGGGCCCAGCGCCTTGGCCCGGTACATCGCCCGGTCCGCGCAGGCCAGCAGCTCCTCCGCCGCCTCGCACTCCGAGCTCAGCGCGATGCCGATGCTGGCCGAGGCGCGGATCTCCACCGTCCCCACGTTGGCCGCGGCGGCCAGCGAGCGCTGGATGCGGTGAACCACCGGCACCGCGTCCGCCTCGCGCCCGGCACCGCGCACCAGCACCGCGAACTCGTCGCCGCCCACGCGGCCCACGGTGTCCGTGGGGCGCACGCACGAGGCCAGACGGCGCCCCACCGCGCGCAGCAGCGCGTCGCCCGCGGCGTGGCCGTGGCGGTCGTTCACGGCCTTGAAGCGGTCGAGGTCCGCGAAGAGAAGCGCGAAATCGGCGCCCCCGGCCTGCCCCCGCGCGGCGCAGGCGATCTCCAGGTGGCGCATGAAGGCCGTGCGGTCGAGCACGCCGGTGAGCGGATCGCGCTCGATGGCGGCGGCGCGGCTCTCCGCCTCGGCGCGCCCGCGGGCGGTGAGGTCCTCGCACCAGGTGACGAGCCCCAGCGGCCCCACCTCGTCGTCCACGATGGCGTCGGAGCAGAGCCGCACGGGGAAGCGCGTCCCGTCGCTGCGCACGTTGGTGCGCTCGCGCGCCCAGCGCCCGGCGCGGCGCACGGGCACCCCCGCCGACGGGCTCCACAGCTCCGGCGGCGCCAGCGACCGGGCCTCGCGCCCGTACAGGTCTTCCACCTCGTAGCCGTGCATCCGCGCTTCGGCCGGGTTGGTGTAGACGATGCGGCCGCGCTCGTCCGCGATGGTCACCCCGTGGTCCGCCGCCCGCAGCGCGCCCTCCAGCATCCGCACCCGGTGCTCGGCACGCGTGCAGGCCGCCGTGGCCGCGGCGGTGGCGGCCATGCACTCCAGCGCCACCCGCTCCGTGGCCGACCAGCCGTGGCGCCCCAGCGCGGCCAGGCACCCCAGCGGCTCCTCGTCGCCGCACACCACCGGCACCAGAGCCACGGAGGCCCCATCGTCCGCGAGCGTCAGGTAGCGCGCGTCGCCCGAGGCGATGGCTTCCTCGATGTAGGCGCGCAGGTCGTCCAGCGCGTTCTCCAGGCGCGGCTGGTCCGGCGCGCCGGGCGCGCGCAGGAAGTCCGCGTCGGGCACGGACGCCACGAAGCCCGCCGCCGACGCGCCGAGCCGGTGGACCACTCCCTCCAGCAGGTCGTGGATGGGGGCGAGCAGCGTGCGTGCGCGCGCGGACGAGCCGGCATCCCCCCCGGCGAGCGACGTGGGGGCGCTCATGGGACGGACCCCTGCGGGGGCGCGGGAGTGGCGGGGAGAGTGGGTGCGCGCATGGCGGTCACCTTTTCGGCGGCTCGACTGGCATGGCCGCTCGTGCGAGCGGCTGTAGCCTCGTAGCTTTGCGTCGCCGGCTTTCGCCGGGTTTGCCGTTGTCGTAGGCACCCGGCGCGCCGCGGCCGGGTAGAATACAGGGTCTGCAAGGTGGGCGTGTCTCCCGGTATCCGCAAGGAATTCCGCCGCCCCGCCTTCCCGCACCCATCTGTTTCAAGAACGAGGCCGCTGGCGCTCACCCCCATCACCCTCTCCCGATAACGGAAGAGGGGGCGCATCTTCGGTGTCGGCGCGACGATGGGCCCCCACCCCCCGGCCCCCTCCCCCGCGTGCGGGGGAGCGTGGGGGAGGGGGAGAACTTCAGCGCGCGGCTGGTTGTTTCGACGCGGCGGCGGGCGCGACGCCACTGAAAAAACCCCTCGCACCGGGGATGCGCCCCCTCGCCCGTTATCGGGAGAGGGGGTCGGGGGGTGAGGGCCTTTCAGCTCGCTCGAACCCCTGGTTTTCTCGCCGTCCGGTGCCCAGAATCCCGGTGTGTCCAAATCGTAAACGCTCCTGGAGGCCCTGAATGCGCGAGACGGCGGACGTGGTCGTGGTGGGCGGCGGCGTGGTGGGGTCCAGCAGCGCGCTTCACCTGCGGCAGCGGCTGGGCGATGCCCGCGTCGTCGTGGTGGAGCGCGACCCCACCTATGCCCGCGCATCCTCGCGCCTGGCCACGGGCGGCATCCGGCAGCAGTACGGCTCGCCGCTCAACGTGGCGATGGCCCGGCACAGCGTGAGCTTCTACCGCCGCTTTGATGACATGACGCGCGCCGCCGGCCATGCGTCACGCGCCTGGTTCCGCCAGCGGGGATACCTCTTCCTGGCCGACGCGGCGGGGGCCGGCGCGCTGGAGCGGCGCTTCGAGGCGCAGCGGGCCAGCGGCGCGAGCGTGGAGCGCTGGACGCGCGAGCAGGTCGCCGCGCACGTGCCGGGGCTGGAGACGGGCGACGTCGAGCTGGGCGTCTTCGGCCCCGAGGACGGATACCTGGAGCCGCGCGAGGTGCTCGCCGGCTTCCGCGCACTGGCCGAGGCGGCGGGCGCGGAGTACGTGCACGGCACGGTGGTGGAGGTGGAGCGGGGCGGCGGGCGAGTGTCCGGCGTGCGCGTCGAGTCGGCGGAGGGCGAGCGCACCATCGCGGCGCCCGTGGTGGTGAACGCGGCCGGCGCCTTCGCGGCGGCGGTGGGGAGCGCGGCGGGGATCGCGCTTCCCATCACCCCCGTGCGCCAGCACCTCTTCCGCCTCCAGCTGCACGAGCCGCTCCCGTCGCGCATCCCCATGATCTTCGATCCGGACGGCACTCACTGGCGCCTGGACGATCCCCGCGCCCCCGGCGACGCGGAGCGGCTGGTGATCGGCCGCTCGCGCGGCGACGAGCCGGCGGGCGAGAACTTCGAGTGCGACCACGGGCGCCTGGAAGCGGAGCTGCTGCCGGCGCTCCGCCGAAGGTATCCGCCCGCGCGGGTGCACTCCGTGGCCGAGGCGTGGGCCGGGCTCTACGAGATGACGCCGGACCAGAACGGCCTCCTCGGCGAGCACCCCGCGCTCCCGGGCTTCATCGTCGCCGCGGGGTTCAGCGGGCACGGGCTGATGCTGGCCCCCGCTACCGGCCTCGCCGTCGCCGAGCTGGCCGCCGATGGCCGGTGCTCCACCTTCCCCATCGCCCCCCTCGCCGTGGACCGCTTCGAGCGCGGCGAGCACTTCACCGACGGCGCGTGGATCTGACCCGCCTCTCCGTGTCTCCGTGCCTCCGTGTGAGATTGCGGTTACATTCCCGACGCCGTCCATCCCCCCAACCGGCCCATCATGCCCGACGAATCGCTCGCCCTACTCTCCGCCGCCGAGACCGCCCGGCGGGTGCGCGCGCGGGAAGTCTCGCCCGTGGAGGTGCTGGACGCCTGCATGGCGCGCATCGAGCGCTTCAACCCCGAGCTGAACGCGGTGGTGACGCTCAACCCGCGGGCGCGCGACGAGGCCGCGGCGCTGGAGGCGCGCATCGCGGCCGGCGAGGAGGTGGGGCCGCTGGCGGGCGTGACGGTGGGGATCAAGGACGTCACCGAGGTGGCCGGGGTGCGCACCACCTACGGATCGCCGCTCTTCGCGGACCACGTGCCCGGGCACGACGCGCAGGTGGTGGAGCGGCTGCGCGCCGCCGGGGCCGTGATCGTGGGGAAGACGAACACGCCGGAATTCGCGGCGGGGGGCAACACCTTCAACCCCGTCTTCGGCCGGACGCGCAACCCGTGGAACCCGGAGCGCAGCGCGGGCGGCTCCACCGGCGGCGGCGCGGTGGGGCTGGCGACGGGGATGTTCGCGCTGGCGCAGGGCACGGACCTGGGCGGCTCGCTGCGCATCCCCGCCTCGTTCTGCGGCGTGGTGGGGCTGCGCCCTTCGGTGGGCCTCGTCCCCACCTGGCCGCAGGAGTACCTGTGGGACCCCATGCAGGTGACGGGGGTGATGGGCCGCGCCGCCGAGGACGTGGCGCTGGGCCTGCAGGCCGTCGCGGGCGCCAGCGACCGCGCGCCCCTGGCCCAGCCGGTGGATGGGCGCGACTTCGCCGCCGCCGTGCGCGCCGCCGACGCGCGCGGGCTGCGGGTGGCGTACTGCCCGGACATCGCGGGGATCGGCATCGACGCGGGGGTGGAGCGCGTGTGCCGCGAGGGGGCGCTCGCGCTGAGGGAGGCGGGCGCGGCGGTGGAGGAGGTCGAGCTGGACCTGGCGTACGGGCGCCCGGCCTTCCTGGCGCTGCGCGGGCTCTGGTTCGTCTCGCAGCTTCATCCCCACCTGGACAAGCTGGAGCACTTCGGGCCCAACGTGGCCAACAACGTGCGCGCCGGCCTCGCCACCAGCGTGGAGTCGCTCGGGGCCGCCGAGGGCGCGCGGCGGCGCATCTGGGAGCGCTTCCGCTCCTTCTTCGCCGACTACGACCTGCTGCTGACCCCCACCATGGCGGTGCCTCCCTTCGTGGTGGAGGAGAACTATCCGCGCACGGTGGGCGGGCGGGAGATGGAGACGTACGTGGACTGGCTGGCGCCCACCTTCGTGCTCAGCCTCACGGGCCTCCCGGTGGCGTCGGTCCCCGCGGGGCTGGACGCGGAGGGGATGCCGGTGGGGCTGCAGATCGTGGCTCCGCCGCGGGGCGAGGAGCGCGCGCTGGCCGCGGCGTCGGTGGTTCAGCGGCTCCGCCCGGTCGGGCTGCCGCCCAGGTTCGTCAACGAGGAGCGAGCATGAGCGACCAGGGGTCGGACCCGCATACCATCTTCACCGGCTCGCAGGCCACCGCCAACCTCGTCGGCTGGATCGACGGGGTGCTGCTGGACCTGCGCGAGGGGCGCGTCAACGATGCGCGGGGGGCGCTGGAGGGGGAGACGTGGCGCACGGAGCGCGTGGAGGAGGGCATCCCGCGCCCCATCCTGGAGCAGGCCCGCGAGAGCCTTTCGCGCGCCGCCGGGGCGCTTGAGCAGGGTTCCGTGGGAGAGGCCGAGGAGGCGCTGCTGCAGGCGAGGTCGCGGTTCATGCCGGGGGCGTAGGGCCCTCACCCGGCAGCTTACAGCTGCCACCCTCTCCCAGAAACCGCCCTGGGAGAGGGGACTACTTCGCGGGCGGCGAGCGGGGCCCCCACCCCCCGGCCCCCTCGCCCCGCGTGCGGGGGAGGGGGCGCATCTTCTGTATTGGCGGATGATCTGGTTTTCTCCTCGCCTGCGGCCCCGCCGACGTCTCAGTGGCGCGTGGATGCGTGGAAATCGCCCCC